>CAYWUN010000008.1:0-55984 GCA_964461315.1 uncultured Aestuarium sp.
GCGACTTGCCGCGACAGAGGCGTCGCCTTTGGTTTGATCGATGACCAGAACATAGCCCGGTGGTGGAGCCGCAGCCTTTGGGTCGTGGTTGTTGTATTTGCTCAGGTGAGAACGGCGAAGCCGCTCGATGCCAGAGCGCGCACGGTTCAAAAGTTGCGTATCATCAAGAGGGTGCGTCTTGAGCAAACGTTCAAGATCGCTTGGAACTTCAGGGTCAAAATGAAGCCCAGAACTGTCGATATGCAGGCCGAGAGGAGGTTCCTTGCCGATGCGTCCGGGAAGAACAGAACGCAAAAAGGCGTCCTCGACCCGAATGATCTTGTGACCCGTTTTTTCGGCGACAGTCTCGCCACGTGGGGAGGTGGGAGATTGACCCCAGACACCGATCAGATCGTCGTCACCTTTGGGGATGCCAAGGGCGATGTCGAACCCAGCAAGGTCCAGAATTCGGCGTATCCGAGTTTGCGTCAGAAAGCCGCCATTATAAACAAAAAGGCGCCGCCGAGGGGAGTCGGCGGCGCCAAAGGGGTCGTCCCAGATGGGCATTACTGTGAGCTGCTCGCTGACGAGGCCAGTCCAGTAACAGAACTCAACGTACCGGTGAGTGCCGAAATAGTTTTGTTGAACTGAACAATCGGAGCTTCGGTCACGTAGACGGTGTCTTCGTCACGGATTGCAAAGTCTCGTGCCATGAACATGCCGTTTGGTTTGGTCAGGTCGAGCACATAAACAACGCGCTGCGAACCGCTTAGATCGGTACGGCCAGTAAGCGGGTTGGCAATCTCGGCTGGCTCGTTACGGAAAACAAACACGCCCGTTGGGTCAGCGGTCGATGAGCTCAAGCCACCAACCTGCGCAAGTGCTTCGATTGCCGAGATCGTGCGGCTTTCAAAAGGAACTTCGGTCTGCGAGCCAGTGGCTCCCAAAGCGGTAAAGCTGCGTTGGTCCGCCTCGATGATGATGCGATCCCCGCCGCGCAGAGCGATGTCATTTGCTGGGTGGTCGTAGAGGTCTTGGAACCAGACTTTGCCGACTTTGTCGCCGCGCACAACTTTGACCAATGCAATTTCCGGCTCGATGCTGACGCCGCCAGCAGCGGCTAGCATGGCCGAAAGGGTGCGGGTCGGACGCTCAATCGGGAATACACCCTGACCAGACGCGCCAACGATCGAAACGGTTGCGCCGTCGCCAGCGAGACGTCGAACCTGAACCTGCGGATCGGGGGTCTGATCGCGGAGCTTTTCTGTGATCAGGCGGCGAATGGCTTCGGGTGTGTTGCCCGCAGCGCGGACGCGGCCCGCGTAGGGAACAAAGATAAAGCCCGCGCCATCGACTTGTACTTCGTCGAGGACGGTCGCGTTCTGGCCCTGTGGGACAAGAAGGCCATCGTCAACGTTTTCCCAAATGGTAAGCCCGAGAACATCGCCTGGTTGGATCGTGTCGGAACCCACGACGCCGGCATTCAAAAAGGCATCGTCAAATCCATAAGCGGGGGCGACGGATGCGATGTAGTTCACACGGTCATCGACCGTAATGATAAAGCTGTCGCCTTCTCGCAGAACGGAGCCCGCAAAGATTTCCGACTTATTAGGACCGGAACGGGGCAATGCCGCACAAGATGCGGTGAGGGCAACTGCGGCAATAAGTGCCGCGCCTCGTGCGAAGCGCAAACGGTTGGAGTTCACTGCTCGGTCTCCTCGACCTATGTTATTCTGCCTCAAGTTTTGTCTCTAAAGTATCGAAATGTGATGGGAAAATCTAGCTAGAAGCATAGCTACCCGCGGCTGCGGCTTCATGTGTTGCGATTGTGCCGCGAGGCCAAGGCCAACCACTAGGCGTTGTGGCGGCTAGCTAATGACACGCAAAGCCTGCCGTGGAGGGGCTTTGCCAGCTTTGAGAGCATCGTAAGGATCGTCGCTATCGAGCATCATATCGACGACTTGTCGCAAGAGTTGTCGGCGTCCACGAGAAGAGTAGAAACCGCCAGGCACTTGGCTCGTTTCCAGGAGAAAACGGCGATAATCACGGTAGGCGATACTATCGGGGCGTCCGGGCTGCGCAAAGAAGTCTTCGAGCGGGAGTGTCGATACGAATTCGGGTTTGTCATATACGGCACGGCCAAAAACCTTGAGAGGAATGGACCGCCAGAGCACCTGTTGGGCCGCTGTGGAATTCACGGTGACGGCAGTGCGAGCATGATCGAGAAGCGTCGCTAGTTTGCCGCCGCGCACGTAATGGATGCGACCAGACAGGTCGTGCTCTTGCTCTAAAGTGCGCAGAATATGGCGAATTGGGCTTCTGCCGTTTTCAAGCGGATGTGCCTTGAAAACGAGATGGTGGTGGCGCGGCGCACCTTTTGCAAAACCCTCGACGACGAGGCGCAGAAATTCTTCCATACGCGTGAAGGGCGAATGCATCTGAAAGCTAGAGTCGTGCTCAAGCTGCAATAGCACGAGGTGATAGGGGAAGCCGCCGTATTTGATCCGTCTTTGAGCGATCCAGCGATCCAATGCGATAAAGGGCATTAGCATCAGTCGCTTAGTGTAAAGCGCAGCTTCGGTCCGCACGGGCAACTCGCGGTGCGGCTTGAACCCGCGATATGCGCCGTTTCGGAACATCACGAACCAATGATAGAGTGCGCCATAAAACACATGATGGCGCATGTCGCCCCAATGTGCTGGCGGTTCTGGAACATCGAAATTTGATGTTTCAAGCATCTCTGCCATCTGAGTGATGCTTAGATCCATCAGCCGCGAGTTGCCGTTCGAGCCGTCACGCTCGTAGGTCACCCAAAACGGGCGCATGTAACCTTCTTCAAAGACATGGATGCAAAGTCCGAGGTCTCGGGCAATTGCGATTGCTTGGGCGTGGATCGGGCGCGTGTCGCCATAGAGCGCAATGTCCGTGATCTTGTGCTCTTCGATTATCGCGCGAAATGCGTCAGCCCAATTATCCAACGTACCTTGATAGGGAATATAGTTCTTAGAGCCGAACCAAAATGCGCGGTCCCCAGAATTAAATCCAACACGCCATACCTCGGTCCCTGCCTTGCGGAGCATTTCTGCAAGACGGACGAAAAAGGGACCATGTGGCCCTTGGAGGAACAAAAAGCGCCTTTGATTTGGGTCTTTGATCGGCATTACGCACCGCACTACAACTATCGCGCCATTCTATCCAGTATTTTGGGCGAGAATAGGGCACCTTGCCCTGATCTTCGCGAGCGTCTACCTCTATGCCCGTAAAGCAAAAGGATTAGCGGCATGTTTACGGGCATCATCACCGACATCGGCACAGTTCTCGAAGTTGAACAAAAGGGCGATCTGCGTGCACGGATCGGCACGAGCTATGACGTGGACGGCATTGATATTGGTGCCTCGATTGCCTGTGACGGATGCTGTCTCACTGTTGTTGCGCTCGGCACAGCGCCGCAAAATTGGTTCGATGTCGAGATCAGCGCCGAAAGCATCTCAAAAACCAATATCGGTCGTAATATGTGGAATGTTGGGAAACGTCTCAATCTAGAACGTGCTCTCAAAGTTGGCGACGAACTTGGCGGTCATATTGTCAGCGGCCACGTTGATGGTGTTGCCGAATTGATCGAGATGCACACAGAAGGCGACAGCACCAGAATGACGTTCCGCGCGCCAGATGAGCTTGCTAAGTTCATTGCCCCTAAGGGCTCGGTCGCTCTGAATGGCACCTCGCTCACCGTGAACGAAGTGGACAGCGCCACCTTTGGCATCAACGTCATTTCGCATACCAAGCAGGTGACGACTTGGGGGACGGCAAAGGTCGGTGATCCTATCAATCTCGAGATCGACACCATGGCGCGCTATGTCGCTCGGCTTCGTGAGTGGGAATAAACCACCAGATGTCGTTTGTGCGCAAATGCGCGACGACTGTGCACTTTCAATGCGGGCATTGGTGCTTTATCTCCTGAGTTGAATAACAGCGGGGACGCCATGACACAGTCTTTTGATGAATCCGGTCCGGTCGAGCAAAGCTGGTCCGATGCTATTTCGCCCATCGAGGACATTATCAACGAGGCCAGAAATGGCCGCATGTTTATCCTCGTCGATCACGAAGACCGTGAAAACGAAGGGGATCTGGTGATCCCTGCGCAAATGGCAACGCCAGACGCGATTAACTTTATGGCGACGCACGGGCGTGGTCTGATTTGTCTTACCCTTACGGGCGAGCGTATTGATGCACTTGGTCTGCCGCTGATGGCGTCGAGCAACTCGTCGCGGCACGAGACGGCTTTCACGGTCTCGATTGAGGCACGTGAAGGGGTCTCGACCGGTATCTCTGCCCAAGACCGCGCACATACGATCGCTGTGGCTATTGATGCGTCCAAGACAGATGCAGACATTGCTACACCTGGACATATTTTTCCGCTGCGAAGCCGCGAAGGCGGGGTGCTTGTTCGTGCAGGGCATACAGAGGCTGCGACGGACATTTCTCGCCTTGCAGGGCTGAACCCCTCTGGCGTGATCTGCGAGATCATGAATGAAGACGGGACCATGGCACGTCTTCCTGATCTTGTGGCATTCGCACAGCGCCACAACATCAAGATCGGCACGATTTCTGATCTCATCGCCTATCGCCGTCGTAATGATAACCTCGTTCGATTGGTAAGCGAAAACGCGGTGACTTCGGAATTCGGCGGCGATTGGAACATGCGCATCTATCGGGACGTCACCAACGGCGCCGAACACATTGCTTTGGTCAAAGGCGATCTGTCTGGCGATGAACCTGTCCTCGTTCGGATGCATACACTTGATCCGCTCTTGGACATGGTTGGTCTTTCGGGCGCAACCCGCGCACGCGAGTTTTCATTGGCGATGGAAGAAGTCGCAAAAGAAGGCCGCGGCGCTGTTGTTCTTTTGCGCGATATTCACATGCAGATGGTTTCGGACGAAGATCGTGGTCCTAAGACACTCCGCCAATATGGTGTAGGGGCGCAAATCCTTTCGAGTCTTGGCCTTTCCAAGATTACTTTGCTGACTAACTCGCCCCGTCCTAAGGTCGTGGCATTGGATGCCTATGGTCTCGAAATCACGGGCACGCGCAAGATCGAAGGAGAGGCCTGATGGCTGGCGTTTCGCATTATACCCTTGAGCGGCCCGAGTTCGACAAACCTGTCAAGCTCGCCATCGTCGTCGCGCCTTACTACAAGGACATCACGGATCAGATGATCGTAGGGGCAACGGCCGAGATCGAGGCAGTAGGTGGCACCTATGAGGTGATCGAAGTTCCCGGTGCTCTCGAAGTTCCAACCGCCATTGGCATCGCCGCCCGTATGAGCAACTTTGATGGCTATGTTGCGCTCGGCTGTGTCATTCGTGGTGAGACGACGCATTACGACACGGTCTGCAACGACTCAAGCAGAGCGATCACACTTCTAGGTCTTCAGGGGCTTTGCATCGGCAATGGCATCCTCACAGTCGAGAATTATGAGCAAGCCGACGTAAGGGCAAATCCAAAAGATCAGAATAAAGGTGGTGGAGCTGCTGCTGCGGCCTTGCACCTGATCGCTCTGGGCCGTAAGTGGGGCCGCGCCGAAAAGGGCATCGGCTTTACCAACGACATTCTCCTCGCCCGTGACGGAAACTCGATCGCATGACTGCTTCGAACACACAAAAACGCCAGATGAAATCGACATCTCGTCTTTATGCCGTGCAGGCACTGTTCCAGATGGAATCCTCTGGACAGACAATCGAAGGCGTGTGCCGTGAATTCGAAGACCACCGCTTCGGCGCTGTCTACGAAGGCGAAGAAATGGCCGAAGGCGATGTAGGCACCTTTCGTTCTTTGGTTGAGACCGCGGTGAACGAGCAGGCGAAAATTGACCAAATGACGGATCGCGCTCTTGTTGCCAAATGGCCCATTGCTCGCATCGACCCGACCCTTCGTGCGCTTTTCCGAGCAGCAGGTGCCGAACTTATTGCCGGTGATACCCCGCCCAAGGTTGTGATCGTCGAGTTTGTTCAAGTCGCCGAAGCTTTCCATCCCGAAGGCAAGGAGCCGCGCTTTGTAAACGCAGTTCTTGATCACATGGCGCGCGAAGCCCGCCCCGAGGCATTCTGAACGCATAGGCTAAAAATAGTTTAGACCGCGACAAAAGGGCCCTTGGGGCCCTTTTTCTGTTGTTGCTGGCGGTGATGCTCCTATCTTTTAAACAAAGGGAGACTCGCTCATGCCGAAACTCATCCGCCTTTATATCACCCAAGTCGCTATTGGTTTTGTGCTGTCTGCCGTTCTGGTCGCACTGCTGTTATGGTTCAACGTGGCGAACCTTTGGCATTTGGTGAGCACTTCTGACGTTGGTCTGCTCGCTGTTTTCTTGCTTTGGCTGTTCAACGGGATCGTCTTTGCAGGTGTGCAATTCGGGATCGCAATCATGAACATGGCAGAAGATGACGACGACGAGCCACGCGGAGGGATGAAAATCGGTCTCATGCCCGAACCTGCGCTTGTTCGGGTGGAACGGCAAAGCCGGAAAACCTACCGCGCTCGCAACCTCTGAACGACAAAAAACGCCGCCCCAAATGAGGCGGCGATTTTGATTGGTGGCGAGAACCACAGCGACCGTGCACGTTTTATTCCCGAGGACCTGTATATACAGGTGGGCGCCAGATAACTGAGCCAGAACCCAGACAGAGCCAGCTCCCTCGGATTTGCTTAAGGCCACTGGAATGTAAACGCTTACGCACGAGAAGAGCAGAAACTCGCCGTTGTCGTAGGTAGGGCTTGGTCAGGTCTTGTTCAAGAGGGAAACGCAGTGCCAGCGCCTTTGACTTGACGGATGTTCACTAATTGTTCATGTTTCGCGTATGCCCATTATCAATGATGAACTTGCCCCAGAAATCACGCCTCAACCGGGTCAGTTGCTTGCCCGCGGTGTCTGTCGTCACCTGCTTAGCCACGACTTTGTGACCGTCGAGGAACTTGTACCTACTGCGGGGCTGCGCGTAGATGTTATGGCCTTGGGGCCGAAGGGCGAAATTTGGGTGATTGAATGCAAGTCGTCCCGCGCCGATTTTCAATCGGACAGCAAATGGCAGGGATATCTTGAGTGGTGTGACCGTTTTTTCTGGGCCGTGGACACCGATTTCCCGACCGAGCTGCTACCGCCAGAAAGCGGGCTGATCATTGCAGACAGCTACGGTGCGGAAATCATCCGTATGCCCCAGGAAACGAAACTCGCCGCCGCGCGGCGCAAGGTGCTAACACATAAGTTCGCGCGCACCACTGCCCACAGGCTTCAGGGATTGCGCGACCCGCGTGTCGGGTCAACGCGATAACTTAGCGAAGAGAACGAGCGGCTTGTGCTGCTGCGCGAATCTCTTCGGCAATTTCCTCGGCTTCTTCGGGTTCGAAATCCATCGGGATTTCTACACCTTCCGACTCGATGAAAATTCGAACCATTCCGGTGCTTGTCGGTCCGATCTGAAGGTTGGCTTCGACGTCGCGTTCGGTATCGATACCCATGGTGGTCTCCGTTTATTGGCTGGCAATGACCTAAGGCTAGGCTTTGAATAAGGCAAGCGAATGCATTTCGATTTTCCGCCCAAAGCCCCTTGCATTCATCTGCAAGCGGGGCTAAATCGCCCGCAGTGCCGCCTTAGCTCAGTTGGTTAGAGCGCCTGATTGTGGATCAGGAGGTCCCCCGTTCGAGCCGGGGAGGTGGTACCACTCTCCAAACATAGCAACATGTTATAAGCACGCCGAAATCTTGGTGATTTTAGTGGTGCGTCAGGTTGTTGTCAGGCATAGGCTTTATCGGCCCTTTCGACGGGGGAGAAAGTCATTTGACCAGCTATTTTAGACTCGCGCTCACAATCGGCATTTCACTTGTTGGTGTAGCGTTCTTCATTTTTGCGCATTTGCCGCTTCCATGGCTTCTTGGGCCGCTTGTCGGTTGCCTCATCGCTTCGCTCATCGGGGTGGAGCTCAAAGGCGCGCCAAAGACCTCAAACCTGATGCGCACCATTCTTGGCGTTGCTGTGGGCACATCTATCACGCCCGCTTTGTTTCACCGACTGGACGAGATGCTGATCTCGCTTGCCTTGATGCCAATTCTGACGCTCATCATAGGGCTTGTCGGATATCCCTATTTTCGCCGCGTCTTTGGGTTCGACCACGCAACAGCTTACTATTCCGCAATGCCGGGCGGATTACAGGATATGCTTGTCTTTGGTGAAGAGGCGGGTGGTGACGTCCGTGCGATGTCTCTTATCCACGCAACCCGTGTTTTGGTGATTGTTACGATCTTGCCGATGCTCTTTGCCTATGTGTTGCATATTGATCTTTCGCGTGCGCCGGGGCTGCCGATCACAGATTTGCCGTGGCAAGAATTGGTTCTGATGGCGGTCGTCGGGATTGTAGGATGGCAGGGCGCTCAAAAGATTGGTCTTTTCGGGGCTTCAATCCTTGGGCCGATGATCTTAGCCACCATCTTTAGCCTCGCAGGACTGTTGGAGCATCGCCCCCCTGCACAGGCGATCTATGCGGCGCAATTCTTCATCGGCTTTACCGTGGGCGTTAAATATTCGGGCATCACGTGGAAAGAACTTCGCATCGATGTGGTCGCGGGTCTTGGCTATTCTGTTCTGATTTTCATTGTTTCGAGCCTCTTTGCGGGGGCTGCAATTGCTCTGGGGCTTGTCCCGTTTCTAGAAGGTTTGCTCGCCTTCTCGCCGGGGGGGCAAGCGGAAATGGCTGTCCTAGCTCTTGTCGCAGGCGCAGATGTCGGTTTTGTCGTCGCGCACCATATCATCCGTATCGTGCTAGTGATTATCCTGTCGCCAATCGTTGAAAGACGGATGAAGCGCTAGTTGATTTCTAGTTCAGCGAGGAGTGGCGCCCAGCCTGCTCCGTGCATATCGCGGTCCTCGGATGTGCCTTGGATCGAAGGGCGCCGGAGAGAGAACTTCACGACATTCAAACCCGCGATATCAAAGCGCTTTACATCTTTGACTTCCGCGCGAAAGAGAGCAGCGACGCGGTCTGTTCCAAGACCTTTTACGACGCGCTCATAAGCCTTGGCATCGCCGCAAAAGACATCAATCGTAAGCCAGAAGGGTCCTGCGTTTTTGGAACGGACTTTCTGAACGATTTGGCCAAGCTCAGGCATCGTGGAACTCCAGACGAAACGCCTCCATCGGGTTGGACAGATGGCGGATGTGGTTCAGGCAAAAGCCATAAGACGCGCCGCGGTCGATCTCGGCGGGGGAAAATGGGAAGGCAAAGGTCGGCTGCTCTTCTTCTTGGGTCAGCGGATGGTGGAGCAGATAGGGGTTCATTAGTTTTGCGATCTCGTTCGCGCGCTCTTGGGTCGGAGCGGTTATGATGGCGAGAATGCCGACCTCGGTCGGAATGACTTTGCGGCTCTCTATCTCGCCAAGCGTCGAGGACAGACCCATAATCCGTAGCTCTACACTGAAATCATCGGGCGATAGGCCAAGTCTGTCACAGGTCTTGGCGTTATGTTTCGCGAGAATATCAGCGCACCACGCTTCTACGTTTTCGACGTAGCGGCGGTCGCGGATCGTGGCGATCTGGATGGTTTGATACCCCGTCACGCGCGCGCCTTCGAGCTTGACCGTGTAATCATCCGAAGGGTGCCAGACGGACCCTTCCACTCGAACAGAACGTTCGTCGATTTGAGTGTATCTTGCCTTGGTCACATCAAGATGGCCACCGGGTTCGTACAAGATGAACGGGTCGGAATTTTCATAGAGCATATGCGCCGATACCGTATGCGGGCTGGCAAATGCGCCATCGGCAAGTGGCGTTACTGTGAAACCCTCTTGGTCGATGTCGATCTGTATGACACCTGACTGAGGGTTTGTTGCGCAAAGGGCTCCGCACTCGCCGATTTTTGCGGCATGCCAAGATGCGCCAGCATTGTCCCCACGCGAGAGCGGTAGGGCTGCGATGATGGCTGTGTCAGTCGTGCGGCCTGCGATGACGATATCGGCGCCACCTTTCAGCGCCTCGTTGATCTGCTCTGCACCTGCAAGCGCCACGATGTTTGTGCAAGAGCGGAGGAGTTCGGGGTCAATCTCAGGAGCATGGGGCAGGGGCGTGATCTTGCCTTGTGCCAAGGCATCTACCAAGATTTCAGCATTCTGCTGGGAATAGAGCGTGGCAATCTTTGCAGATAGGCCCAGCTCGATCAAAATTTCGCGGGTAATTTCAAGGAGCCAGTCAACGGTACTGTCCGCGCCGCAGGTCCCTGCGGTACCGATGACGAGGGGACAGCCAGCGCGCGCACGTGCTTCGATCAGGCCCTTCCATTCGGTCTTTGTCGACGAGCGCGCGTATTTTGACACACCCCGCCCAAGATAAGAGGGCCCACTGTCCGTGGACCCTCCATCAATGGCGATCAGATCAGGTGCATTCGCGATCCCTCGTTCCAGAGCCTCTTTGTCATAGCCAAGGCCAAGAGCACCCGAGGGAATGAGAATGCGTGTCATGATCAATCTTCCGTAAGTTCAGGCTTCTTGAGGAAACGGCGCAGGAAGAGCGGGGCAACAAAACCCAGAACTGCTGCGATCCAAAGCCCGTTAGCAATGGCCGAGGAGAAGAGGAACGTCCAGTCCCCGTCGGAAAGTACCATCGCGCGGCGTAGATTGTCCTCCATCTGGTTGCCCAGAAGGATCCCGAGGATCACGGGGACGGTGGGAATGTCGAGCTTGCGGAACACATAGCCCATCACACCGAATGCGATCATAAGGACGAGGTCAAAGTAGCTTCCCGAAAGGGAGTAGATGCCAACAAATGAAATCATCGTCACGCCAGGGAGGAGGAGAGCAGGCGGAACAGATAGAATGCGGACAAAGACTTTGACCATGGGGACGTTCATGGCGAGAAGCACAAAATTGGCAATGAGGAGCGAGGCGATCAGACCCCAGACCACATCCGGACGGTCCGTAAAGAGCGTAGGGCCAGGCGTGATGTTCAACGTCATGAGAACTGCGAGAAGAACTGCAGTGGTGCCCGAACCCGGAACACCGAGGGTCAGCATTGGAACAAGCGCACCACCAGCGGCTGCGTTGTTGCCGGCCTCAGGGGCCGCGACACCTTTGGCAACCCCAGTGCCAAAGCCGCCTTTTTCCCCAGCGATGGACTTTTCCATCATGTAGGTGAGGAACGATCCGAGCGACGCGCCAGCACCAGGCAGAACGCCTGCAATGAAACCGACGACCGAGGATCTGATCATTGTCCAACGGGTTTGCCAAATTTCGCGATAGGGAATGGTGACTTTGTCGAGCTTGACGCCAACAGCGCTGTCTTTGCCGTGGCTTTCGATAAAGACGAAAACTTCGGAGACTGCGAAGAGACCTACAATAGCAACAAGGAAGTCCACGCCGTCCATCAGGTGCATATTGCCACCCGTAAAGCGCGGCATACCGGTCGTATTATCAAGCCCGATCATCGCGATGCCAAGACCGACGCACGAGGCCAAAGCTGCCTTTGCTTGGTTCTGGGATGCGATGCCGCCAAGGGTCGAGAAGGCCAGCAGGTAAAGCGCAAAATACTCCGCGGGGCCAAAGAGATACGCCACACGCGCAAGCAACGGGGCGAGCAACATCAGGCCTATGGTCGCAAGGAGAGCACCTACAAAAGACGCCACACCCGAGATCACAAGAGCATCGCCTGCACGGCCGTTCTTGGCCATCGGGAAACCGTCAAGCGTGGTCATCATCGCGGGCTCGTCACCCGGAATGTTGAGCAGGATCGAGCTAATACGTCCGCCATACATGGCGCCGTAGTAAACGGAAGTCAGAAGTACGAGAGCCGCAACCGCATCAAGGCCAAGCGTGAACGTGATCGGGATCAAGATTGCCACACCGTTCGATGGTCCAAGACCCGGCAGAGCGCCGATAATCGTGCCTAGGAAGCAGCCGATGATAGCAAGCAAAAGCGTATATGGGCTCAGTGCGATGTCAAAGCCGATCGCGAGATTTGCGAGAATGTCCATGGATAACTCCTCAGCCCATCAAGGCTTTGGGGAATGCTGCAAGGCTTAGGCCCAGCGCATATTTGAAGATGACAAAAAGTCCGAGCGAGAGGCCAAGACCGGCCAGCACTGCAAACCTAGGTTTGGGCGAAATTTGATAGCTCAGAACAGAGGCCACAATCGCGGTCGGAACAAGAAATCCAATTGGTTTGAGTGCATATGCATAGCCGACAAGAATGACGACCGAAAATGCCAGCGAGGCGAGAACATTTAGCTCAGGCCAGTCGGGTTCCTGATCTGGTTTCATGATCATTGAGACGCCGCACACAATTGCTGCAGCGGAAATCAGTATCGTAATTGTCTTGGAGCCACCTGTATCAGAGAGAACGCTGGTCTTAATCTGGCGGGCGCTCGCGATATACGCGAACGCCACCAGCACGGCGACCAGTCCGAAGACGCGGTCGCTTTTCATCACTGGATTACACCGATTTCACGGCTGAGTTCTTCGGTTTGAGCAACAACGCCATCAACCCAAGACTGGAAGTCGCCACCGACTTTGGTGAAGGGAGCAAGACCGTTGTCAGCCATTGCCTGCTTCCATTCGTCCGAACCTGCAACGGCTGCAAGCTTGTCTGCCCATGCGTTGAACTCGTCATCCGAGATGTTCTTGGGAACGTAGAGACCGCGCCAGTTCACAGCAACAACATCGAGACCCTGCTCGCGAGCGGTCGGGATGTCTTCAAAGCCCGGAACGCGCTCTTCGGTGAGAACTGCGAGAGCACGCACTTCGCCTGACTTGATGAAGCCAACGACTTCAGACATGTCGCCGGTCATACCTTGGGTAAAGCCGCCAACGGTCTGGGTGATTGCGTCTGCACCACCATCAACGCCGATGTATTTGATTTTGGTGACTGCATCGATGCCGCCAGCTTTGGCAACCTGAAGCACTTTGAGGTGGTCAAAGCCGCCTACGGCCGAGCCGCCAGCAAATGCGACCGAACCCGGGTCTTCCTGCATTGCTGCAACGAGATCGTTCAGCGACTGGAAGGGGCTGTTCGCAGCCACGACAATCACACCCGGATCAGCACCGATAGCGCCGACAAAGCGAACTTGATCAGCAGTCATGCCGCCGAATGCGTTCTGGGCAAGACGGGTCGTGGTTGCCGAAGAAGCAGCAACGATAAGGTCTGCATCGTCAGCGCGCTCGTTTACAACGTGGCTGAATGCAAGACCGCCGCCGCCGCCTGCCATGTTGGTGACTTGAACAGGCTCAGAGACCTGACCGATGTCGAAAAGGATTTTGCCGATCTGACGGCAAGTGAAGTCCCAGCCGCCGCCGGGGTTGGCAGGTGCAATGCACTCAGCAGCAAACGAGGTGCTTGCAGCAACAGTCAGAGCAACGCCCGATACGAGCGCTTTGATGGTCATTTTCATTGTTGTCCTCCCAGACAGTAATGAGGGGCGGTCCCTCCGGCCCCTTGCGAAGACGAAAAATTTCGCTTCAACCTGACACGAACCTGTCATGTTTAAAAAAAATGCGAAGGGAGCGCTGCATGAGATTTCTACTCGTCGAAGATAACAGCGATCTCGCTCAGTCTGTTCAGAAGCGTCTGTCACTTGATGGGCATGGAGTCGATTGGGCCCCTTCGCTTGCCGATGCCGAAGATCACCTTGCTGCGGCAAGCTATGATCTCATCTTGCTCGACATCATGCTCCCCGATGGCGATGGACGCGATTTTTTGGCATCACACAGACGCGCCCAGCGTGACACACCCGTGATCGTGATGACCGCCCGTTCGGCGGTGTCTGATCGGGTCGCGCTGCTGGATACAGGAGCGGATGATTACGTTACTAAACCCTTTGATTTCGAAGAGTTAGAGGCACGCGTGCGCGCGGTGCTCCGTCGTCGTTCAGGGGTGTCGCAAACCCGTATGACCTTTGCCGATCTGACCTTTGATCCGCTCACAGCGACCCTTAGTTTTGCCGACGAAACCCGCGAACTAAGAAGTCGTGAATTGCGCCTCTTCGAAGTCCTTGTTTCTGCGCCCGAGCGGATCTTTTCAAAGGGCCAATTGTGCGATCGACTTTTTTCGGCTTCTGAGGCGGTGACCGACAATGCGATCGAAGTTTATGTGGGTCGTCTGCGTAAAAAACTCGATGGTAGTGGGGCGAAAATCGAAACTGTCAGAGGCGTGGGTTATCGCCTGACCATCGCATGAAACGAGCCGTGAATCAGTCCATTTCGATTCGTCGCAGGCTGCTTTTGCAGCTCTTCTTGGTGGCGATTCTGTTATCGGGGCTTCTCTATATCTCGGTAAGGACCGTTGCCGATTCTGCTGTGGAGCGCACTCAGGATAGTATTCTCGGTGCGGCAACTATCGCGATAGCTGAAGAACTTCGAGGCGGTGAGGACGGTGTCGCCGTCGATATTCCCTATACGGCTTTTTCGATGCTTGGCTCTGTAGGGCAAGATCGCGTCTTCTACCGTATTTTGATCGGGGACGAGACAGTTACAGGATATGCCGAACTCTCACTGCCGGTTGACCCTCTAACCGGTTTGACCCCGTTTTTTTATGACGAGCGTTTTCGCGGCGTAGACGTCCGTGCGGCCGCCGTTGAGCGTTCGGTCTTGGTCAATGGCAAGGCGCTTGCGGCACGTGTGATTGTCGCCCAAACGCGCACATCGCAAGAAAGCATTGTGGCTAGTCTTGCCGAACGGGCCGCGATGCTTGGTATCGGTTTCTTTGTTATCGCGGTCGGGCTTTCGATTTTGACGGCACGGCTTGTAGTAAAACCTGTTTCTTCGCTTGTAGAGGCGGTTGGGCTGCGGGGGCCTCAGGACCTTCGGCCTGTCAAACGACCTGTTCCGCGAGAGCTGGTTCCGCTCGTGACAGCGCTTAATGGATTTATGTCGCGCCTTTCTGTGGCGCTCAGCCGGACAGAAACGTTTATTGCCGAGGCCGCGCACCATATTCGAACGCCTCTCGCAACTCTGCGCGCCCAAGCAGAGATCGCCTTGCGTCAAACCGAAAGTGAAGAAGCCCGCGACACGATCCGCTCGATGATCCGGTCCGTTGACAACTCCGCGCGTTCTGCAGGTCAAATGCTTGAACACGCCGCAGTCGTCTTTCGGTCTGATCAGCGCGCGGACGAAAAAATAGACCTCTCGATTCTCGCTGAAGATATCACTGAGTGCTATGAACCATCGGCAGAAATGAAGGGCGTCTCTCTACACTGTGTTCCGATCGCAGGTGAGATTATCGTTGATGGTGATCGCATACTCCTGGAAGCGGCGCTCCGAAACTTGGTCGACAATGCGATCAAATATACCGCAAAAAGCGGCAGTGTAGTTGTAAGCGTGAGTGCTGAAGCGAACTTTGCAAGACTTGAAGTCAAGGATAGCGGTCGCGGGCTTTCTGGCGCGCCAACGTCTCAGCTAACGGGGCGCTTTCAACGCGGTAAGAATGTTGATGATGTGGTTGGGTCTGGGCTCGGCCTGACTATCGTCAAAGAAGTTGCTCGTTCTATGAATGGCAAATTTGAAATCGCAGAAAGAGAGGAGGGCGGTACATGCGCAGTGCTCTATGTTCAATTGCAATCTCATTAATCGCGTCTTTCGCTTCTGCTTTTGAGATCGAGCAGCAGCAGCTGTTTGAGGGGCAGGGTGACGAGACGATCACGATTCTTTCGACGACAGATATCGGGATTTTCCGCCCGCTCATTGAGGCGTTTCAGACTGCTCATCCGGAACTGAGCGTCGATTATGTCGTGGCCAGCACCCAAGAAGTCTATCGGGCGATTTACGATGAAGGTGTGGCCTTTGACCTGGCGGTTTCGTCTGCAATGGACCTTCAGATGAAGCTTGCCAATGACGGGCTCGCCCAAGGTCACAGCTCGCCTCAAACTGAAGCATTGCCCGATTGGGCGCGTTGGCAAGATCAGCTTTTTGCTTTTGCACAAGAGCCAGTCGTAACCGTTCTGTCGGGTGTCGCGTTCGAAGGGCGGTCTATGCCCGCGACGCGATCGGATCTTATCCGCCAGATGCGCGACGATCCCGAAACCTTTCGGGGGCGGATCGGGACATACGACCCGCGTAAGTCAGGGGCTGGTTATCTTTTTGCGACTCAAGATGCGCGTCAGTCAGATACGTATTGGCGTCTAAGCGAGGTTATGGGGGGGCTAGAGCCAAAACTTTATGAAGCCTCAAACGCTATGTTAAACGCTGTCGAAAGCGGTGAATTGGTGATCGCCTATAACGTCCTAGGGAGCTATGCGCTCGCACGTCTTAATAAGGATACTTCGACGCAGGTCGTCGAGCTCGAAGATTTTACCAACATCTTGTTGCGGACGGCTCTTATCCCTGCGAATGCGGAAAACCCATCAGGCGGGGCAGTATTCCTCGATTTCTTACTCAGCGGCACAGGTCAAGCAGTCCTTGAGGAAGAGACGGGTTTGCCTCGCATAAATGCGGGTGCTTTGGCCGCGCAATCTTATTTACGACCAATACGACTTGATACGGGGCTATTGGTCTTTGTCGACCCGCTCAAACGGCAGCAGTTTCTACGGGAGTGGAGCGCCGCTGTCGTTCAATGAGGGCTACACCAATTGCGCCTCGAGACGTGCTTGTGCAGCCTTCAATGCCTCCAAGAGGGGTTCTCGGTGCTCTGGCGCGAAGCGTGTGATGAGACCCGATACAGAGAGCGCGCCAATGAGATGTCCGCCTGGCCGTCTGAGCGGGACCGAGAGCGCCGCGACTTCTGCCTCTCTCTCGCCAAGTGAAAGAGCGTAGCCGTCTGCGATAACATTCGGGTCGCCATTCGGATCGCCGAAAGCCAAAAGGATCTTGCCTGAGGCACCGCGATCAAGCGACATGCTGGCACCTTCGGTGATCGTATGTCTGATTGCGCGCATTGGTTCACTGCGGAAGAGGCAAATTCGTTGGTTGCCTTCTCTGACGTAAAACGAAGCGGTTTCCTTTGTGGCTTCACTTAGCGCCCTGAGTTCGGGTCGAAGGACTGCGTCAAGGTCAAAGCTATGCCGATAGTTCGCGCCCAAGCGCCAAGCTGCGGGGCCGAGCCGGAATTTTCCATTCTCGCCGCGTATCATGTAGCCGAACTTTTCAAGCGAAACCGCGAGACGTAGAACGGTGCTCTTATAAAGCCCCGTTTTCACAGAAATCTCGGTCAAGGTAAGCTCGGCAGCCTCCTTTGAGAAAGCGTCCAATATACCAAGAGCGCGTTCTACGGCGTCGACCCCTTTTGTGTCGGTCATTTTTGCGTTCCTTTGCTTGACAGGATCAGCTTTGGGCTGCAAAAGTTCTATTATTGAATCACATGTTCTGTCTAGTAGAACTTAAGGGGTGCTTTGGTGGAAAATCCAGCTCTTGTTCCGCTCAAGGGAATACGTGTCCTTGATCTGACGAATGTCCTTGCAGGCCCGTTCTGTTGCCACCAGCTCGCGCATCTTGGTGCGGAGGTTATCAAGGTGGAGGTTCCAAAAAGCGGCGATCTCGCGCGGCAGCTTGGGGCCGATCCCGAATTGAGCGCCAAGGGAATGGGCGTTTCCTTTTTGGCCCAGAATGCGGGCAAAAAGTCGATAACAGCGAACCTCAAAACAGAAGCGGGACGAGAAATCCTAAGACGGCTCGTTCGAACGGCGGATGTTCTGGTCGAGAACTATCGTCCCGGAGTTATGGACCGATTGGGGGTGGGTTACGAAAACCTCAAGGTTGAGAATCCAAAGCTGATTTATTGTGCGATTTCTGGGTTCGGGCAGAGCGGGCCTTGGACGCACCGCCCCGCATATGATCAGATTGTGCAAGGGGCCTCTGGCGTGATGTCGATCACTGGGGACGCCGAAAGCGCCCCGCTACGCGTCGGGTTTCCTGTCGCTGATTCTGTTGGTGGGCTAACCGCCGCAATGGCGATTTCGGCGGCCCTAAATGCACCTCAGCGGGGGGCGTATATCGATGTTTCGATGTTGGAGTCTTTGATCGCAACAATGGGTTGGGCCGTATCGAATTGGCTCATTGCGGGGCAGCGACCGACGCCAAACGGCAATGAGAACCTAACTTCTGCGCCTTCGGGGACGTTCAGAGCGAAAGATGCGCCAATCAACATCGCAGCGAACAAGGACGAGCAATGGGTAATCCTTGCGCGACACATTGGACGAGAGGACTTGATCGAGAACGCTGAGTATCTCACACGCGAAGACCGAAAACGTAATCGTCTCGCCCTCAGAGCAGAAATTGATGTCGCGTTGTCTTCAAAGACAGCACGGGACTGGGCGCAAGAGTTGAATAAATTGGGTGTTCCATCTGGTGCGGTGCTCGATTTGCCCGAGGTCCTTGATCACGAGGTCATCCGCGATAGGGGCATGATTGCGCATTTCGAAGAAGCTCCGGGAGTAGGGCGTCCGATTTCGGTGCTCCGAACTGGTGTAAAGATCGACGGATGCGTGCCTACAGTCGCTTCGCCCCCGCCTGAACTTGGCGCGGACAACGCGCTGGTGTTGGGTGAGTTGGGCTATTCAACAAGTGAAATCAGCGCGATGCGTGAAAGGGGCGACATATGAACCAAGATGCTCAGGATGTGCGTGACTGGTGGCGCACTTCGATCATCGACATGGAGCCAGGGAAGATCAATTTTCTAGGCATTCCTATTCAGGAGCTGATCGGAGGCGTGAGCTTTCCCGCTATGATTTGGTTGATGGTCGCTGGTCGGCTCCCGAATAAGGGTGAAGCGGATCTCTTAGAAGCGGCGCTTGTCGCCGCGGTGGATCATGGCCCACAAGCCCCCTCCATTGCAGCAGCGCGGATGGCCGTTTCTTGCGGACTGCCTCTGAACAACGCAATGGCGAGTGCAGTGAATATGTTGGGCGATGTCCACGGCGGTGCAGGAGAGCAAACCCTCGAGCTTTATTATGACATTCAAGGGCGAATTGCTTCGGGTCAAACTGTCAATGAGGCGACGCGCGGCGCAATCGCTGAATGGCAGAACACGCGGACCAAATTCATCCCAGGCTTTGGTCACCGCTTCCACAAGGACGGCGATCCCCGTGCGCCTCGATTGCTCGGTCTGGTTCGTGAGGCGGCAAAGCAGGGCGTTGTCACAGGGCGTTTTGCTGAGATCGGAGAGACGGTGGAAGCTGTTCTAGGAGAGGGGCGCGCGCGACCTGTTCCAATGAACATCGATGGGGCGACAGCTGTCATTTTTGCCGAGCTCGGTTGCGAGCCGCCCTTGGCCCGTGGCTTGTTCTGCCTCTCTCGCTCGGTTGGTATTCTTGCCCATGCGTGGGAGCAAAAGCAGCAGGGCGGGCGGAATAAGGGGCCGATCCCTCCGCGTTTCCTGTTCACTTATGAAGGCGAAGCTCAGCGCTCGTTGTCTGATGCGGAGTAAACCCTTCCACCTGGTTTTGCTTGGCAGATTGGGTCGATTTTTGGATATTTAAAGCACAAAGGCGAAATCAGTCGATCTGAAGCGTTTGACGGACACTCGTGCCGTCAGCGGAGAGGATCAGGATTTGGTTCTCTGTCGTAACCACGGCAATCCAGTCTGCGGCGCGGGTAACAGAAAGCGGTTCTGCCCCGTCAGGAAGTGCAAGCGTCTCAGGAAAAACCGGTGGCGTTTCCCGAAGACGGATGACAAGCGTCGCGATAAGGACTAGGAACCCCGCAATCATCACACCTGCGAGAATGATCACCAGCCGTTTGAGCCAGATCAGCTCTTGCGGAAAGGGTGCGTTATCTTCGGGGGCCTTATCCATGGCGAGCACATTTATCCAATTTGCGATCGATACCGATCCTCCATCCCGTCTTGATAAAGCGCTTTCGCGTGATGTGCCAGATGAGGCTGAACTTAGTCGCTCGCGTCTTGGCAAATTGATTGAGCAAGGCGCTGTTTCGGTGAATGGCGTTGTCGTCGAAAATCCGCGTTTTAAGGTGAGTGAAGGCGATGAGATCGAGATCGCCGTTGAAATCACCGAAGTGGATCATCTTGAAGCTGAGAATATCGAACTTGAGGTGGTCTATGAGGACGAAGACCTAATTGTGATCAACAAGCCCGCCGGTATGGTCGTGCACCCTGCACCGGGCACGCCCTCGGGCACTGTCGTAAACGCGCTGATGCATCACTGTGGCGATAGTCTTTCCGGTGTTGGCGGCGAAAAACGTCCCGGCATTGTGCACCGCATCGACAAAGAGACGAGCGGGCTATTGGTGGCTGCAAAATCGGACCGTGCGCATCATGGGCTTGCCGCGCAATTCGAGAAGCACAGCGTTGAACGCCGGTATCTTGCGATATGCTACGGTGTGCCGGACCAAAATGATCCAAGGCTCCATGGCGTCAAGGGGACGAACTTTGAGCCCGGCAATGTTTTGAAAGTTCAGACCTTTCTCGGACGACATAAAACCGATCGCCAAAAACAGGCAGTGAGCTTTGAGACAGGTCGCCATGCGGTAACGCGGGCGCGTATCCTAGAGCCGCTTGGTAATCCACCTGTTGCTGCGTTGATCGAATGTTGGCTTGAAACGGGCCGTACGCACCAAATTCGCGTGCATATGGCGCATGTCGGTCATAGCCTTATTGGTGATCCTGTTTATGGGGGACGCCGCAAGTTGGCCGTAAAGTCCGTGGGTGAAAAAGGGCAAATTGCTGCGAATGACTTTTCGCGGCAGGCGCTTCACGCCGCAACGCTGGGATTTACACATCCAGTTACGCATGAGTTCCTCGAGTTCGAAGCCCCGATGCCGGAAGATATGCTTGAATTGTTGCAGGCACTTGGTGGTCAGAGCCAAGTCTGAGGAACTTTTGCAACCGATCTGCGTTCCGCCCCTATATTTTTTAAGGCTTAGCGGTGCCACCGCAACCCTTTCCATTGTTGCAAGAGATCATCTGTGCGCGATTGCAGACAATAGACCCTCGTTGTTCGACGGAATGGGGCGCATAGTGCGTATGAAATTTACAATACGCCTCTTGAATAGAAGGCAGCTGCAACCAATATCGATGTTAAGCCCTTAAACATTGGAGGGGGACAGATATGAGTAATATGACGAGCTATGCAAATCTTCCGGCACCATCGCCGGAGCAAGGACTGAACCGCTATCTTCAGGACATCCGCAAATTTCCGATGCTGGAGCCTGAAGAAGAATACATGCTCGCAAAGCGCTGGGTGGATCACGAGGATTCAGGCGCTGCGCACAAGCTGGTGACATCACATCTACGTCTCGCGGCCAAAATTGCCATGGGGTATCGAGGTTATGGCTTGCCCCAAGCAGAAGTCGTGTCAGAGGCAAACGTAGGCCTGATGCAGGCGGTAAAGCGGTTCGATCCCGAAAAGGGTTTCCGCCTCGCGACCTATGCGATGTGGTGGATCCGTGCGAGCATTCAGGAATATATCTTGCGGTCTTGGAGCCTTGTGAAACTTGGCACCACCTCTGCTCAGAAGAAGTTGTTCTTTAATCTTCGCAAAGCCAAAGCCCGTATTGGTGCATTGGAAGAGGGTGACTTGCGTCCTGAGAATGTTGCTCAGATCGCCAAAGATCTTGGTGTGACCGAAGATGAAGTGATCTCGATGAACCGCCGCATGTCGGGTGGCGATGCCTCACTAAACGCGATGGTAGGTTCAGACGGTGATACGGCGACGCAGTGGCAAGATTGGCTCGAAGACGAAGATGCGAACCAAGCGGCGCATTACGAAGAGCAGGATGAGCTTGATAGCCGCCGTGCACTCCTTGCGGAGGCCATGCAGGTTCTGAATGATCGCGAAAGGGACATTCTCATCCAGCGCCGGCTTCAGGATGAAACGATTACTCTTGAGGATCTTTCAGAGCAATACAGCGTCAGCCGCGAGCGAATTCGCCAAATCGAAGTGCGCGCATTTGAGAAGCTACAGCAGCGGATGACCGAATTGGCACGTGAAAAAGGTATGCTCGAGAACGCCTAAGGTCATTGCAAACGATGAATTGAAGGGGTGCTTCTATCGAGAAGCGCCCCTTTTGCTTGTCAGCGGCCATGCCTTGAGGCAAAGGATGCTTCAAGTGGCCGCAATGTGGTCTAGTTTTGAATAGGCGGGGGTGACCCATGAAAATGACCGATACCTTTATTAAACCGATGCACCCTGAGGGTCGCAAGTTTGTGGCAATTTTCGCCGCGATCACAGCTGTGCTCTTTCTCGTTTGGGAGCCACTGGGTTGGATCGGCGTCGGTCTTACGGTTTGGTGCTACTACTTCTTCCGCGATCCGATCCGTTCGGTCCCACAGCGCGAAGGCCTCATGATTTCCCCTGCTGACGGTGTCATCTCGCTCATCGAAGAAGCCGTTCCGCCAGCGGAACTTGATATGGGCCCCGAGCCGCGTCTACGCGTGTCTGTGTTCATGAGCGTCTTTAATTGCCACGTGAACCGCACTCCGATCAGTGGCACCATCAAGAAAGTTGCCTATCGTCCCGGCAAGTTCCTGAACGCGTCGCTCGACAAAGCCAGTGAAGACAACGAACGCAATTCGCTCCGCATCGAGCTTGAAGATGGTCGCGAGATTGCGGTTGTTCAAATCGCTGGTCTTGTTGCTCGCCGTATCGTGCCTTTCGTAAAGGGCGGCGAACATCTCAAAACGGGCGAGCGCTTTGGTCTCATCCGTTTCGGATCGCGCGTCGATGTCTACCTTCCGCACGGTGTGGCACCCAAAGTGGCGCTGGGCCAAACTATGATTGCGGGCGAGACGGTTTTGGCTGATCTTAACAGCGACGAACCGCGCCGTATGGCAGAGAGCATCTAAATGGCACAGGCACCGCAATCCAAAAAGTCTCTCTCGCTTTGGCAGATGTTGCCGAATTTGCTTACTATTTCGGCAATTTGTGCCGGTATGACAGCAATTCGCTTTGCCATGCAGGGGCGGATTGAGTTTGCGGTGTTCCTTATTCTCGTTGCGGCCATTCTCGACGGTCTGGATGGACGTCTTGCGCGCCTGCTGAAAACAGAGAGCGAGATTGGTGCAGAGCTCGACTCGCTCGCGGACTTCATGAATTTTGGGGTAGCGACGGGCATTGTGATGTATCTCTATGGACTTCAGTCTTCGAGCGAAGGCTGGATCCTCGTACTCATTTATGCGATTTGCTGCGTTATGCGCCTTGCGCGCTTTAACGTCGATGCAAAAGCGCGTCCCAAAGGTGAACAACGTCGAAACTTTGTCGGTGTTCCCTCACCCGCAGGTGCGCTTCTCGTGATGTTCCCGCTTTTTGTGCACAAGACTTTTCCAGAGTTCGGTGAGCCGAACGCTTGGTTTGTCGGTGGCGCTATGCTTGTTTCGGGCCTGATGATGATCAGCCGCGTGCCGACCCCGTCGTTGAAGTCCGTGACGATCCCACGTGAATACGCGCGTTTTCTCGTCCTCTCGATCGTTGGTGTTATGGCCGTTCTCTTCACTTGGCCCTGGGCAACGCTTGCCGCACTTAACCTGCTTTATCTGGGTTCTATCGTCTGGACTTGGCGCCGCGCTCATGTCTGGAAAGACATGGGTCACAAAGACGAAAACATCCCAACGAACTAAGACTTTACCTTTGTAGTCATTGCCCTTGGCTGTGGTCCTGATAGTCTCGCCTCGAACTTGAATGGGGAGTTTTCAGATGACAGTCCGTTGGGGAATACTTGGCGCTGCGAATTTCGCACTGCAACATATGGCCCGTGCAATCCACGCGGCTGAAGGGGCTGATTTCTATGCTCTGGCAACTTCCAGTGCAGAAAAAGCTAAAGCCTTCCAAGCCTTTCAACCAAACCTAAAAGTCCACGAGAGCTATGACGCTTTGCTCGCGGATCCCAACATTGATGCGGTTTATATCCCGCTCCCGAACCATCTCCATGTAGAATGGACAATCAAGGCTCTTGAGGCGGGCAAGCACGTGCTTTGCGAAAAGCCGATTGCCATGAACGAAGCCGAGTTTGATCAGCTCATTGCAGCCCGCGATAAGAGCGGCAAACTTGCGGCCGAAGCTTATATGATCGTGCACCATCCCCAGTACCAGCGTGCCAAACAGCTCGTTCAGGGTGGGGCAATTGGCGAGCTTATGCTTGTCGATACGGTCTTTAGCTATAACAACGCCGCAGATACGGGGAACATCCGAAACCGTCCCGAGACAGGCGGCGGCGCGCTCCCTGACATAGGAGTCTACATCTTCGGTTCTACCCGTTTTGTCACCGGCGAAGAGCCGACCGCAGTGACACATGCCAAGATTGTGCGCGAAAATGATGTCGATGTGTTCACGCAACTTTCCGCGGAATTCCCGTCGTTCACCTATCAGGGTGTTGTTTCGATGCGCATGGCTGCGCGCCAGTACATCACATTCCAAGGCACCAAAGGCCATGTAACCCTGAATGCGCCGTTCAACGCTAATGTCTATGACATCGCAACTTTGACCCTCGAGACCGCTGAGGGGCGCAAAATAGAGCGTTTCCCTACCGTGAACCAATATGTGCTTCAGGTTGAGGCTTTCTCGCGCTCTGTTGTGACGGGTATTGATTATCCATGTCCTCTCGAATTTTCTCGCGGGACACAGCGGATGATCGACATGACCTTCCAGGCAGAAAATGGATAAAAAGTTCTACATCCACCTGCCTAAAAATCTCTTGATGCATGTGAAGGAGGCAGATGGGCATTTCTATGCCCGTCTCGCCAAGGGGTTAAGAGAACTCGGCGGCACCGCCGAACTTGTTGAGCGCGCGCCTCTGAACATTCCACCTGATCCATTCGATGGGGATTTTCATTTTGTCCATCATGGATTTCATCGTCAACAAAATGTGCTGAACACGGGTCCGGCCTACATCAATCCATATTTTTATGCGGATACCGAGGGCGTTTTTGGCGAGAGCTCGCTTGTCACGGCGCCATTTGATCCCAGCGCTCAGCCGTTGGATAAAGCCAGAGACTTTACCGAAAAGCTTGCCGAAAAGGTTCGGTTTGTCAGTGATGCAGTCGACTTGCCAAAGCGTGATGCGATCGTTGTTTTGCTTCAACCCATGAACGAAATTCTTGAGCGTACGACGCGGATTGATGTGCGTGAGCTGGTTCGCGGAGCGGTCGCTGCGGCGCAAGGCGAAAAGATCATCTTCTGGAGCCACTCTGCGATGAGTGACGACCAGTTGGACGACCTACTGGGGCGGCTTAGTCGTCAACGTGGCAATGTTGAAGCCACCAAAGAGCCTGTGAGCCATGTCCTAGCCAAGGCAAAGGTTACTTTGTCTTATAACTCGCCTCACGCCCTAGAAGGGATGTGCCTCGGTATCCCCGCCGTTTTCTGTGCAAAGACTGACCTAAATCACAACGGTGTTTCTTGTCACGATGTGATGGAAATCAGCTCGGCAATTGAGCAGGCGACGACAAGAGACTGGCCGCATGCCGAGTTTGTATATTGGCTCTTGTTCCGCAAAATGCTCAATGGCGGTGGTCCAAGATTTGTCGAGACTGCCCTACGCCGTATCAAGACGCAGGGCATCAACCTCAAACATTTTGGAATTGATTTAAAAGGCTGATCCAGATGGATCAGTCTTCCATGCTCTCCAACTCATCGATCATTCCTTCGATCATCGAGAGACCTTTACTCCAAAAGGCAGGATCAGAGGCATCAAGGCCAAAGGGGGCCAGTAGCTCTTTGTGATGTTTTGAACCGCCTGCTTTGAGCATGTCGAAGTACTTCTCTTGGAAGCTCGCGTCGCCATCTTCGTAAGCCGCATAAAGGGCATTCACGAGGCCATCGCCAAAGGCGTAGGCATAAACATAGAAGGGCGAGTGCACAAAGTGCGGGATGTAAGCCCAGAAGGTCTTGTAGCCTTCGAAGAACTCAAAGGCATCTCCAAGGCTTTCGGCTTGCACCGACATCCAGAGCGCATTGATGTCCTCGGGTGTCAGCTCCCCCTGACGTCGAGCGTCATGAAGTTTGCACTCGAAGTCGTAAAAGGCGATCTGGCGGACCACCGTGTTGATCATGTCCTCGACCTTGCCAGCAAGGAGTACTTTGCGCTCGGTCTGTGATTTGGCCTCGGACAAAAGTTTGCGGAAGGTTAGCATCTCGCCGAACACAGAAGCCGTTTCAGCAAGCGTAAGTGGGGTGGAAGACAAAAGCTCGCCCTGACCAGCTGCCAGAACTTGGTGAACCCCATGTCCAAGTTCGTGCGCGAGTGTCATGACATCGCGCGGTTTGCCAAGGTAATTGAGCATGACATAGGGGTGCACGGTCGAAACGGTAGGGTGCGCAAACGCTCCGGGAGCCTTGCCGGGCTTTACGCCTGCATCAATCCAACCCTTTTTGAAGAACGGTTCGGCAATATCCGCCATGCGCGGATCAAATGCGGCATAGGCTTCCATGACGACCTTTTCGGCCTCTTCCCAGCCTACAAGGCGGTCGGCTTCCATTGGGAGTGGCGCATTGCGATCCCAAACCTGAAGCTTGTCCAAACCGAGCCACTTGGCCTTGAGACGGTAGTAGCGGTGTGAGAGGCGCGGGTATGCTTCGACAACTGCATTTCGGAGCGCTTCGACCACCGATGGTTCCATGTGGTTCGAGAGGTGACGGCTCATTTGCGCGGTCTCGAACCCGCGCCAGCGGTCCTCTATCTCTTTTTCTTTGGCGAGCGTGTTGTGGACGCGGGCAAAGGTTTTGACGTTTTTCTCAAAGACCCGAGCGAGTTCGCGGCTACCTGCTTCACGGCGCTCGCGCTTTTGCTCGGAGAGTAGGTCGAGGGTCCCTTCGATATTCAGCTCTTCGCCGTCCACCTCAAAGGTCAGACCCGCAATGGTTTCATCAAAGAGGCGGTTCCAAGCTGCCGCGCCGACAACACTCTGATCATGCAGGAATTTCTCAAGCTCATCCGAAAGCTGGTAGGGCTTCATCGAACGCATGCGATCAAGAACTGGCTTATACCGCGCAAGGTCGATGTTCTCGGTCATGAGTTTATTGTAACGGTCGTCTTCGATGCGGTTGAACTCTAGGCTCCAGAACACCAGCGGCGTCGTATAGACTGTGATCTTGTCCTGAAGATCAGACATGAACTTTGCGCGCTCCGGATCTGTTGTGATCTGGTAGTAGCGCAGACCTGCAAAAGACATCAGGCGCCCTGCGATGATGTCGATCTGTTCATAACGCTTGATGGCTTCAAGAAGCGCCGCTGCAGACAGCCCTGAAAGCTTTCCTTCATAGTCTGTCGCGAAAGACGAACATGCTCCCTCCAGCCAGTCGATATCTCGCTTGATCTCAGCGCAATCGGTTGAGGGATAAAGGTCGGTGAGATCCCATTCAGGGAGAGGCCCTAGTGATTTGCCGCCAGATGCATTCGCGTCGAAAACAGGGGAGTGTTTGGTCATTTTGGCCTCTTTGTTCTTTGATTGACTTCAAGATAGGAGCCAAGAGGCAAAGAGAAAAGGCACCATCGCCTTTGTCGCGTAAAAGAAAAGCGGCAGGGGTGACCCTGCCGCATTCTTAAATCAAAAATCCTAAGCCTTATGGGCGATAATCCGTGTCTTCTGAAATGGCAAAACGACCGTTGCGCACCTTGAGAATGCGGCCCTCACGCAGCAGCGTCCCAAATGCGCGGAGAATGTCTTCTCGGTCAAAGGTATCGATTTCCATCAACTTGCGCATGACTTGTGGACGCGAGAAATCCTCGAGCCCTTCGACAAATGTCGTGTGCGCTGCGGCAGCTTCAAGGAGATCCTCGATACCTTCCGCTCCCATGTTAGAGGCGAATTGAGCAAAGCCCGAAGTGTCTTCTTCGATCTCTTCTTTACGAACGGCATTGCTCTGAGCCGAGATGCGGCGCGGCATAACTGGACGGCTCGGCTGAACTGGTGCAGACGGAGTTTCGGTCGGAGCAACGTCTACGCGCTGGCTTGCAACTAGCTTGAGCGGAGCGGGACGCGGGCGGACCACTTGGTCAAGCACACGGCGGAACGGGTTTTCACGGGTCTCCTCCGTTTCCTCTTGTTCGCCAAGAGCGCGGGCGGCTTCGGTCGCGGCAACAGCGGCCTTGAGCTGCGAGAATGCTTCACGGCGACGATTAGATTCTGGTTCGCGGAGATGTTCGTCCGCACGGTTTGCGATGCGGTTCAGATCCTCGGTCTGATCGGGAGTGCGGTCGAGAAGGGCGCGGCCCATGCGGCGCAATGGGTTTGCGGGAGCGGGTGCTACTTCAACCTCATATTCTTCTTCGAACTCATCAGAAGTGTCTGAATACGAGGGGGCGAAGTCTTCTTCGTCATCCAGATCGTCATCGTATTCGTCGTTTGCGTCGAGTTCAGATCCGTCCGCACTCTCTTCGATTTGGGACAGTTCACGCAGAAGTTCTGCTTCTTCCTCGTCCGAAAGTGCATCTGAGGCGACGTCGAATTCATCTAGGCCGTCGAGGTCTGCGAGGTTGACCTTCTGTGCAGTCTCAATTGCGGCTGCGACGTCTTCTGGCTCGTCTTCAGCATCCGCAAAGATCGAAGTGTCCGAAGATTCCACGTTGAGCGTGCGTTCAAATTCCTCGCTTGCGCGTTTCATGCGTATGACACGAACGCGGTTGCGTGCCAGAGTGCGAAGGTCTTTAGGCTCTTCCGTAGCTTGTGGCGCGACGACTTGCGGCTCGACGACTGCTGCAATTTCTTCCGCAAGATTGTCCTCGGTAGAGACTTCGAGCGTTTCATCAGCTTGATCGTCGAGTTCATCCTCGTCGAGGTCAGCAGTCAAACGGCTCAAAAGCACGTCGTCATCGGAAACTTCGGCGGTAGCATCCGCCACATTGATTTCAGGCGCGGCGTCCTCATCAACGTCAGCGAGTTCTAGATCGAGATCTTCATCATCGAGTTCGGCGTCAATAGCATCATCAGCCGTAAACTCATCCTCTTGCTCGTCAACTTCTGACAAAACCGAAGCGATGGCAGCATCTTCTTCGAAGGTTTGTTCAAAAGCCTGCATTTCAGAAATCGGTTCTGCCTGAACAAAGGTTTCGACTGGTGCGTTGTCGACCTCCGCAGCTTCTTGTTCGTAGCCAAAGGTTAGCGTTTCGATCTCTTCGGCCTCGATGAACTCTTGCGAGGGCGCGAGATCTTCAATGAATTCGGCCGGCTGCGCGGCAGTCTTGCCAACAACCGAGCGAATGCGCTGGAGCTTTGCAGCTACGCTTTCTGATGGTTGTGCCACTGGGCGCGCGATCGTCGAAGCAGGCTGAACCGAAGCCGAAGGCGGCATTGCTGGTTCAGCAGGAGAAACCGGAGTAGGCGCAACGCGAGCAGGAGCTGCGGCTACTTGGGCACGAGGCATTGTGGCGTCTGCTGCGCGAAGGTGAATACCTCCATCGCTCATCCGCGCTTCAACACGACGGGCAATCTCACGTTCTGCAATACGAGCGAGCATCTCAGCGTCAGGCGTCGGAGGCTCCGCGCCAAAGTAACGGTCATCAGCAGCGAGATCGCGGAAGTACTCCGCAATTGCTTTCATCGTGTCAAAGGAGTCATCGAATCCCTCGAGAGTGCACGAGAAGGTGCCGTATGAAACTGTTAAGACTTTACTCGATCCTACCATTGGATCCTCGCTCTTTTACAAACTCAGTGCAGTGGTTTTACCATTGATTGGATTGATTTCTGGAACAAAACCAAGAAAAGAGCGGGATTATTTCAAGGCGATATTGTGGCAAAGTGGCTAGAAATCGGGGGTTTTTACGTTGAATGTGATGATTCTAAGCGAAAATGATCCCGTGATGGTTGTGGGTGGCGGAGAATCTGAGTCGCAGGACCTTCGCGACTACGCGGCTCTCGTTTCACAGATTGTTGCAGCAGATGGTGGTGCCAAGGCATTGCGCTGCGCCGGAATAGATCCTGACTTTGTCATCGGTGATATGGACAGTATCGGAGCGGATGAGCGCGAGGCATTTGCGAACGTGCTCCACCCAATCACCGAGCAAATTACAACCGATTTCGAGAAGTGCGTCTCTCGGATCGAAGCCAGATTGATTTATGCCCTAGGGTTTTCAGGTGGGCGAGTGGATCATCTTCTGTCCGTCTTAAACGTTATGGCGCGATACCCAGACAAGCGTATCGTGCTTGTTGGGTCGCAGGACATTTCCATAGTGGTATGGGGCGAGTTAGATCTGAACCTGAGTGTGGGGACGCGGGTTTCGATTATGCCCCTAGAAAAGCTTTCCTGCAAAACGCGCGGATTACGCTGGAACCTCAATGGGGAAGAGTTGGGCCCGCTGGGTCTTATTTCGATTTCAAACGAGACCAAGGATTCAGAGCAGCATATCTTTCTTTCGGGTTTGGCCGTTCTCTCCGTCCCGCGCAGTGAACGCGATCACTTGATCGAGTCCCTCTAGACTTCGTTCTGGCCTGTTGGTGGAAGAGTAACCGTTGCAGTACGGGCCGTCATCCGTTCGCGGTGCACAATATAGAGGCCTGAGGAAACGATAATCGCGATTCCAGACCAAGTCAGCAGGTTCGGGAAGTCTTGGAAAATGACAAATCCCAAAATGGCCGCGCTCACGATCTCTAGGTAATGCAAAGGCGCGAGAGTTGCTGAAGGCGCGAAACGCAAGGCAAAGGTCATCAAACCGTGCGATGCTGCGGAACATGCGCCTACGCCGAACAACCAAACCCAGTAAATGCCTTCTGGCATCACAGGGTCCAGCGTCGGAATTGCGGTAATATCTGCCACCCAAGTAATGGGAACACAAATTGCCGTGGCAACTGTGGCGGTGTGAAACTGCATTGGGATGGGGTGCATTTTGCGACTAAGACCGCGGGTCACTAGCATGTAGAGCGCAAATAGAACGGCTGTTCCAAGCGGAAAGAGCGCCCAATATCCAAAGGCGCTGAGACTTGGTTGTATAACAAGAAGCGCTCCGCCGAAGCCGACGATAGAGGCGGCGATGCGGCGGGGCCCTACTTCGTCACCGAAGAGGAACTTGCCTAGTATCAAAAGAATGAATGGCTCGACAAAGGCAATCGCAAGAGCATCCGCGATGGGCATCCGCGAAACCGCTGCCACAAAGCAATAGGTCGATCCAATAAGGCAAAGAGCGCGTAGTGTGAGCTGACCAATGAGCCGCAGGTCAAGTCTAAGACCAAAGCCCATCACAAGACAGACCGGGGCCATAATTGCGGCCTGAACGATGAAACGCGCGGTAGTGATTTGTCCCACCGGAATCGTCTCGGCGGCAAGCTTGGCAAAGGCGTCAAGCATTGGAGCAAGGACGCAAAACCCGATCATCAGGGCAATGCCTAGGGGGACACGGTCATTCATTTGGTTGGCTCAGCAATTCGGAACATTCACGGCTAAGCCGCCCAACGATGTTTCCTTATATTTGCTGTGCATGTCCACGCCTGTTTGCCGCATTGTCTCAATTGCAGCGTCAAGTGGTACAAAATGCTGACCGTCCCCGCGCAACGCGAGCGAGGCCGCCGAAACAGCCTTTATCGCGCCCAGTCCGTTACGTTCGATACATGGGACTTGGACGAGACCTTTGACAGGATCACAGGTCATTCCAAGATGATGTTCGAGTGCAATCTCGGCTGCGTTCTCAACTTGCTCTGGCGTTCCGCCCATCACCGCGCAAAGGCCCGCAGCAGCCATTGCCGAGGCGCTTCCGACCTCTGCCTGACAGCCACATTCCGCACCAGAGATCGAGGCGTTGAACTTGATGAGGCCGCCAATCGCAGCCGCGGTTAGGAGGAAGTCGGGGATATTGCGCGCACTCACACCCGGCACGTGATCCAGCCAATAGCGGATGACCGCTGGCACCACGCCCGCCGCCCCGTTGGTTGGTGCGGTCACAACCTGACCGCCTGCCGCGTTTTCCTCATTTACCGCCATCGCATAGACCGACATCCAATCATTGATTGTATGTGGCGCAACGAGATTCATGCCACGCTCGGCTACGAGGCTTTGATAGATTGAGGGCGCTCGGCGGCGAACTTTAAGGCCACCAGGGAGAATGCCCTCGGGCGAGTGGAGGCCACGGTTGATGCAGTCGTTCATGACCTCCCATATTCGTGCAACACCTTTGTCGAGCGCGGCCGCGCCGCCACGGGAATGCTCGTTGGCCCGCTTCATATCGGCGATGCTCTTGCCGCTTTTCGCTGACATTTCCAGCATCTCAGCAGCGGACTTAAATGGGAAGGGCACAGGCGGGCCGTTATCGGTGTCTTGCCCTGCGGCCAATTCATCGGCGGTCAGAACAAAGCCGCCCCCAATCGAGTAATAAACCACTTCTGCAATTGTGTCGCCTTGGCTATCTACACCGCGAAGAATGAGACCATTTGCGTGACCTTCGAGATTTGGACCGTAATCAAAGGCCAAGTGCTCCTTTGGCAAGAACTCGAGAGTGCCAAGCCCTTCGACCGTGATGGTGCCTTCCGTATTGATGCGGGCAAGTTCTGTTTCAGCAGTCGCAGCGTCATAAGTGTCGGGCACAAAGCCTGCGAGGCCAAGGATCACTGCTCGGTCTGTTGCGTGCCCAACGCCCGTAAAGGCGAGTGATCCATGAAGGGATGCACGAAGTCCATGAACGCCGAACGGGAGTTTGCGAAGGTGTTCAATAAACCGCGCGCCCGCAACCATTGGTCCCATCGTATGAGATGAAGAAGGACCAATACCCACCTTGAACATGTCAAAGACTGAAAGAAACATCATGAACCTCGTTTGTTGCTCTCAGACTATGCGGTGTCTTTCCCAGAAGGCGTCCGAATACGACATAGTCACGCTCAAAGGCGCAGCGACGTAATCCAACGGGATTTATTTGCGATCAACTGCGGGCTTTTGTCTCTCGCACCCTTGGCCAATTACCCCTATAACGCGTGTGAACCTAAAGCGGAGCTGCCCCATGACCGGTGAACTTTCCCCAATCGACAAAGCCAAATTCGTCGCTGCCAAACGTGCAGCTCAATATGTCGAAAGTGGAATGCGCGTAGGTTTGGGAACCGGATCAACTGCGGCTTGGCTCGTGAAATGCCTAGGCGAAATGGTCCAGAATGAAGGTCTTCGGATCAAGGGCGTTCCGACCTCTAACCGCACGGCGCAATTGGCGCGCGAGGTTGGCATCGAAGTGATCAGCCTTGATGAAGCCAAATGGCTAGATGTCACCATCGACGGTGCAGACGAATTTGACCGTAACCTGAACTTGATCAAAGGCGGTGGCGGAGCACATCTTCAGGAAAAGATCGTGGCGACTGCCTCGGATCAGATGATCGTCATCGCTGACATCTCCAAGTCGGTTGAAACCTTGGGGGCTTTCCCGCTTCCACTCGAAGTCATCCCATTTGGTTGGCAGACCACAAAGACCATCGTTGAAGAAGCGCTCATCGGCATGGACGTCATGGGGCGCGATGTATCGCTTCGCATGAATGGCGATCGCCCGTTCATCACTGACGAAGGTAACCATATTCTTGACCTGCATCTCAACCGGATCGGCAATGCTCGCCAGCTTAGCCTCGTGATGAACCAGATTCCGGGCGTTGTAGAGAATGGTCTCTTTATCGACATCTGTGACGCTGTTGTGATCGGTTACGGCGATGGCCGTGTCGAAGTTCGCGACATCAGTGAAGGTTCGGTCGAAGAGAGCAAGTTTGACTTCCTCGAGAACGATAACCTTTTCACTGATATTTCCGAGTAAGCGGCACACCCCTTGACGATGTTCGGCGAGGGGACCATCTGCTGAAAGACTGCAAGAGGCCGACCGACGGCCCGAATGAATTACGGAGTTTGATATGTCCTTTGATTACGATCTTTTTGTTATCGGGGGCGGTTCTGGCGGTGTGCGCGCAGCACGTGTCGCCTCTGCGACGGGCGCAAAGGTCGCTCTTGCAGAAGAATACCGCATGGGCGGGACATGCGTGATCCGAGGCTGTGTTCCCAAGAAGCTCATGGTCTTTGCATCCGAGTTCAACGAAGCCATGTCTGACGCACGTGCCTATGGTTGGGACGTGCCCGACGGCACCTTCAACTGGCTTGATTTCCGCGGCAAGCTTCATGCGGAACTCGACCGACTTGAGGGTGTCTATCGCCGTTTGCTCGATGGCTCGAACGTCGAAATATTTGATGCTCGTGCAACGCTCAAGGACGCGCACACAGTGTCGCTCAGCACGGGCGAGACCTTTACCGCGAAACACATTCTGATCGCTGTTGGTGGCCGTCCGAGCGTTCCCGAGATGGAGAATGCAGACCTCGGTATCACTTCGAATGAGATTTTTCTCCTAGATGAGCTACCTAAGTCTATCCTGATCGTTGGCGGCGGCTATATCGCTTGTGAATTTGCAGGCATCCTTAATGGTCTTGGTGTCGAAGTAACCCAATACTATCGTGGCGAACAAATTCTTCGCGGTTTCGACGGTGAAGCGCGCGGGCTCATTGCCGACCAGATGAAAGATCGGGGCGTTGATCTTCATTGCGGCGTCAACATTCTCTCGATGGAGAGACAGTGCGATCAGATTTGTGTCAAAGGCACAAATGGTGTCGAAAAGCTCTTTGATCAGGTGATGTTTGCGACGGGACGCTCCCCAAATACCGAGGGGCTTGGCCTCGAAGAGGTTGGCATCAAGACGGGCCGCAAGGGCGAGATCGTCGTTGATGAATATTCGCAGACTAACATTCCCTCGGTCTTTGCCATCGGAGATGTGACGGACCGCGTTCAGCTTACGCCCGTTGCGATCCGCGAGGCGATGGCTTTTGTCGAAACGGTCTTCAAGGGCAACCCGACCGCTGTAGATCACGAGTTGATCCCTTCGGCAATCTTTACGCAGCCCGAATACGGCGTAGTCGGACTGTCGGAAGAAGACGCTGCGGCAAAGGGACCGATCGAGGTTTACGTCGCTTCATTCAAGCCGATGCACCATTCCTTTGCAGGGCGTAACGATCGAGTTTTGATGAAGCTCATTGTTTGCAAGGATACGCGCAAAATCCTCGGTTGCCACATCGTGGCGGACCATGCTGGCGAGATGATCCAAATGGTCGGTATCGCAGTCAAGATGGGCGCAACGAAGGAAGATTTTGATCGGACTGTTGCGGTTCACCCGACGATGGCCGAAGAACTCGTAACTATGAAGGCGCCGACGCGTACCGCTTGAATTTCGTGCGAAAACGCACATCTTTGACGGAATGTAGGTGACTGACGCAACTAAGGGACACGGAAATATATGTCTGCAAATAATGGCGGCCCCTGGGGCGGAGGCAACAGAGGTGGATCGGGCGGTGGCGATGATGATCGTGATCGCGGCCAAAACGGCGGGCGTCGTCCCGGCGACGGACAGCAGGGGCAAATCCCTGAAATCGACCAGATCGTGAATAAAGGTCGTGAACAACTCCGCGTTCTCATGGGGGGCGGCGGTGGCGGCGGCAATGGCCGGCGACCTATGAACAGCGGCCCGAACGGTCCGCAGATTACCCGTGGCGGGATTGGACTTGGGGTTCTTGGCGCAGTCGCGCTATGGGCCTTTGCCTCATTCTATACCGTAAAGCCAGAAGAGCAGTCGGTCGAGCTTTTGCTTGGCAAGCCTTACTCCATCGGCAACCCTGGTTTGAACTTTGCGCCATGGCCGGTTGTGACGCGCGAGGTGATTGCGGTCACGACGGAACGCACAATTGAAATTGGCGCAAGCCGCACTGGTCAGGATGCAGGTCTGATGCTCACCGGCGATGAAAACATCGTCGACATCGACTTCCAAGTCGTTTGGAACATCTCTGATCCCGAAGCCTATCTGTTTAACCTTGCTAACCCTTCAGCGACGATTGAAGCCGTGGCTGAATCGGCGATGCGCGAAATCATAGCGCAGTCTGACCTTGCTCCGATCTTGAACCGTGACCGTGGTGTCATTGCAGAACGCCTTAAGGATCTGATCGTCTCGACACTTGCGAGCTATAATAGCGGCGTGAATATCGTGCGTGTGAACTTTGACAAGGCTGACCCGCCCGAGCCCGTCATTTCTGCTTTCCGTCAGGTGCAGGATGCCGAGCAGGAGCGTGACCGTCTCAAGAACGTTGCCGACGCTTATTCGAACCGTGTCGTCGCTCAGGCCCGTGGTGAAGCTGCGCAAATTCTCGAACAGGCAGAAGGTTATCGTGCCGAAGTCATCAACCGCGCAGAAGGTGACGCAAGCCGTTTCTCGGCGATCCTTGCAGAATACCGTCGTGCGCCTGACGTGACCCGCGAACGTCTTTACCTCGATATGATGCAAGAGGTTCTGGGTAATTCGAACATCGTCCTTCTTGAAGAAGGTCAGAACGGTTCGGGCGTTGTGCCTTATCTTCCGCTCAATGAACTCAATCGCAATCAAACGACGACTACGGGAGGGTCGAACTAATGCGTAAATCCGCTCTATTGATCCCCGCAATCGTCGTTGTCCTCGCGGGCCTTTTGTCTTCCATCTACATTGTGGATGAACGCCAAAAGGCGCTCGTGCTCCAGTTCGGTCAAATCGTGACCGTAAAGGAAGACGCAGGTCTAGGGTTCAAAATCCCGTTGATCCAACAGGTTGTTTACTATGACGACCGCATCCTTTCGCGCGATATGGCTTCGCTCGAAGTCACGCCCTCGGACGACCGCCGTCTGATCGTTGACGCCTTTGCGCGCTATCGTATCGCTGACGTGCGTAAGTTCCGTCAGGCCGTAGGTGCTGGCGGTGAAGAGTTTGCAGCGTCGCGTCTCGACTCGATCCTGCGCGCTCAAACGCGTGAGGCATTGGGTTCGGTCTCCTCGAACGATATCCTTTCAACGGATCGTGCCGCTTTGATGCAGACCATTCGCAACGGTGCAATCGACGAAGCTCAGGCGCTGGGCATTCAGCTGATTGACGTGCGCCTCAAGCGTACCGACCTTCCTCCGGAAAACCTTCAGGCGACATACAATCGTATGGAAGCTGAGCGCGAGCGCGAGGCAGCCGACGAAGTAGCGCGTGGTCGCGAAGCCGCGCAGCGTATCGAAGCGCAAGCAGACCGTACTGTCGTTGAACTCACCTCTGACGCTCAGCGTCAGGCCGAGATCATCCGCGGTGAAGCCGACGCTCAGTCTACGGCAATTTATGCCGCTGCCTATGGCGAAGATGCAGAGTTCTTTCGCTTCTATCGCTCGCTGATTGCATATCGTGACGCACTTGGATCAGACAATACCTCGATGGTTCTTTCTCCCGACTCCGAGTTCTTTGATTACCTCCGTTCGGCTCAGGGAACGTCCAACTAATGGGCTTTGTCTTGCTCGCCATCGGGCTGGTATGTGTGGTTGAGGGGCTGGCCTATGCGCTGGCCCCTTCGCTTATGGAGAAATCATTGGAAGCGCTAAAAGCGATGTCAATGGAGGCACGCCGCCGCGTCGGCCTTGGTTCATTGGCATTCGGAGTTGCCCTCGTTTGGGGAGCTTTCGCTCTTGGATTCAGTTCGTAACAAATTGTCACGCGGCTTTGAGCGGCCGCGATGGGTGTTTGAATTGCCTTCCAGAAGCCTTAAGTTCACATCTAACGTATCGAAGCCCTCAGGTGCTTTCCCCAATAAATCGCGAGGAGAAAAGTTCGTGTCGTCCAATGCTTTTGCGATCACGCCTATCCGTCCCAAAGTTGGTACTTTGCTTTCTGCCATTGCTTTTTCAGTTGCCCTCGTCGCGGGTCCTGTTCCGCAAGTGATGGCACAAGATCGTCCAGCAAGCTTTGCCGAGCTTGCCGAGCAGATCAGCCCAGCTGTGGTCAATATCACGACAACGACGACCATCGCTGCGAGCACGATGCCGCAAGGTGTTGTTCCTGAAGGATCGCCGTTCGAGGATTTATTCCGCGACTTCAATGGCCCTCAAGGCGGACCTCGCCGCTCTAACGCGCTTGGCTCTGGATTTGTCATTTCGGCTGATGGTTATGTTGTCACCAACAACCACGTCATCGAAGGCGCTGACGAGATCATGATCGAGTTCTTCGAAGGCGGCGAGATGAAGGCAGAGGTGGTCGGCACCGACCCCAATACCGATATAGCTCTTCTAAAGGTCGATGCGACTGGCCTCGATTTTGTCAACTTTGGTGATAGCGATACTTCGCGTGTGGGCGACTGGGTTCTCGCTATGGGCAACCCGCTCGGCCAAGGGTTCTCGGTCTCGGCGGGTATCGTTTCGGCTCGTAACCGCGAGCTTTCGGGCACATATGACGACTACATTCAGACCGATGCCGCAATTAACCGCGGTAACTCGGGTGGTCCGCTGTTTAATCTCGACGGTGATGTGATCGGTGTGAATACCGCCATTCTTTCTCCGAATGGTGGGTCAATTGGAATCGGCTTCTCGATGGCATCGAATGTGGTCAAGAATGTTGTTGATCAGCTTAAGGAGTACGGTGAAACCCGTCGCGGCTGGCTTGGCGTTCGTATCCAAGATGTAACCGAAGATATGGTCGATGCGATTGTTGGGCTTGAGCAAACCGGCGGTGCGCTCGTCACAGACGTGCCAGTTGGTCCCGCGATGGATGCGGGGGTCGAAGCCGGTGACGTTATTATCAAGTTCGATGGAAAGCCCGTCGCTGACACGCGTGAGCTTGTGCGCATTGTAGGAAATGCGCCTGTCGGAGCCGAGGTGGATGTCACCGTTCTTCGCGATGGTGAAGAGATCGAGCTTGCTGTGACGCTTGGACGCCGCGAAACGGCTGAGAGCGTGCTGCCTGCGACGATGGAGCCTGAAGCACCCGCAACCACTGAACTCTTTGGCATGAACCTCTCTGAATTGTCCGAGGAGCTAGCTTCGCAGTATCAGATCAACACCGACAGCGGTGTCTTGGTTCTGAATGTCGAAGTTGGGAGCGAGGCCGAAACCAAAGGGCTTCGTGAAGGCGATCTGATTACCGAAGCTGGTCAACAAGCCATCACCAATATCGACGACCTAGAAGCGCGCGTTACTGAAGCACGTGACGCTGGTCGTCGCTCGCTTCTTCTTCTGATCCGCCGTGCCGGTGAACCGCGCTTTGTTGCGCTGAATATCGAAGAGTAAGCACCTCTAAAGCAAATCAAAAGAGCGCCCGAGTGGCGCTCTTTTTAGTTCTGAAGATCGTCAGTGCTGATCGCGACCAATCCAAAATCCCGCGCCGTACGAATGTCGAGCAGAGAGCTATCGTAGCCCTCTTGACGTTGATATGTCTGAATGGCCTTTTGCGTGGCGCTATCCATAACCCCGTTGATCTGGCCGCTATAGGTCCCACGCGTCCGCAAAGCGCGTTGAAGCGAGGCGACGAATTCTTGGGTCAGGGCCTGTGGACATACCGTTTCAAACACCACCTCGCGGCGTTCGCGCAAGATCGCTTTGCGCGTGACTGTGCGAAAGACGGCTTGGCTCGTGACTTCTCCGTCGGTTGTGACCATTGCGGGCTGAACCATGATGTGCTCGGTCACGGTTTCGATCACAGCGGGCGTCACATCGCGACCATAGCAGTTTCCTGCAACGTCATACTCAATCGCCTCGCTATTGAAGCTTGGTGGGTTGGAAGAGGGAACAATGCCACCACCACAGGCCGACAGAGTCAGCCCGCCAAGAACGGCGGTTATTATATTCGTCCGAAGGGCCAACTGCTCTGCCTCTTTGTGTTTGCCTGACTATAGCCAACGCGCGAACCTGAGGCTAGCAAATGTCGCATTGGTGATGAATGTCGCATGTTTTCCACTGGAAAGGCGCATGCTGCTCGCATACCTTGTGCCAAACTGAAATACTTAAGGGACGAAGCAGCTCATGGCGCGCATTACCTACATCGAACACGGCGGCAAAGAACATACGATCGAGGTCAAGAATGGCCTGACCGTAATGGAAGGTGCACGCGACAATGGCATCCCCGGGATCGAAGCGGATTGCGGCGGTGCCTGCGCGTGTTCGACCTGCCACGTTTATGTTGCCGAAGAGTGGGTGGAAAAGCTCCCTGCAAAAGACCCAATGGAAGAAGACATGCTCGATTTCGCTTATCAGCCTGACCCCTCCCGTTCGCGCCTGACTTGCCAAATCAAAGTCACAGATGCGCTTGAAGGTCTTCGCGTTCAGATGCCTGAAAAGCAAATCTAATGCGTTTGTCGGCGGCGCTTTTGGCTCTTTTGCCTCAGATTTGCGCCGCCGAAATAACTTCTGCCAGCTACGATGATCCGACAGATGCCTATGGGCATGGCGCGCTTGCTGGCGGAGAGTATGCCACTTTGGATGTCGGTCTTGCTGATGGTCGTAGGTGGAGCATCTCTTATGAGAACGCTGTTTTCGAAGATGTCGCCCCGCGTCTTGTCGATCTCAATAGTGATGGATCGCCCGAGATTGTGACGGTCGCGAGCACTTTTGACCAAGGTGCTCGCGTGCAGGTTTTCGATTGGGTGCATGAAACAATCGCGCCTGTTGCTATGAATGCCCCAATTGGCAAGCGTCACCGTTGGTTGGCAATTGCGGGTATTGCTGACTTTGATGGAAATGGGCGTCTAGAGGTGGCTTATGTCGACCGCCCCCATTTGGCTAAGGTGCTCACGTTTCTGGAAATTCATCAGGAAGGTGAAAGCTGGATCGTAACGCCAAAAGCCAAGCTAGAGGGTCATACCAATCACCGTATCGGTGAGGCGGCGATAAGCGGCGGCGTGCGCGAATGTGATGGTATTCCCGAGGCTATTACCTTGAGCGCCGATCGGTCCCGCGTCCAAATTACTCGTAATTACGAAAGTCGAGATGCTGGGCCATATGACGGGCCCAAGAGCGTTATGACTTTGCTCAATTGCCGAAACTAAGCGATCCAGCTGGCAAGCGTTACCAAAGCCGTTATCTCTACAACTTGCTGGGTTGCGCCAAGGATGTCTCCCGTCTGACCACCGATCTTGGCTTTTGCGATTTGTGCGCAAATGAGCGTTGCCAGTGTGCAAAACAGAAAAAGGGGCACAAACGACCAACCAGCGAACATTACAGAAGCAACAAGTGTAATCACAGTGCCGAGCGCAAGCGTATCCTTTGATGGCTGACCAACCGAGGCACTCAGGCCCGAGCCGCGCGCATTGGGAAGCGTAGTCATGAGTGCCAACATGGGCAGACGGCTTGTGGCTGCAACTGCCAACAGCGGTGCAAAAACCGATCCTGTGCCGAAAATTGCGGAAAGCGCGGTCCAACGGATCAAAAGCGAAAGCACGAGAGCGAGCACGCCATAGGTCCCAATCCTGCTATCTTTCATGATCTCAAGGCGGCGCTCTTTCTCCCAGCCGCCCCAAAGCCCGTCGGCGGAATCAGCAAGTCCGTCTTCATGCATTGCACCTGTTATGATGATCTGTAGCCCTATTGCGATAGCTGCGGAAATCGGCGGGTTTACACCCAAGTGAATGAGAAATGCGCCCGCAATGCCGACGATTAACGCAATCGCCATGCCCGCGATGGGAAAGGCCCACGCGGCGGCTGCCCCGCGTGCTTTGGCCTCTGCAAAATTTACGGGGATTGGGAGCCGACTAAGAAGCCCCAAGGATGCGGAAATGTCGCTGAATTTTACGAGCGGCTGCTCAATGTCGTTCGTTTGCATAAATGCGACCTTATTTTGCATTCCAATCTCTGCGCAGAGGGTTAGACAAGACCAAGCTAAAATTCAACGAGGAGCACTATGTCTGCCCCCTTTAATACTTTGGAAGAGTTCCGCAAACTTGTGGAAGAAGGTCGTCAACCCGATCAAGGTGCAGTGAATGCCGCTGCTGATCGTAATGGTCAGTTGACCAAACCCCCGGGGGCACTTGGCCGCCTCGAAGACATCGCAATTTGGTATGCGGGATGGCGCGGCACTGGTCGTCCAAGTCTTGAAAATCCGCAAGTCATCATCTTTGCAGGTAATCACGGCGTTTGCGCACGCGGCGTTTCGGCATTCCCTCCCGAGGTGACTGTTCAGATGGTTGCAAACTTTGAACATGGCGGTGCGGCGATCAACCAGCTCTCAAAGGCCTTTGGCGCTGAGATGTCGGTAGTTTCGCTCGAACTTGACCGCCCAACGGCCGACTTCACAGTCGCCTCGGCGATGACCGAAGACGAAGTTGTTTCAGCGCTTGCCGCTGGTTGGAATGCGGTAAATCCAAAAGCCGACCTCCTTGTGACCGGTGAAATGGGCATTGGGAATACGACCCCCGCAGCGGCCATTTCTGCGGCACTTTTCGGCGGCGAAGCTGGTGAGTGGACAGGTCGCGGCACAGGCGTTGATGATGCTGGCCTTGACCGCAAAACCGCGGCGGTGCGCGATGGTCTTGCGCTGCACGCTGACTTACTTGCCGATCCGCTACATGTGCTTCGCGCCTTGGGTGGGCGTGAGCTTGCTGCAATGGCAGGCGCGATTGCAGCCGCTCGTGCACACAGCATTCCTGTGATCCTTGATGGCTTTATCTGCTGTGCTTCTGCTGCGGTGCTTGCGAAAGTTGCAGACGGCGCACTTGATCACGCGATTGCGGGCCATCAGAGCGCAGAAGGCGCACACGGAAAGCTTCTGTCGAACCTCGGCAAGGAGCCACTTTTGTCGCTTGGACTTCGTCTTGGCGAAGGTTCGGGTGCAGCGCTTGCCATTGGCGTGCTCAAGGGTGCAATTGCCTGCCATTCGGGAATGGCGACCTTTGCAGAGGCTGGCGTCAGCGAAGGCTAATCAATCCTCGGGTTTTAGGGCGCTGTCTTTGCGGCGGCGCCCACCCATAAATGGCCTGTTCTCGAGCGCCTTTTTCGCCTCGTCTTTCGAGGTAAGCGAAAGCTCTAGATCCGAATTGAGCTCTTTTGCTTTTGCAACATACTCTTCGTTCTGATCCTGATTGATCCCTGGCTTCCACAACTGAGCAAGCTCTTTCATTGCGGCGCGATCGTGCTGGTAGAATTGTGTCTCGGCAACGGCGGCCTCATATTCGCTCAATCCAAGATTTTCGAGCGCATAGCGACCCGCGCGAAGCGAGCTGTCGAAGACCTCTCGGACGATATCATTGGCGCCTGCTGCATAGAGCTCGTAGACATGACCGCGATCCCTTGCGCGTGCGACAATGTGGATGTCTGGGCGAATTTTGCGAACGTAGGCGACGAGCTTGGTCGCCTTTTCTCGTCCGTCAACGGCAATCACCATGACCTGCGCGTTCTCAATACCGGCAGCTTTGAGCAGGTCGGGGCGGGCAGGGTCGCCGAAGAAACCCTTGAAGCCGAATTTGCGCATGGTCTGGACGGTTTCGAGATTGGAATCGAGGACGACGGTCGAGAACCCAGCACTTTGTATGAGACGGTTTACAATCTGACCGAACCGTCCAATCCCTGCGATAATGACAGTGCCGGTTTCATTGATGTCATCGCTCGCCGTGTCTGCCTCGGGGGCTTTCAGGTGCCTTATACGGAACTCGTAGAGGATAAAGAGCAGGGGGGTGATCAGCATTGAAAGGGCGATCACCAAGAGAAGGCGTTGTCCTAGCGCGTTGGTCAAAACACCTGTGGCAAGTGAGAACGAGATAAGGACAAAACCGAACTCACCCGCTTGTGAGAGGCTTAAGGTAAAGAGCCAGCGATCTCGTGCGGCGAGTTTCCAGCCTCGGGCAAGGGCATAGAGGATTCCCCCCTTCACCACGATCAACAAAAGAGTGAGGCCAAGTATGTCTAACGGCTCTCGGAAAAAGGCTGTGAAGTTAAACCCTGCGCCTACCGTAATGAAAAATAGTCCAAGCAAGAGGCCTTTGAACGGCTCAATGTCGCTTTCAAGCTCATGACGGAATTCCGAGTTGGCAAGCACGACACCCGCAAGAAACGTTCCGAGAGCGGGAGAGAGGCCAACGAGATTCATCAAGACTGCGATCGATACCACCATCAGGAGCGCGAGCGCGGTGTACATCTCACGTAGCTTTGCGTGGTGGATATAGCGAAAGACCGGACGGGTCAGATAAACCCCAGCCAGAACGATGGCACCTACTGCTGCAAATGTGACAAGCGTCACGCCCCAAGCTGGGAGACCATCAACAATCGAAAGACCATGATGAGAGTCGCTCGCCGCATCGCCCGCCCGCTTTACCGACCCATCGGGGGCAAGCGTCACCATCGATTTCACAGCGAGAAGAGGTAGAAAGGCAAGCATCGGGATGACGGCGATATCTTGGGTGAGAAGTACCGAAAAGACATTGCGGCCACCAGCGGTTTGAACGAGTCCTTTCTCAGTCAGGGTTTGCAACACGATTGCCGTCGAACTCAGCGCAAGGATGAGGCCCACCGCGATAGAGGTTTGCCACGTTTCTCCCATCAAATAGGCTGCAACCATCAGCACGAGCGTGGTGAGGGTCACTTGAACCCCGCCCATGCCCAACAGACGCGTCCGCATCTGCCACAGCGTCTTTGGGTCGAGTTCCAATCCAATGAGGAACAGCATCATCACGACGCCGAATTCAGCAAAGTGTTGAAGGTCCTGTGTTTCGCTTCCAACAAGACCAGTAAGTGGTCCTATGACAACGCCGGCAAGGAGATATCCCAATACTGAGCCGAGCCCGAGACGCGCAGCAAGGGGCACCGCAATAACTGCGGCTCCGAGATAAATTGTTGCCTGAAAGAGAAACGTTTCCATGTCTTTGGTATCGCTGAACTGCCCAGTCGGTTCAACGCAGTTGATCGGTTTTCCGTCTCAATTTCTTGAAACAAAATTAGCGTTTTCGAAAACTCTTGGTGAAACGCTGGCCTCATGGCATTTGAAGTGCGTAAGTGCGTCCGTTTTTAACGTAGTTAAGTGCACTTTCCCCGATCGCGGTCACCTGTCCACCGTCGAGTCCGTCACCTACGCCGACGCGCACAAATCTGCCGTTGCTCATACGAACTATCGCGGTGCGACGGCTTGATGTGCCCGAGACGCCGATCAAGTTCATTTCGCGCAAGTTTAGCGCACCGTTTTGCGTTGCCGCCGTGGCTACGTTGCGCGGACTATTTCCCGTAGGCGCAATTGCGGCCGAGGGCGCCACTGCGACGGCAGGCGCGCTGCGAGCGGCTTCAACGATATTGGCAAAATTGCGCGGTCGCGTATCAGGTCGTAGCGACGCCGCAACTGCCGCGCTGGTGGCGTTGTTCAAGCTGCTCGGTGGCGGCGCCGAAGAAGCAATGGCTGCCGCAATGGCCGCGACATCATTCGAAGGCGCAGCGGCAAGGGCGCTTGCAACAGCGTCATCGACATTCGGGTCTGGCACGGGCGCGGGAGGGACGAGCCCCGCAGGGCGAACCTTGGGGCGTAAAGCGGCGAGTTCATCATTCGTAAAGCCGCCAAGAGATTCGCGTTCGATTTTCTCTGCCAAAGTGTCAGGACGTAACTTTGGTCGAAAGCCCGCCAGCGGATTGGGGGCGTCTGTCGTAACGGTCGAGTTTTCTGGGGTGGCATTGGGGGCGAGAGTTGCGGGGCGGAGAGGAGGGATCAAATCAGGTTTGCGGGCATAGACCATCACGCCATCGGGCATCACAGTGCCTTCTGGGGTCGCAAGGATAAATCCGTTCTCATCACGCGGAAACGTGGTGCCAGGGGCAGGGGGATTGGACGGTGTCAGTATCGGACGGTCAGGCGCAAAAGTCGCGGGAAGCGCAATTGCATCCGTGCCAATCGTCACGGGGTCGATCGCGGGGATGACCACATCGTCAGAAGTCTCGGTCTTAGGAAGATAGGCCATACGCGGGGCACGCAACCATACGCCGGTCGCAGCATAAATGCGCTCCGCCTCTGCTGGGGAAAGTGGTGTGCCTGTTTTAACGGTCTCGGTCTCTTCTGGTTCGAGCTCTGCCACTGGCACATCGATTTGTTCTTCAGCCGCCACCGAGGACTCCCCGGCCAAATCGGCAGCGGCTGTTGCAATATCGAATTCTTCCTCTTCCGACATCTCTGGAACAGGAAGAACTTCGGTCTCTTGTGCGAATTGAACGGTAGCCTCATCGCCTCTGATCCAGCGCGCAAGGGCATCGTCTGAATACGATGCCCAAGCCGCAACCGCTGCTAGAAATACAAGCAAGATCACGGTCAAAATCAGAGCGAGATAACGAGGCCGCCCTCTCTGAGCCTTCGGGGCGCCGAAAATCGAGAACTGCTCAATTTCGTCTTCTGTTGCCGCCTCTACCGCGCTCGGCTTGGCTTTCTTTGGCCTGTTGAGACGCGACAAGAGACCACCGAATAGGGCGCCAAACTCGATCTTCGGTAATGCTGGGGCCTTTAGTGGGACTTTGGGCTTTGCGTCACTTACTGGCGCGCTCGGCGCTGCGGAAATCCTAGGCGCAGTGCTCGGCGCGATGTTTGCACCATCTGTTTTGAGTGCAACAGTCCCCCCAGAAACTTGATCTACCGCAATTTTCGGAGCGGGGACGCTCGGCGGAGCGACTGTGAGTTTCGGAGTGGGAGCTGCGCCACGCGAACGGCTCGCGAATGTAGGTTCGACTCGCCCGCCGATCTCTGTCGGCGCAGGTGCAGCGGTGAGAGGCGGCATTTTCACCGAGTCAGCTGACTTCGCCGTCGGTTTTGCGCGGCTGCTGAATACCACCTCAGGCTCTGGGTCGGTTTCTTCCTTGAGGACCTCAGGTTCTTTTGAAGGCGCGCTGGTTTCTTCGAAACTCGGGAAGAGATCCCCTTGAAGGATATCTTCCTCAATCTGCGGCGCCAACGGTTCTGCGTCCAGTCGGGAAAGCTCTATCTCACTTACAGGATCGGCAGGCGCGATAGGCTCTGCGACTGGTTCCTCGACTTTGGGCATGTGAGCAAGCCCGATGATCTTAACCGCAACATCGTCGCGATCCACATCGGTGATACCCTTCTGAGAGCATAGGCTTGTCAGACCAAAGAACGGCTCGCCCACAAAGGTAAATTCTTCTGGTACAGCGGAAAAGCAGATCGGGTTGAAGTGATAGCTTTGTGCAAAGCTCTCAGCTTCCTCCATCGTTTCTTTAGCAACCGCTGCCACATAGGTCCGTCCGCCGCCTTTCGAAGAGTCATAGGACAACTCGTCGATTGCGTAGGGTGTGGAGCCATCCAGTGCGGCTTCGATTTCCAGAGCCTCAGCGCGTGTTCCATCAAGCGCAAAGTATTTTATCTGATCATTCGGCAGGAGAAGTTTGGTTCTGATACCGCTGGGTTCCAAGGCAAGCGCAGTCTGTCTGATCCGCGCCAGCTCTCCGCCCATATCTTCGGAATCGAGCGCCACCTCCCCCACAAGATGCCATCCGCCCGTCACCCGGTGCAAAAGCCGGATGCCCTCGACAGACAGAGAAAGCGCAAAATTAGGTTTCATGTTATGGCTTTATCACTGTTAGTTCCGATGCGAAATGTAACTGCCTTGGGCTTTAGGCGCTATAGCAACTTCCCGCCCATCGTCGTTTTGTGACTGGCAAGGCCCACCAGACCGTCCCATCTTGAAAGGAGTTCGTTCCAATTCTCCAAATATGGGAGGTCATTTTGCTCCGCAGTTCACTTTTTGCCGTTGCCTTCGCGCTTACGCCGATTGCCACACATGCCGATGTTCTGAGAAGCATCTCTGTCTCAGGTTCCTCGGAGCTTACAGTCGCGCCCGATATGGCGACGCTGAGACTTGGCGTCGAAACTCAAAGTCGCGACGCACAAACAGCACTTTCCGAAAATGCAAAAGCGGTCGAGGCTGTTTTGAATGAACTCAAAGCCAACGGGATCGCACAGGAACAGATGCAAACCTTCGAACTCACGCTGAACCCAGTCTACAGCTACGATCAACCGAATGGAGAACCTCCGGTCTTCGCTGGGTACACTGCTGCGAATTTGATTTCCGTGACCTCGACGGATCTTGCTCGGCTTGGAACGCTTATAGCACTGGCAAATGAAGCGGGTGCCAATCGAATTCAAGGCTTGTCCTTTGGTCTGAAAGACAAAGCAACTGTGCTCAATCAAGCAAGAATTTCCGCAGTAGATGATGCCCGCGCCCGCGCTGCGCTTTATGCTCAAGCCGCAGGCGTCGAGCTTGGAACCCTTTTGACACTCTCCGAAACTGGGACGGGCTTCAATGAGCCGCCTGTCTATCTCCAAGCAATGGAGATGCGCAGCGTAAAGTCTGATGTTCCGATCTCGGCGGGTGAAATTACTATCACAGCAAGTGTCGAAGTGACCTACGGCATCAAGTGAATGCCGCACCTGCCTTTGTGCCTAAAATATCCCGGGGGTCTGGGGGCAGCGCCCCCAGCCTAGCGCATCCAAAAGCCTTCGGCCTTGATGATATTGCGAATCTTCTTTTCACGTGGCGGCAGGTTATTTCGATCAAATATGGCGCGCACCTTTTCTCCGCGTCCTTGATAGATCATCCGCTTTATCGGCTCATATTCTTTCAGCACTTTCTTGATTTTATTCGGGGTGCTTACGTCTTCGAGAACCGACACAACCTTATCGCTCTCCTGCGCATAGAGCAGAGGGAACATTCGATAATGACAGGTCACATCTCCATCGAGCCCGTCAAGCTCGGGTCCCGGTCGTCCACCGCCTAACGCATGAATGACAAGGGGGAGGGCCACTTGATCCAGCCAAGGGTCCAGCGGTTGAATAACCATCTCAGGAGTGGGGTTTGCATGGATTTCAGTCGCGAACTTCAAGAAGGTTTCCCCAAATACTTTTGGGTCTCGGCCATAAAACCAGCCAGCGTTGAAATAGAGATACCGCTCCCAGTATTCGTCGGGCTTACTGAGATCGAGCGTGCTTTCGAACTCTAGTCCGAACTTGTCATAGAGCGACTTCCAGATGGCAGTATAACCGGGCCAATATAGCTCTTCGACGGGCCATGTTCCTTCACACCTCATCGAAGCGGAGGGGCGATCCCAGTCGAATTTCACTTTATCGATTTCACCGGTGATCAGCGTGTCCGTATCAAAAAAGATAAATGGCTGCTCCGAGGGGAGTGCGGAGAGGCATTCAATTTTATTGCCGTAGGGATAGGCACGACCAAAATGAACACTCTCAAAGGGGAGAATCTCCGCTCCCAGATCAAGCAATTCGGCCCGAACTGCTTTGTCCATCTGAATTGGCTCAGGCCATAGCTTGCCTTGCTGTGGCTCGGCCACAAAGACGCGGCCTTTGAAATTCGGTGATGAATGGCGCAACGAGGCGACGAAGAGCAGAGCCTCATATTGGAGCCGCCCTTTGTGACCGACGATCACAATATTAAAGTTTGCATCCGCTTTGGATTTTGCTGCCATGCCCCGCCCAATCTTTTCGATTTTTATCGGACTATAGGGTGAATGGGACAAAATCGAAAGACAGTTAAACAACAGCATTCTTGCCGTTGCTTTGAGTACCACCATGTCGAGAAGAGATGGTGGGCGACCCTGGAATCGAACCAGGCATGGGTCTCCCCGGCGGAGTTACAGTCCGCTGCCGCACCTTGCAGCTCGTCGCCCGAAACAGTGCATTGCTCTGTTTGCGAGGGGGTGAATATGCGCGGCAGCGAAGGTCGTCAACAGGAAAATCCTAATCTTTTGCATCTGCTTGTGACTTGCACTGTAAAGCTGCTCGGCGCATTGAGAGATTGTCAAAGCGGAGAGAGCTATGAAAAAGCCAAAGTGGGTTATCGAAAAGGAACAAAGCAAGCGTGCAGCAGAGCAGGAAACTGTTTGGCTCTTCGGTTTGCATGCCGTGCGGGATGCGCTTTTGAACCCTGCGCGCAAGAAGTTGCGCCTTGTTGTGACGGTTAATGCTCAAGCAAAACTTGCCGATGCGATTGCCGAATCCGGCATGGCTGCAGAAATTTCTGATCCACGAAAGTTTGCGGCTCCGGTGCCAGAAGATTCGGTCCATCAGGGGGCGGCCCTTGAGGTGAAGCCACTTGATTGGGGTTCACTCAAAGATATCGCCCTTGCTGACGGTCCAATGCCGCAGCGTATCGTGATGCTCGATCGCGTTACGGACCCGCACAATGTTGGTGCGATTCTCCGTTCCGCAGAAGTTTTTGGCGCCCGTGCCGTTGTCGGTGTGCAGCGTCATTCGGCCCCTGAAACGGGCGCGCTGGCCAAAACGGCAAGCGGTGCGCTCGAACGTCAGCCCTATGTCCGAATCCGTAATCTCGCAGACGCAATGATTGAGCTTAAAGAGCTTGGGTTCATCATTCTGGGCCTAGATGGCGAGGCAGATGCGACCATCGAAGAGGCTCTCAAGGACAGATTTGATCGTCCTGTCGCTCTTGTGATGGGCGCAGAAGGGCCTGGATTGCGCGACAAAACAAAAGAAACCTGTGATCAGCTCGTAAAAATCGACGCTGCGGGCGGTTTTGGGTCTCTTAACGTCTCCAACGCGGCGGCAGTCGCCCTATATGCAAGTAAAGGACGCTAAACCGGAGGCATCATGCCAAATACACGCATCGCAACCTGTTGTTACTGCGGCACACGTGCCGCGCTAGAGGTGTCGAGCAGTGGGAGGCATGAGCTTGTCTGTTCGTCTTGCGGTGCGCCGCTAAGTAAAATTGAAGCGGTTCAAGCTCAGACGCAAACGGTGAGCCAAAAAGACCAAAAGTCCCGAGAATTGGACTTAGTCGATTTGGCAGAGCGTTTTTTCGAGGGTAAATCGACGAAGAAAAAGAAATCCAAGCCAAAGAAAGCGGTGAAGGGAATATTTGATTTTATCGAAGATATTTTCGATTGAGTCTTTGTCGCGTCACTTAAGGGACTGTTCACAAATTGCTGAGAGGGTCTGGTGTATCAGAAAGTCCAGCATAGATGTCTGATATGCAGTGGATTGGAACTCCCACTGTTTACCTACTGTCCCTCGTTCCATACCTTGCGCTCGGGCCCTGTCCCGAGCGTTTTTTTAGGAGGTCGAGATGGCATATTCTGACGTTTATTTGCGCGAAGTTCTCACCGAGGCCAAGACCGTCGCCTTGGTTGGCTTTTCGGCCAATCCCGCAAGGCCGTCACATGGTGTCGCGCAGTATCTGCTGCAAAAAGGATATCGCGTGATAGCGGTTAACCCAGGGCTCGCCGGACAATCGTTTGGGGGTGAGCCGATCTATGCTACCTTTGACGACATTCCATGTGCTGTTGATATGGTGGACGTTTTCAGAGCGTCCGAGGCGGTTCCTGAAATCGTTGATGCGGCCCTAGCGCGCTGGCCAGACTTAAAATCGATTTGGCTCCAGATTGGTGTGATAAACGACAAAGCGCTTTCAAAGGCCGAAACACGCGGTGTTAAAACGGTTCAGAACCTATGTCCCAAGATCGAATTACCGCGTCTCGGATTGTGATGGGCGCTGCCCCTCTGCGCTGTTGGCGCATTCACCCCGGGATATTTAAAGCACAAAGGCAAGTCAGGTTCGGGACGCTTTTTCAGCGATACCTGATTGGTTCGTGCGGCGGTCTAGTTCGGCCTCGATATCCAACAAGGTGACATCGCGTGCGGCGCACATGACCAGTAAGTGATAGAGGCTGTCGGCGGCTTCGCTAATGAGCTTCTCTTTGTCACCTTTTACAGCTTCGATGATGGCTTCGATCGATTCCTCACCGAATTTCTCGGCGCATTTTTCGGGCCCTTTGGCGAAGAGTTTCGCGGTCCAAGAGCTTTCTGGATCGGCGGATTTGCGGGACTGGATGGTTTTGTCGAGATCGTAGAGTGACATCAGAGCCTCACTGGGATGCCGGCGGCGGCCATATGGGCCTTGGCTTCGCCGATGGTGTAGGTGCCAAAATGGAAGATTGAGGCTGCCAGCACAGCCGAAGCGCCCCCTTTGGTAACGCCTTCGACCAAGTGATCTAGGTTGCCCACGCCGCCCGAGGCGATAACGGGAATGTTGACAGCATCACTTATGGCCTTGGTGAGCGGCAAGTTGAAGCCAGCTTTGGTGCCATCGCGATCCATCGAGGTGAGGAGGATCTCGCCCGCGCCTTTTTCCTGTGCTTTGATCGCAAACTCCACTGCATCTATTCCTGTGGATTTGCGACCACCGTGCGTGAAGATTTCCCAGCGGCCCGGTTCAACCGTTTTTGCATCGATGGCGCAGACAATGCACTGTGAGCCGAAGCGCAGGGCGGCGTCGGTAAGCACATCCGGGTCGGCCACAGCGGCGGAATTGAAGCTCACTTTGTCGGCACCAGCGAGGAGGAGGGCGCGCACATCTTCATGTGTGCGCACGCCGCCACCAACTGTGAGAGGCATAAAACAAGCTTCCGCAGTGCGAGTTACGAGATCAAACATCGTACCGCGGTTTTCGTGGGTTGCATGGATGTCGAGAAAGCAAAGCTCGTCCGCGCCTGCTGCGTCATAGGCCTTGGCAGCTTCGACGGGATCACCCGCGTCAATCAGATCCACAAAGTTGACGCCTTTGACAACGCGGCCATCAGCAACGTCTAGGCAAGGGATGATGCGGGTTTTGAGCATTGCGTGTGCCTTCTTTGGTCACTTGGTTTTTCATAGAGCGGTGGGCCGCATGTTGCAACGCTAGCTACGACGCCATCGCAGGAACAGATCGACAGAAAAAATTATGAGGAAGACAACTGCAAGGATACCAGCAAGTGGAAGGGTTAGGATCAAAACCCACCCCGAAAGAGAGGACGCCGCCAGAGTGCTTCCCCAATCGGTCCCATCTACGATGCAAGGATAGATGCCAGCTTCGTCCAGCCGGCATCCATGTTTCTGTGCAAAATTGCTCGCCCATATAATAAAGAAAACTGGGAGGACGCAGAGGGAGATCCCGATTGCTAGAATTATATAAACGAGACGCTTCACGCCTTTAGAACAGCGAGTGCTTCGGCAAGGTCGATCGCCCCGTCATAGAGCGCGCGGCCAGAGATGGCGCCATTCAGGGGCGCGCCGCAATTCTTGAGGTTTCGCAGGTCTTGGAGCGAGGAAACGCCGCCCGAAGCAATAACAGGGATCGAGACTGCACGAGCGAGATCGGCCGTCGACTCTACATTTGGACCCTGCATCGCGCCATCACGATTGATGTCGGTGTAGATGATCGCGGCGACCCCTGCATCTTCGAACGACTTTGCAAGATCCGTGACCATGACGTTGGTTTCTTCTGCCCAGCCCTTGGTGGCGACGCGGCCGTTACGGGCGTCGATGCCAACTGCTACATGACCTTCGAACTCGCGGGCTGCTTGGCGTACTAGATCGGGGTTCTCGACAGCAATTGTGCCGAGGATCACTCGGCTCAGGCCTTTGGAGAGCCAGCGTTCAATCGTGGCCAGATCGCGGATACCACCGCCAAGCTGGGCGGGTACTTTGCATTCGCGAAGAATGGCTTCTACGGGCGCTGCATTTACGGGCTCGCCGGCAAAAGCGCCGTTGAGGTCAACGAGGTGGAGCCACTCACAGCCAGCTTCAACAAAGGCGCGCGCCTGAGCCGCGGGGTCTTCGTTGAATACGGTGGCCTGCTCCATGTCGCCCTTGTAGAGGCGGACGGCATTGCCGTCTTTAAGGTCAATGGCGGGATAAAGGATCATTTGCTTACCTTTTCTTTGCTTGTCGCCGTTATGCATGTCAGAGCATAGAATGCAACGACTGGCGGCGACCCAAGGTAATGCTTGCGTAGAATCATTTCTCTCGGGAAATCTGCCTCAAAAGGGAGGAATACATGAAATTTATTTCAACAACGATTGCCGCTTTTCTGTTGACCGCGGGTGCCGCTTTCGCAGCTGATCCAATTGAAGGTATGTGGAAGACCGTTGCCGACAACAATGGCAACAGTGGCCTTATCGAGGTCAAAGTTTGTGGAACGACTTTTTGCGGCATTCTAACCCAAGCTTTTGATTCTACGGGCGCGGTGATGGCGTCTGAAAATATCGGCAGGGAGATCATTTTCGACACCGTTCCCAATGGGAATGGGCGCTATTCGGGCAAAGTCTATGCACCGGACAGCGGCAAGACCTACGCTTCCAAACTCATCGTCGATGGCGACCAGCTCTCCGTTTCAGGATGCGTTTTTGGTCTCTGCCGAAATGGTGGAACTTGGGTGCGCCAATAAAATTCACCTAAAGAAAACAAACACCCGCCAATTTGGCGGGTGTCTTGCTTTAGGGCTTCCAGTTCAAGAAGTTTGAAATCAACCGAAGGCCAGTCGCCTGACTTTTCTCTGGGTGGAACTGGGTGCCGATGATGTTGTCGCGTCCCACGATCGCAGTGATATCTCCTGCGTAGTCGACGTGAGCGATCCGTTGGCCACTCTCTTTGACGACCATATGATAAGAATGGACAAAATAGGCGTGATCACCCGTTTTGATGCCGTCCAGAACTGCGTGAGGGTGGTCGATCACTAGATCGTTCCAGCCCATGTGCGGCACTTTGAGAGTTTTGTCCGAAGGCGCGATATGAGTAATCTCGCCGCTGATCCAGCCAAAACCTGGGGTCTCTTCGTATTCATGGCCAACTGTGGCAAGCATCTGCATGCCGACGCAAATTCCCATAAAGGGGACGCCGCGCTTTTCGACGGCTTCGATGATGGCCTCTGCAACTCCATCAACTGAGTAGAGAGCCTTGCGGCATGACGGGAAAGCCCCATCGCCAGGCAGGACGATGCGATCTGCTTTGACAACGACATCCGCGTCAGAGGTCACGACAACTGTGCCGTGACCATTTTCGCGGGCCATTCGTTCAAATGCCTTTTGGGCCGAGTGAAGGTTGCCGCTGTCGTAGTCTACTAGAACCGTAAGTGTCACAGGGCACCTTTGGTTGAAGGTAGGGCGTTCGCCATGCGCGGGTCCGTTTCCACAGCCATGCGCAACGCTTTGGCAAGTGCCTTAAAGGCAGCTTCAGCGATGTGGTGGCTGTTCACGCCATGCACGAGATCGACGTGGAGAGTGATGCCGCCATGTAGGCTGATCGCCTGAAAGAACTCACGAACGAGCTCGGTATCAAAGGTGCCAATCTTTTCGGCCGTAAAGGGGCAGTTCCACACAAGATATGAGCGTCCCGACAAATCGAGCGCACAGCGTACCTGTGTATCGTCCATTGCCAAGGCGAAGTGACCATAGCGATTGATGCCCTTTTTGTCGCCAAGTGCTTTGACAAGAGCCTGACCAATCGCAATGCCCGTGTCTTCAACCGTGTGGTGGTCGTCGATGTGATAGTCACCTTTGGCGCGGATTGTCATATCGATCAGCGAGTGACGTGAAAGCTGGTCCAACATGTGATCGAAAAAGCCGACGCCTGTTTGGTTGTCATAGGTGCCGGTTCCGTCGAGGTTCAGTTCAACAGAGATCGATGTTTCCGCAGTCTCGCGGGTGATTTTCGACTTACGCATGTGGTCCTCGTCCATAGTATTGAGGGGCTTATAGGACGCAAAGCGCTTCGGGCCAAGTCAATGTAAAGGATCGAGCTGGCTTGCTGCGAAAAGCGAGGCGTTTGGGTAGCACTTCGTTTTGAGACAGTTCTGGTTATGAAGTGCGCCAAATTGCTGTACTGAATACAATGGAATTTGCGTGAGGAGGCCGTCAAATGACAGCAAAGCGAATCTGGATCGGCTTCGTTTGGGTTTCAGCTATTGGCATTGCCCTAGCTTCTGTGCGCTGGCTCGTGATCCCGTTTGAGCTCGGCATGGAGCATATGTCCCATTACCGCGAAAATCTTTCGCTATCGCTTTACGGTCATATCTTTTTCGGTCCTTTGGCTTTGGCGCTCGTCCCTTTTCAATTTTGGAAGGGACTTCGTACGAAACGCCCGCAACTTCACCGCTTACTGGGCTATACCTATTTCCTTTCAATCTTGATTGCAGGTGTTTCGTCGATCGTGATGCTTCCTGCATTTAAGGGGACACTCGGCGCGGCAATTGGTTTTGCGTTGCTTGGAAGTTTCTGGATCTTAGCTACCGCGCGTGCAGTTCAGTTGGCGCGGTCAAAGCGAATTGCAGAACATCGCCGATGGATGATCCGTTCGGCAGGATTGACCTTTGCCGCTGTTGTGCTGCGTCTTGTGATGCCGTTTTTGATGCTGGACGGGATGTCGATCCAAGAAACTTACTCTGTCACCGCTTGGGTAAGCTGGATGCCGACGATGCTCGTTCTTGAATGGTGGTTGCGCCGACGCTGAGGCAGGAACAAAAAAGGCGCCCGAGGGGCGCCGTTTTTGATTGGAGCGGGCGAGGCGATTCGAACGCCCGACCCTAACC
>CAYWUN010000009.1:0-54738 GCA_964461315.1 uncultured Aestuarium sp.
GATGGGCTGCAACCGCTTGCGGAAGCGGCTGGCGTTGTGCTTGAGATCCTGACTGGGCGCGACAAGGGCAAAGAACGAGAAGCAAAGTTAAAGGCGCTGCGCGAGGGGAATATCCATATCCTTGTGGGCACACATGCCGTATTCCAGAAAGACGTTGAGTTCAGCGACTTGCGCTTGGCTGTGATCGACGAACAGCATCGTTTTGGTGTCGCACAGCGGATGGAGCTTGGCTCTAAAGGGCATGCTGTCGATGTTCTTGTTATGACTGCAACTCCAATCCCTCGTTCTTTGGCTCTAGCGCAATATGGAGACATGGACGTTTCGGTGCTTGATCAAAAGCCACCTGGCCGAACGCCGGTGCAAACGGCTCTGATCAGCAACGGGCGGCTGGACGAAGTGGTCGCGAAACTTCGAGCGGCGATGGACGCGGGGCGGCAGGCCTATTGGGTTTGTCCTCTGGTGGAAGAAAGCGAAGTATCTGATCTGGTGTCCGCCGAGCAGAGATTTGCGCTGTTACGTGCAGCGCTTGGCGAGGGAAACGTTGGGCTTGTCCATGGACAGATGCCTCCCGCCGATAAGGACGCCGCAATGGCGCGGTTCGTTGCCGGTGAGACGAAGGTTCTTGTCGCGACAACGGTGATTGAAGTTGGGGTCAACGTGCCGAATGCGTCGATTATGGTGATCGAACGCGCGGAACATTTCGGGCTCGCACAGCTCCACCAGCTTCGCGGACGGGTAGGGCGCGGGTCCGAGGCGTCGACCTGTCTGTTGATGTATCAACCGCCTTTGACCCAGAGCGGACAGCGGCGCTTGGAAATTCTGCGTGAGACCGAAGACGGCTTCCGCATCTCTGAAGAAGACCTTGCTATGCGCGGGGTTGGGGATGTGATCGGAACCGCTCAGTCAGGTGTTCCAAAGTTCCGTATTGCCGATATGGAATCGCAAGTGCGACTCATGCAGGTGGCTCAAACAGACGCGCGCAAACTGCTTTTTGATGACCCAACGCTGAAATCCAAGCGAGGAGAGGCCGTGCGTGTTCTCCTTTGGCTCATGGAACAGGACAAGGCGATCCGTTTAATTTCAGTAGGTTAGAGCGCCGCATCTCTTTTTGTTCACTTTTGTTCTCAAAAAGTTCTTTACATGGCGTTAACCATGTGAGAACAAATTAGCAACAGGAACAAAGGAGCAGTCCAATGGCCCACGACATCAAAACCGCGCTGACCCGTTCGCGTGAAACACTTATTGCTGACGCTCTTGGCGTCGCGGCTTTGGCCGTGATCCTCTACGGCTCGCTCTGCCTTCCTAGCCTCTTCTCTGCCTGACGTTTTTCGTGCCGACACAAGAGCGCTTCATGTCCCGTTGAAGCGTTTAGACGACCTGCCTGTCCAGTCTAGGGGAATTCGCCTTCCTCAATGTGCTCGGTTCCCACACGAATACGTTTCCTACCCGCCGCCATCCCTGTCCCGGATGCGCGGCGGTTTTCTTTTCAGGCATTAGATGATGTAGGCGAGACGCAAGCCGCCCCACAATTTGCCTTTGACGATGATCGGAGCAGAGAGGTCCTTCATCAACTTGAAGTTTCCACCGCCCATGTCGCGGCGATAGACTTGCATCAAAAACGCGTCGCGGTTCTGGCCGACTTTGAGACCGACACGATCGTTGAACATGCGGCGGTTCCGCGCGTTGGCAGCGTTCCAAATTGGATCAGGGCTCTGAGGCCGCGCAAATTTATGGTTATGCGTTGGAAGGTAACCTTGTTGATCCACAGCAGCGCAAAAGATGATCCGAGAGTCGAGGTTGAGCGCCGGTTCTTGATACTTGGGAAGTATCTTGTCCGTAAATGCAGTAAACTTCGTCAAGAATTGTTCTGGGTTGCTGCCTTTTATTGGCACATAGGTGCTATCAAACAGGTCCGACATCGTGATGTCTCCTTGCTCGACGGCCTCTGAAAATGCGGTGCTGATCGCTTTGGCGGTATCTGTGACATAAGTAATGAACTTTTTGTCCTCGGTGACGCCGCCGCTCGCGATCCCAAGCTTTACGATCCGCTCGCTGTCATCGACAAGATTGTGGATACGTTCGCGCGAGCTTTCGACGCCATTTGAGGTTTCTTCTGATGCTTCCTCAAGAGTGCTGATCACGGGCATAAACGCGCTGACTGCTGTCGAAATACTTTCGGCGCGATGTTGCATGTCTTCACCTTTTCCGACGGTTTCGCGCATTTGTTGCGCGATACTGTCCATGAGCGTGTTTGTTCCGCCGAAACCTTGAATGACAACCTTGGCCTCGCTCGCGACGCTGCGTGCTTCGTTCCCAAACCCGCGAAGATCTTCGGCAAGGGAAGCGATGCCGTCTGTGACATCAGCGGCTGCGCGGGATGTCGAACGTGAAAGCTCAGTAATCGCTTCCGCCACGACAGCAAAGCCGCGTCCTGATTGGCCAGCGCGAACGGCTTCAATCTTTGCATTAATAGCGAGAATGTTCACCTGACGCGCAATGCCAGAGATTTCAGCATTCAGCTTTTCGACGCCATGAAGCGCTTCTTCGATGTTTTGCATGCGTTCGCTGATTGATGCGACCCAGCGCGCAATCTCTTCGTTCTTTTGGTTCGATCCGCGGATGCTATGCAGAGTATCATTTAGCTTGGCCAATGTCTCTCGGCTCGAAGCGGTCGACTCGGATATTGCATCTTGTACGGAAGTATTTGCCGTTTGAATGAGTTCCGCTTGCACACGAAGTTCACCCATCTGCTTGAGCTGTTTATGAGCTTTGTCGCCAGTTTGATCAAGAAACCCAGCTAGATCGACAACATCAAATGCCATTCTTGAGCCGACGTTGGTGATTTCGTCTAGGTTCGTTTTGCCACGACCTTCGGTTGCTTTGGTAATCAATCCTTGCAACGACATCCGTTTCTCCCTGAGGTTCGCGCCCCAAAGGAGATGGGGTTATTGCGCGAGTTTTACCTGCGTTATTGCTTCGGCAGTGGCATCAAGAGCCAGCATGATCGAAGCATGTCTATTCTTGTATTCGCGCGCTGGAAGAAGGTTCTCCAACGCATCGAACGGAGCATCCGGAACTGGCCCTTCCTCTTTGAGCATGGCCCGGAGTTGAGCGCGTGCGCGCTCGATTTCGTCTTGCGTCCGACCAATCACCACCGCTCCTAGGATTGCGGCAGAAGCTTGACCGAGTGCACAAGCTTTAACGTCCTGACCGAAGTCTTTGATTACCCCATCGGCAAAATTAATATCGACCGTTACGGTCGATCCGCAGAGTGGGGAGCGCTTTTTCACCGTTGCATCAGGATTTTCGAGCCGCGTTGTATGCGGTATATCTGCCGTCAGCGCCAATATGCGCGACGAATAAAGTTTGATCAGATCGGAATTCTCGGACACGGAGTTTACCTTTCGCTCTTCCTTGTCATAGATAGGGCGCAACTGAAGATGGCAAAAGGGTTTTTACCATGAGCTTCGATCCTTTGACGCTAAAGTATGATGAAAAAGGTCTAATCCCCGCGATTGCACAGGATGCAAGCTCGGGCGAAGTCCTGATGATGGCTTGGATGAACGCCGAAGCCATCCAGAAAACCCTTGAAACAGGCAAAGTGACTTATTGGTCGCGTTCGCGTCAATCGTTTTGGATCAAGGGTGAAACCTCCGGACACTTGCAAGAACTTGTTTCATTCCGCGTTGATTGTGATCGTGACTGCATTTTGGTCGAAGTGCACCAAACGGGGCCTGCGTGCCATACCAATCGCCGTAGTTGTTTTTACACCGAAGTGCAGGGCGGTTCCGAGGTGATTACATCGGAGCCGATGGCGGACTAAAGACCAAGGGCGGCGATTTCCGAACCAAAGTCGGTCAGTGCCGCTTCGCCCTTGGGCGTCAAACCATAAATCCCTCGATCGACTTTATGGAACCAGCCATAGTGATCTGCGCGTAGGATATCGCCCGCACGATCCACGCCGTGCGCCTTCTTGATCAAAGCAGGCGCACACGGTCGTTGCGCGAGCGTGGCTAAGCATCGCAATGCATCTTGACGATAGGCGGTAATCCGTTTGGTTCCGGTGGTGCCACCAGTATTAGGGTCCCCAACACGGCGCTCAAATTCCTTGAGCAGCTGGTTTTGTCGCTTGTGGTTCTTTCGTGGGACATAGTCCTGCGGATCAAGATGCGCTTGGACGACACCGTTTGTGACATCCACTGCCAAGAGACCGAGGCCAAGGCGTTTGCACAGGCGTGTGATGTCCTTGTATCGAAGTTTCCATCCGCGATCCTTGGAAACAGGGACAGCGACATAGACCGTATCACTGATGCTTTGCCTTTCAACGGCTTGAAAAATCAAGGAAAGTGAAAAGGTGAGCTTGAGTTCAACCACCAAGGGGGGCTCATCGCCGCGTACCGCCATAACATCGCAGGCTCCGATCTCGGCCTTTACCTCATAGCCTTGGGCTTCGAGATAGGCTTTGACGGGGGGATATAGGTCGGCTTCACGCAAGTTTAGGCTCCTCTGACTTGAGTTGTTCTAACCTTTAGACTGACTCAGTCAAAGCTATTTACCCGTGAGATCCTTTGTCCACAGCAGTCCCAGTTCTGGCTTTGAGGTGCTCAGGCCTGATAGACGTGCCAGATGCCATGTGAGGGTCTGGTTTGAACTGAGAACAGGTATGCCGATTTCAGTTTCAATCTCAGCAATCACGCCAAGGGTTCTTAGGTTGGTGCATGACAAAAATATTGCTTCAACTTTCTCTTCAGTAATAATGGCATGTGCTGCGTTCTTAAGTGAAGTATCGTCAATTCTTGCAACTTTTGCTTCACTGCTTTCACCAAAGGATACGGCAGCAGGAACTTCAAAACCGTGGCGCTGGAATTCCAGTTTAAGCGGTTCTGCGACTTCTTCGATATAGGGCGATACTATTCCAAGCCGCTTGACGCAAAGCACGCGCAAAGCCTCAAGGGTAGCGGTAAGAGGATTGCTGACTTGGTCGGTTTTGGTCGAGCTTTGGACAAGTTCTTTCACTCTCGCCGCGCCGATGATTGTGGTGCCAGAGGTGCAGCCGTACCCGACCGCTTGAAAATGAGCGGAAGATGGAAAGAGACGCGCAGCATTCGGCAAAGCCTTTTCCATCGAGGCGAGTGTATCGACGGTGACTTCAGGGTCCGAAGGGATGCGGGTGATATGGATTTTTGCCTCAGACAAAGGAAAAATCTGCCGCAAGTCATCCTCAAGCGTTTCATCCGCTTCTAGGACAATCACGCCTATTTTCGGGCGATCATCTTGATCAAGTTTATATGGAACGCGTTGCATCTAGATTTCTACCATTTCAAAGGGAGCGCGCGGGGATAAGAGGCGAACACCGTTATCGGTCAAAAGGATGTTTTCCTCATGCACGATGTAAACTCCGTCTCGCACCATCGCACCGGGCTCGATTGTAAGAACCATGCCAGCCACCAACTCAGTTTGATCAAGTGGGGTAAAGGACGGCCATTCGGTCAAATTGATGCCAAGGCCATGACCAAGGCGCCCGCCACCTGCTGTAACGCCAGAAGCGTGGAGCGTTCCGACAAGCATTTGGTGCACATCAGCGGCCAACATTCCCGGCTTTAGTGTTTCAATTACGTGCTCGGTTGCATGCCAGAGCGCCTCGTGAACGCGTTTTGCCTCGCTCGAAATGGGGCCGACCGAGTAATTCCTGTCATAATCGCAGAAATAGCCGTCCATCACCGCGCCAGTATCTAGCATCAAGATATCGCCTTTGTTGAGTGGGACTGCTGGCGCCGGTGAAATCACATCCCCATACCCATCTTGTCCAGCACCGCCCGCCGTATATGAAACCCAATCGGCACCCTCGTCGAGGAGCGCTATTTGAAATTTGCGGAATATGGCGTTCAATGGCGCGCCAGCGGTCGCAAACTCAGGGACGCGGTCAAACGCGCGGCCCGCCGAGAGGCAAACGGTTTGTATGCGGTCAATTTCGCGTTCGGTTTTTATCTCACGGACGCGCTGAATTGCGCTTGTCCCGTCAACAAAACGTCGCGCGCCAATCAGTTCGGATAAACGCGTGAAATCGCCCAAAGGCATGCGCAAATGCGTTTCGAGCCCCATTGGGAGGCCGATTTGGGCAGAGGCACTTGTGATGTCTTGCAAGGTGCCGGCAAGAAGTGAGACGCCATCGTCGGTCGGGCGAGGGGCATCCCAAGTGCGGATGTCCTCGATCCAGGTTCGGCTCATCAAATCCAGTCCGATTGAAGGAATGACCGCGATCGGCTCGCCTGTGGCAGGAACAATGACGAACCACGGACGGGCAGGGCTTTCCCAAAACCGCGTCAGAAACCCTGTCACATAGAAAATATCCGCAGGCGTTGTGAGAAGCAGAGCTTCGAGGTTTTCAGACGCCATTTTCTCTTGGAGCTGTGCGACGCGGCCACGATATTCGCAAGACGGAAAGACCAGAGAACTTTGGTTCAACATGCTGCTCCTTCGCTCACGATCCCAAGAACCCGCGCATCTGATGGAAGGTTTAGACCTGCAATCAAAGCAGCGAAACCCGCGGCGCCCGAAGGTGTCGTTTGAACGCCCATTTCGAGCAGAACTTTGACCGCGTTCTCGGCTTCGTTTTCGGTGATCGTGGTAGAAAGATCTGCGTCACGTGCGAGACCGCCAAAAGCGATGAGCGAGGGGGTCTTACAGTCGAGGCGCCCCATGTTGGACACAGGACCAGTGGTTTCAATAACCCTTCCGGCAATCAGGCTTTGTTGAATGGCAGGTGCATATTCAGGCTCAACAACAATAATCGTCGGTGCGTCTCCCCAAGCTTTGCGGAATAGGGCGGCTGCAGCTGCTGCGAGACCTCCAACCCCTGCTTGAAGTAAGATATGAGTCGGTTGCGCGGGGATTTGCTGGACGGTTTCTTCGGCCAGCATGAGGTAACCTTCCATGACGCGGTAAGGCATCTCGTAGTAGCCTGGCCAAGAACTATCCGACAGAAGTGTCCAGCCATTTGCCGCCGCCGCATGTATCGCGGCGTCCATGCTTTCCTCATAGGTTTCGCCTTCGATGACGACATCTGCGCCCTTGGCCCTGAGGCGGTCAGCAAAGGCGTCGGGTACTGTTTTGGATAAATAGATAACCGAGCGAGCCCCAAACAGATTGGCGCCAGCTGCGACCGAAAGCCCGTGATTGCCAGCACTGGCCGTGACATAGGTGCGCCCTGAAAGTGCGACGCTTAGGTTGCCGCCGATCTGCGAGGCTTCTCGCGCAATTGCGTATGCAGCGCCCAGAGCTTTAAAGCTCCCGAGGCCCATCCTGTTACTTTCGTCTTTGAGCCAGACCTCTTTAACCGCACAGCGTTCTGCGAGATCGGGTAGGGCGATCAGAGGCGTTTGCCGATAGGCATGGCAGCTATGAAGCAACTTGCTTACGTCTGAGACATCATTGCTTGGAAATGGAACGCCGAGGTCGAGTGTTTGTCCGCGCAATGGGTTTTGGATTGTAGTCGGCATCCGATGCTCCTTAGTTTCTTCAACTATAGCAAAGGCCTCGTTCCCGTTTTCAGATGAAATTAAGCGATTTAGCTATAAACCTTGATCGCAATCATCATCCTAGGACGAATTTCGGAAAGGTTTGTCGATTTGGGCTTATTTAAAGCCGAAATTCGGTCAAGAGTTTGCATATGGATCGATTCGACGCCCTTATTCTGGAGGCCATTCAGCGTGATGCTCGCATCACAGCGGATGCGCTATCACCTCTCGTGGGTCTTTCGCCCGATGCTTGCCGCAAAAGGCTCGCACGGCTGAGGTCCAGCGATTTTGTTGAGCAAGAGATAGCGGTCCTAAATCCGCAAAAAGTCGGGCGGGGAATTACCCTTATTGTCGAGGTTACGCTCGAGAATGAACGCATCGCGGATATAGATTATTTCAAAGCACGTATTCAGGCGGCCCCTGAGGTGATGCAGTGCTATTATGTGACTGGGAGCGCGGACTTCATTTTGATCGTCTCTGCCAAAGATATGGCGGATTACGAGGCCTTCACCCGCAAGTATTTTTTTGCTGACGCGAACATAAAGCGGTTCCGTAGCAACGCTGTGATGGAGAGGGTGAAAACGGGTTTTTTCATGCCGGTTGCTCATTCAGCTCAAGTTTAGCCTTAGGCTGAGTTTAGGAACTCTTAGGTATTGGCGTTTCGCTTTCGCTTGCAGAAAGCGGTCTCTGAGCGCACTCATCGACGCCAACACGGATCGAATAAGGAACCCGACCAATGTATATTCGCTGCGCTTTCTTTAAAGGCAAAATCAAGAGCGGAATGGAGCAAGCATTCCACGCACATTGGCGCGAAAATCTCGTGCCGCTTTGGGGCGCATTCCCGCACCTCTTGGAACTGCGCGTTCACCGCGAAGTCGAGAGCGATGATGCCGAGAGCCCGTTCCCTCTCGTTATGGCTATGAAGTTCGAAAGCCGAGCCCATATCGAAGAAGCGCTTGCTTCGCCAACCCGCTGGGAGAGCAAGGAAGTGTCCAAGAAGCTCTTCGAGATGTTTGACGGACATGTGATCCACACCGTTTTCGAAGCGGATCAGTTCTAAAATTGCCTGCGTCCTAGCTGCATTTGTGGGCTAGGGCGCCTCTTGTTGAAACCGCTCCTAAGGTTGGGGCGGTTTTTTCAGATTACGCGCAGACAATTTTGGGTATTCTCCGACCTGACATGATCTGACCACGGGGGCCACAATGTCTACAATGCGTACAATCACTGCCGGAGCCGCAATTTTTGAAAAGTTGGGCAATCTGGGCGTTGATTATGTCTTTGTGAACTCGGGCACAGATTTTCCTCCGATTATCGAAGGGTATGTGAATGCAAAGGCAGATGGCCGGCGCGTTCCGACCCCTATTGTCGTCCCGCATGAACATGCGGCCGTTTCGATGGCGCATGGATATTACCAGATTTCAGGTAAGGCTCAGGCCGTAATGCTGCATACAAATGTGGGGTTATCCAACGGCGTGACGGGCATGATCAACGCGTGGTGTGACCAAGTTCCGATGATCGTTATGTCAGGACGCACACCGACTACAGAGCAAGGGCGCTTTGGATCACGGACTGTTCCGATTGGCTGGGGCCAAGAGATGTTTGACCAAACTGGGATGGTCCGAGAGGTTACCAAGTGGGACTATGAACTGCGGTTTCCCGAACAGATAATCGATCTCATAGATCGGGCCTGGGCAATCGCCAATTCGACGCCGCAGGGTCCAGTTTATCTTAGCCTCCCGCGAGAGGTTCTCTGCGAAGAAATCGGCGAAGACGATGTTCGTAGCACTGCCAAGATTCAGCCAGTCGTATCCAGTTTTGCCCCAAGCATCATGGAAGCTGCGGCAAAGGCACTATCAGAGGCAACATCACCTTTGATCATTGCCCAGCGCGGAACCGGTGATGCAAGCACAATGGAAGCATTTCGTAAGTTTGTGAATTCTCGCGCAATTCCCATTTGTCATTATTGGTCGAACCAACTTGCGCTCGCGATTTCGGACCCAATGCAGATCGGTGCGGACCCGTCGGACTTATTAGCTAAAGCCGATGTCGTCCTTGTTATCAATTCTCTCGCGCCATGGTTTCCGGATAAAATGGCACTCTCCCTAAATGCCAAAGTAATTCAGCTCGGACCCGATCCGCTCTTTTCGCGGACCCCTGTTCGCAACTTTCCGTCGGATTATGCGTTGGCGGGTGAGACCGCCGCGACGCTTATGGCACTAATTAATGCCGTCGAGAGTTTGCCGCGTAATGAAACGCAGATCGAAACGCGACGCAGCGCGATTGAAGAAATCGCAAAAGTGAACAGAAACCGAGTGAAGGAGCGTGCCAAAAAGGGCGACGGCTCGCCGATGACCAAAGATTGGGTCGCGCATTGTCTTGGAAAAGTGATCAAGGGCAAGAAGGCTAGTGTCTTTCACGAATTAGGCTGCCCGCTACAGTCGCTCGATTTGGAGGATCATAATAGCTATTTCCAAGAGCCGCACTCAGGCGGCCTTGGATGGGGCTTTCCTGCAGCACTTGGTGCTCAGTTGGCGGACCCCGAAAGACTCGTTTTCGCGACGATCGGCGATGGGAGCTACATGTTCTCGAACCCCAGCGCATGTCATCTCGTTGCAGAGGCTTTATCGCTCCCCGTTATAGTCATAGTGCTTAACAATGAAGAGTGGAGCGCCGTGCGTGCCTCCGCGGAAAGTCTTTATCCCGATGGCAAGGCAAGGGTTGCCAATGAGGTCCCTTTAACCTCGCTTAGGCCGAGCCCAGATTTCACCAAGACCGCTGAAGCAAGTCGAGCCTATACCGAAACCGTTTTGCATGGGTGCGATCTTCCAGCCGCTCTTGATCGCGCAATCAAAGTGGCAACGGAAGAAATGCGCCACGTTCTTTTGAACGTGGCTATCGCCCGCGAGACTTTTGGATAGGCTATCTAGCTGTCGTCCCAGCGGACCTTCGTGCGGATTGTGGGACCAGTTCGCGATAGACTGCGAGCACCTCGTCCGATGGCTCGGCATCCCCTCCGATCACGATGGATTTGAGGTATTGCTGGTATTGCCGCGTTATCGCTTCAATTCGGTTTTGCGCGGCGAGGGCGCGCATCACTTCGATATTCGCATCATTGTTGAGTGGGTCCATCTGCAGCGCTTTCATCGAGTGCTCGAGGGCCTCGCGTTGATGTCCGGATTGGCGCAGCGCTTTGGACATGTCGTACTGGAGCTTGATGGCCATGTCGCGGAGCCAAATTCTCTTGGGAACGCACCAATCGTCAAATTCGTATTCGACGTATTCCAGTTGGATATCTTCGAAAAGATCGCCTTTATAAAGTCGCTCTGCGGCCTCGTAGACGTGTATCGCCGCAGCATGATCCTTTTGGCGAAGTAGTGATAGGCCGCGTCGACAAAGTTGTTCAAAGGCGCGAATATCAATCCAGCTGCCTTGGGGCACGTTCAGGCGATAGTGATCGCCATTTCTTATCACGCTGTTCTTTCTACCCAGAGTTTTCCGCAGCATCGCGATAGTATGGCGAAGACGGCTGCGCTTGAGGTCTTCGGTTGCGTCATCGGGCCAAAGGAACTCTCCAAGTTGGTCCGAATGCGCTCCTGCTTCGCCTCTGTTTAAGAGGTAGGCAAAAAGGGCGCGCGACTTTTTGGGTGCGCTCCCCGGGATCGTCCAGTCGACCTTAATGCTACCCTCGACAAAGACCTGAAGCTGCCCAAGACAATGGATATGCCATTTCTCTTCTGAGGCATTTGAGCTGAGCACATTGCGAGAGCGTCGCGCCCAGCTTGGCGTTGCTCCTCTGGCCATATTAGGAAGGGGAGCAGAGTAGAATTTGTTGTCACTGAACTCTGGTACCACCCGTCCCAAGAGGAACTCTAATTGCTCTTGAAGCGTTCCCCGCGCCACCAGTTCAGAGGGGAGCCAGTGAGGATTTGTGTAAAGCCCCGAAGGTGCAGCGATATGCTGATGGACGCGGAGCGCGGCGCCTAATTGATCTTCGACGATATGTTCACGGTTATAAAGCGAAACGACGGAAAGTTTACGCTGAGTGACAAAGTCCTGAACCACTGCGCCCCAGCGTTCAATCATGTTGGCGGCCCAAGTGGTCCTTAGCACCCAAAACATATCGACAATCATAACGCTTGGATTATCGAGCGAAGAGTAAAGAGCATCGAGTGCTTGTTTCACGTTATCAAGCGGCACTTCGGGGCTAGTGGGAAGCGAACTTAGGGGTGCAAGCCTACGGCCATATTGGATCTCTGGCATCAGCGTTTCATCGAGCGTCAAAATGTACGCCCGTTCAAAGCCATCAAAGCGCCGAAGTGCCTCTAACGCTGAAGCGGCGTCGGCCGATGTGTAAAAGACTGCGGCATTTGAGTTTACTGACATTTATAGAAGGTTTTCTGACTACAGAGGAAACTAAACGTGGTTAATATTCCAATCCATATCGATCCTTCGGTATTTTGCCAAACATAAACCAAATTTTTCCACTTAGCCTCAAACAAGATACTGCAAGCTGCGTTGGGAGGCGCTTTTGCATCCGTTCGGTGGCAATCCTCGATAAGGAAGTCGGAAGAGTTGAAAGGCTGCATAGGCGGTTGTGTGGGAAGAATTTATGACAGACGTTTTTGATTACATCATAGTCGGCGGTGGTTCCGCAGGCGCGGTACTTGCAAACCGATTGAGTGAAAACCCAAAGACTAAAGTGTGTTTGTTGGAGGCAGGGGGCAATGATACGAGCCCTCTAATCTCAATCCCTCTTGGGGTGATGTTTCTGTCAAAAGACAAGCGTCACACATGGGGCTATGTCTCGGAGCCGCAATCTGCTCTTGATGACAGGCAGATCACAGTGCCGCGGGGTAAAGTGCTTGGTGGGTCATCTGCCATTAATGGCATGATCTATATTCGTGGTCAAAAGGCTGATTATGATAGCTGGGCCGATTCAGGTTGCACGGGGTGGGACTATGATAGTGTGCTGCCCTACTTCAAAAAATCCGAAAGCAATCAACGCAAAGGCATTGATACTGAAGTTCATGGAACGAGTGGCCCACTTTGCGTGTCGGACCTAACGGGACCGAATAAGACGGACTTGGATTTTGTTGAGGCCGCGGAACAGCTACAATTGCGTCGCTGTCCTGATTTCAACGTCGCCGAACCCGAGGGTGTCGGCATCTATCAGGTGACACAATCTGATGGGCGGCGGCACTCCACAGGCGCAGCTTTTCTCAGGCCAATCCGCAGGCGTCCAAATTTGGAAATTCGAACTGGAGCCGACGTTCTAGATATTTCGATTGAGAACCTTAGGGCAACCGGCGTTCGGTATCGTTCCCGCGATGGCTCTGTGCACCACATAAAAGCGGCCGGAGAAATAATTCTATCGGCCGGTGCAATTGGATCGCCAGATATTCTCCTACGCTCTGGGATCGGTGGTGGGGCCCAAATCAAAGGGTTCGGGGGAGATGTAGTTCGCGAACTCACTGGAGTAGGCGCCAATCTTCAAGATCATGTTGACGTGATGGTCATCTGTAAGTCCAAGTCGATCGCCTCTTGGGGTATTTCTGCATTGGCGGCACCAAGGCTTGCAAGAGATGGGCTTGCTTGGCTCTTTGCGCGGCGCGGAATGTTGAGCTCAAATCTTGTCGAGGCAGGCGGCTTTGTACGCTCGCAACCCTCTGAGCCACGACCAGATCTTCAATTCCACTTTATTCCTGGACTCAAGAGCCATCGAGGCAGGCTGATCGAATATGGTCACGGTATGTCGTTACACACCTGCGTCTTGCGGCCAGATAGTCGTGGCAGTGTCACGCGCTCCGCGCCGAACGGTCCGCCCAAGGTTGATCTTGGCCTTTTGAGTGATGATCGGGATATGGAACGGTTGGTTCGAGGTGTTCGTCTTGCGCGTGAGATATTGGCACGAGAGCCACTCGCGAAGCATGGATTGACCGAAGTTGTACCAGGGCAGTCCGTGAATGATGACGAGGGTCTACGCCAGCACGTCCGAAATCAAGCTCGTACAGTGTACCATCCGGTAGGAACATGCGCGATGGGGAGGGGAGCCGGCGCCGTTGTCGATCCTGAGTTGCGTGTACATGGGATCAAGGGCCTACGTGTCGCTGACGCCTCTATTATGCCGACAATTGTTAGCGGGAATACAAATGCGCCTGCAATTATGATCGGTGAGAAGTGCGCAGATATGGTGATCAATGCCGCGAAAATGGGTGCGACAGGCCAAGTGAACTAAAGATGTGCCGGTTCGATTTGGTATTTCTATAATTTGCCAAACAAAAACCAAAGCGGCCTGAATAGGGTGATTCTGCTGGCAATCGCCAAACTTAGGGGGGTCTTGATCATCATCGGACCTGCGCAGGGAAGAGGAGCCCGCGTGCAACCCTAGAAAAAGGTTTCCGAACCCACTTTTTGAAAATGGGACGGATGTTAGGGAGGACTAAAATGAAAATGAAAAAGACACTGGCGGCGCTTGCCGTCATGCTCGCCGGTGGCATAGCCGCCCCGAGCTTTGCTCTTGAATGCGGTGCAAATACCGGTGCACCTGCGACTGGCGAGCCCATCCTAGTTGGTGGCATCTATGGCAACGCAGCGCCCGGAGACTGGTCTTCGTCAACAGACTCGGCCAACGCCTATTTCGAATGCGTGAACGCAAATGGTGGTATTCATGGCCGTCCCATCGAATATCTCGTGGAAAATGACAGCTGGGCACCTGAAGCAGCAGCGCAGGCAGCCGCTAAACTCGTGAACGATACTGCAACAGTCGCTATGGTTGGTAACGGCTCGTTCATTGAAATGGCTGTGAACGCAAAGACTTACGAAGATGCTGGCATTATGGTCATGGCCTCTGCCTGTGCAATTTCTGAATGCTTTGAGACGCCTAACATCGTTTCGACGAACCAAGGTCCGCTCGCTTCGAACCTTGGCGCTGTGCAATATGCTCAAGAAGAGCTTGGCACCCAGCACGTAGCCTGTATCGGTCTGAATATTCCGAACAATGGCATTTGGTCCTGCGGCGAAGTCGCGAACTTCATGGAGTCTCGTGGTGGTCAAAGCACGACCGTTCTTTTGAACCCTGGTGCACCTGACGTGAACTCGGCGCTTCTTGAGGCAATTTCAAGCGGTGCCGACACGATCCTGATCAACCAGCCTGCTGGTATTGCAATCGCGATCCTCAAGTCGGCGGAAGAGCAGGATCTTCGCGACGCATACAACTGGATCGCACCTACGCCGCTCTATGACCTCTCGGTTCCGGCAGCGCTCGGCGACTATTGGGATGGCAAGGTTTATGTGAACGCTGAACTTGCTCCGCTCGATATGAACGGTCCTGACGCTCAGAACTGGGTTGCAGTCCTTGATGCCTACGGTAACGCAGATGACCCGCGCGATACCTTCGGCCAAGCCGGCTACCTTTCGGCTGAGTTCTTCGTCAAAGCGATGTTGGAGATGGACCCTGCAGACGTTGGCGACCGTGCCAAGGTTTCCGCGGCGATACGCAATATCTCGGGCTATACGTCTGACCTGATGTGCGGACCGTACTATGTTGGTGAAGCAGACATACACATGCCGAACCACGCAGGTTACATGGTACGTATCGTTGGCGGCGGCTATGAAGTGGTTCGTGAGTGCTACGAATACGACAGCGCTTATTTTGAACCGCATCTTGCGGCTGAAAAGGCGCTCGGCCTGAACTAAGAGTTGCTAAGCAGTGGCAGGCGCGTGTGAGGGAAACCTTGCGCGCGCTTGTTCGTTTCAATGACCTGAATACCAGAGCGAGGCACAACATGGATTTGGAACTAAACGGTAAGGTCTGTCTGATCACCGGGGGCGCTGGAAGCCTTGGAATCGCGTCGGCCAAAGCACTGGCGGAAGAGGGCGCTCATATCGTACTTGTTGACCGCGATAGTGATGCTTTGAGCAGAGCGCGTGAAAGCCTTGGCTTGGGTACGGATCGCCTAATTACAGTCAAAGCCGATGTGGCCCACGCGGACGATGCGCATCGCTACGTTCAAGCAGCTATCGATCACTTTGGGAAAATTGATGTTCTTTTCAGTAACGCTGGCAATTTCGGGACTGTAGCGCCTATCGAAGAATATCCGACAGAAGTCTTTGATGATGTTCTCTCGGTCCATGTCCGCGGTGCGTTTCTCGCTGCCAAGAATGCTGTTCCGCATATGAAGCGTGGCGGAAGTATCATTATCACCTCGAGTGTCGCTGGCCTGCGCGGTGATCCGGGCGTATATGGTTACATTACCGCGAAACACGCGCTTACGGGACTTATGCGGGTCTTGGCAAAGGATCTCGCGCCGCGCGGAATTCGTGTGAACACCATCAATCCGGGGCCAATCTCGAACGGTTTTCAACAAAAGGTCGAGGATGATCTTGGACAGATCATTGGCCGCGACGCGACGGAGTTTTTTGATAGCATCATTCCGTTTGGACGCCATGCAAACCCCGAAGAGGTGGCTCGGACGGTGGTTTATCTGGCCTCTTGCCAAAGCAGTTTCACCACCGGCGCTGTGATTTCCGTCGATGGTGGGATGAGCGTTTGATCAACCGCCACTACGAGAGCCGGTTTCCTCTCGGCAAGGCGCATAACTGACGGTGGTATCCATATGCTCCGGTAGATCAAGATTAACGAAAGGTGCTTTTGAACGCGTGAAGATTTCCCGTGAAATCTGGTACCAGAATGAGGGCGGATCAAAGCTTCCACCTGCGATCCCGACAAGCCCAGGAAGCGCCTCAAGTGTCCAAGTCAATCGTGTTCCACAGGTCTCGCAAAAGCGCGCAGTGAAATCGCGCCCGCTCTCGGTTGTGAAGGTGAACTCTTTGGGATTAGATCCTGAAAAAGATACGTTTTCTTGGTTGAAGTATGTTGAGACTCCAAAAGCAGAACCGGTCATAAGCTGACAATAACGGCAGTGACAAACAGCAGTTTTCGATGGTGCGCCACGCGTTTCATAGCGAATAGAACCGCACATGCAGCCGCCGGTATGAATGTCATTGTCCATAGTATCCCTTCCCCTCGTAGCAGGATGATAGGACCCGATTGTATCTGCGATTTGCAGGATGGACCCATTACCTTCGCAAAGCTAGGCTTGGTTAAAGGAAGTCGTAAAGAGGAAGATTGAATGGCGCGTCATTCTGCGTCCAAACCAGCGGAGTTCGGCGTTAAATCCATCGCCTCTTTGGCGCGAGGACTGCGCGTGTTAAAACTTTTGCAGACCAAGGGCCCGTTGGCGCTCGCCGCTTTGCACAATGAAAGTGGATTTCCCAAAGCTACCTTGTTGCGCATTCTAAAGACCTTGAACAAAGAAGGGCTCATTTGGCAACGGATGGCTGATGGGGCTTACGTCGCCTCTCAGTCACTCTTTGAGTTGGCAAGCCAGATGGACCGTGAAAGCGCTCTTGTCGAGATTGCTGCGCCAGCCTTGCAGCGTTTGTCTGAGGCTACCAAATGGCCCTCTGTCCTTGCAGTTCCTCGCTTGACACATATGGAGGTCATCGAGACGAACGTTAGTCGCACCCATGTTGATCATATCCCACTTGGTCCCGTTGGCTTTCGCGTGAATATGCTGCGATCTGCGTCAGGGCGTGCCTACGTTTCCTTTTGTGAGACTCCTGTTCGGGATGCTATCCTTGACGCTTTGGTGAGGTCGGAATTCGAAGGAGACCGTGTCGCCGCAAATGGTGAATACGTCCGCAAACTACTTCAGGAAACCCGTTCCCAAGGCTTTGCTTTACGTGATCCAGACTTTGGTGGTGACTTTAACGCCGGACGCGCACATGTGGATGATGGTCGAGACTCGCTCGCTGCACCGATACTCGTTGGAGGTCATGTCCCCGGTACGATCAACATCACTTGGGCTAAACGAAGTCTAAGCCGCGCAGAAGCCATTCAGCGCCTCGCGCCCGCAACGATTGCTGCGGCCAAAGAGGTTGCGGAATTATTCGGCTGAGATTTCACAGAGTGAAATCATTCTGCGTCCCAGATTGACCCAAATTCGCTCCCCTCTAAGCTTTCAATCAAGCCTAGAGGAGGGATCTACGTATCATGACTGGTTTGACACGTGCTGACATCGAAGAAATTCTCGAACTGATCGACGCTTCTGATTTTGATGAAATGAACCTCGAGATGGGTGATGTGAAGTTATCGCTTCGGCGCCGTGGTGCAGTTTCGACGGAGACACAAGTTGCCGCTCCGTCGCCCGTCGCGGCTGCACCTGCTCCGAGCGCTGTTCAGTCTGTTGCTCCAAAATCTGTTGGTCCTGTCGGTGTGGGACAAGAGGTGCCAGCGCCTATGCTTGGGACCTATTATCATGCGCCGCGTCCGGGGGCTGACCCGTTTGTCAGGGTCGGTGACACTGTAACGGAAGACACGGTGATCGGTATCATCGAAGTGATGAAGCTGATGAACTCGGTGACAGCCGGTATCAATGGGACCGTCGCGGAAATTGTCGCGCCTGATGCTGAACTCGTTGAGCATGGACAGTGTCTTATCCGCGTGGTCGCAGGGTAAATCATGACCCCGATCCGTAGAATCTTTATCGCCAACCGCGGCGAAATTGCCGTGCGTATCATACGAACCGCACGACAGCTCGGGATCGAGACGGTCCTAGGAGTTTCGACCGTTGACCGTGATAGCCTTGGAGCACAACTCGCGACGCGGACCGTGGTTCTTGGGCCTGCACCTGCACGTCAAAGTTACCTTCATATTTCTACCATCCTTGCTGCGGCCAAAGGGACCGGCTGCGATGCTGTCCATCCTGGCTATGGTTTTCTGAGCGAAAACATGGAGTTGGCACTAGAATGCGAAAAGAACGGACTGATCTTTATCGGCCCTTCACCTGACAACTTAACGGCTGTCGGCGATAAATTGACCGCACGTGGACACGCCGAGGCGGCGGGCGTTCCTCTTGTTCCTGGTGGGTCATGTGAGACCGAGGCGCAAGCGTTTGAGCTTGCAAAGGAAGTTGGCTTTCCAATGCTGATCAAAGCCGTAGCTGGCGGTGGCGGGAAAGGAATGAAACGCGTTGATCGCGCTGAAGACCTTACTTCGCAATTGTCTATTGCAATGACAGAAGCCGAGGCGGCTTTCGGTGATCCAAGGGTCTATCTGGAGCGTTTTGTTACAGTCGGTCGCCATGTCGAGGTTCAAATCCTATCGGATGGAAAAACTGTACTTCACGCTGGCGAACGAGATTGTTCTGTTCAACGTCGCTATCAAAAGCTCCTCGAAGAGGCACCAGCGCCCAAGCTGCCGCAAAAAATGCGTGACGGTCTTTACGAGAGCGCAATCCGCTATGCAAAGCATATCGGTTATCGCTCGCTTGGGACTGTAGAGTTCCTCGTCGATGTGGAGCGAGAGGAGTTCTATTTTCTTGAGATGAACGCCCGCGTTCAGGTCGAACACCCTGTCACCGAAGCAATCACCGGACTTGATTTGATCGCGCTTCAAATTGCGATTGCCGAAGGGCGTCCGTTGGGTCTTGCCCAAGAGGAAATAACGCTTGAAGGGCATGCGATTGAGGTCCGTTTGAACGCAGAAGACCCATCTGAGGATTTCCGTCCAAGCCCCGGCCATATCACGCAAGCATGGTTCCCCGATTTGCCTGGTGTGCGCGTGGACACCTTTGCCCAAACGGGGGCGATGATCCCACCAAACTATGACTCTCTCGTTGCAAAAGTGATTGCGCACGGCTCAACGCGTATTGAAGCGATTTCGCGCCTGCGTGGGGCACTTCGCACGCTTGTCTTACAGGGTGTTACGACCAACGCCGCGCTGCATGACACAATACTTGCCGATGAGATTTTCGCCAATGGCGGCGTAGACACAAATTATCTTCCCGGGCTGATGTCCCGTTTGAGCCAAGGAGCCTCGAAATGAGCAATGTTGGACTAATCGATACAACTGTTCGCGATGGTAACCAGTCGAACTGGGGCGCGACAGGACTCGATACCGCAATGATGTTGCAGATTGCGCCCACGATGGGGCGTGTCGGTTTTGACGCGATTGATTTCACAACCTCTACACATATGGCCGTGGCTGTTCGCTTTAAAAAGGAGGACCCCTGGGAGCGCATGCGCCTCTTCCGCGAGGCTGTAGGTGCAACGCCGCTTTCGTTTCTAACAACTGGGATGCGTTTCATTAGTTGGGAGGTCGCAAGCGAAGAGCTGATGGAGTTTGCTTTCGGGCTTTTGGTGCGCAATGGGATCGACCGATTTGCAGTTATGGACCCAATGAACAACGTCCCTGCGATGCTCAATATGGCAAAGATCACGCGTCGTGCCGGAGGAAATCAGATCGTCGCGGCTTTGACCTTTACGCTCTCGCCACTCCACGATGACGCACATTTTGCCGATGCTGCACGCAAATTGACTGAGACAGGCGCGTTTGATCGCCTATATCTCAAAGATCCGGGTGGTTTGGTGACACCGGAACGCGCACGCAGTTTGATCCCAGCACTCAAAGCGGTGATGGGAAAAACGCCGCTCGAATTTCATTCGCACTGCACGATCGGACTCGGCCCGTTCTCATATTTGGAAGGGGCAGAGCAGGGCGTTCAGTTCCTTCATACGGCGTCGTCATCGGCGGCGAATGGGACATCTCAACCTGCGATGGCCTCTACGATCCGCAATCTGCGGGACATGGGGATCTCGGTCGATGTAGACGACGAAGCGGTGTCTGAGATGGATAAGTACTTCACTGCACTTGCGGCGGCTGAAGGGCTTCCTAATGGTCAGCCTGGTGAGTTTGATCGCAGCTACTTCCGCCACCAAATGCCGGGCGGGATGATGGGAACGATGAAACGCCAGCTTTCAGAGACCAAACGTCTTCATCTGCTCCCGCAGGTTCTCGAAGAGGTGGAACGTGTGCGCGCTGAACTTGGGTATCCGATCATGGTGACGCCGTTCAGTCAGGTCGTTGGCACCCAAGCCCTCATGAACGTGCTTGCAGGTGAGCGTTATAAGAATATCCCGGACGAGGTGACCCGCTATGTTCTTGGTCGCTTTGGTGCGCCAGTGATGCCGCTTGACGCCGATGTGGAAGATCGAATTCGCTCGTCAAAACGTGCCAAAGAGCTAGAGGCAGAGCCGCAGATGGGCTCGCTCGACGAGCTTCGCGCCAAGATTGGCAAAGGCTTTTCGGACGAAGAGTTCCTTTTGCGCGCGGTGATGCCGTCAGATCAGGTCGATGCGATGAAAGCCGCAGGACCTGCCCGTCGGACCTATGAACCCACCAGCCGCCCGATCATCCACCTGATGTCCGAACTGACCAAGCGAAACAAAATCGGCTCGGTTAAGATCGAGCGCCCTGGGCTCAAGCTTGAACTCAAAGGAGCAAAGTAATGCCTCAGCGCAAGATTAAAGCCGCGGTATTTGACATCGACGGCACCTTGGCTCTGATGGACAAGGCGACGGGCACATACACCGCTCTGTCGGGGGCCATCGAGGCGCTCGCACTATGTCATAGGGCAGGGATCAAGGTGGTCGCATACACCAACGGAACGTTTTTTCCGCCTAAGCATTATTATCCGCTCCTCGCGGATGCCGGTTTGGAATTCGAACCTGGTCATATCCTTACCCCCGCAGAGGTGGCCGCCAAGGCGATGGCAGAGATGGGCTATAAGAAAGTAATGGTCTTTGGCGCGGACGGAACCACCGTTCCCATGCAAGACGCAGGGATCGAAGTGGTCGCCCCGACCAAGGATGCCGGTCCTGTCGAAGCTGTGCTTTTGGGATGGACCAGAGATTTGAGCGCTGAAGCTCTTGAGGCGACAGTTCAAGCGGTCTGGGACGGTGCAAAGCCCTTTGCCGGTTCTGTTGCGCCGTATTTCGCGGCAGGCAAGGGCCGTATGCTTGGCATTTCGGGTGCGATTGCGGCTGCCCTCGAAAACGCGACAGATGAAAAGGTGACAGTATTTGGTAAACCCGAAGTCGCGGGTCTTGATATTGTGACATCACTTACCGGAGCTCAACCAGATGAAATGGTGGTGATAGGTGATGATCCCTCGCTCGAAATCGCTATGGGCCGAAAAGCGGGATCACTCACGCTTGGCGTCACCACCGGTGTCCGCGATCGTGCAGCTTTCTTAGCTGTGGATGAGGCACTTCGCGTTCATGACGTGATCGATAGCCTGACCGAAATCGGTAACCAAGTGTGGCTGAAGGAGCGCATCTGATGGCAATTGAAGGCGAAATCCTCTGGCAAGCCGATCCCAAGCGCGTAGCAAAGGCAAACCTAACAGCGTTTCTGGCTTGGCTTTCAGAAAAGGGTAAGAAATTCCAAGGTTATGACGATCTTTGGCAATGGTCTGTGGACGATCAAGCTGGTTTCTGGACGTCGCTTGCCGAATATTTCGGTGTGATCTTTGATGGCTCGCTTGATCCTGTTTTGACCGATGATCCAATGCCAACGACCCGTTGGTTTCCAAACGCCAAATCTAACTATGCCGAACATGTTCTGCGCAACGAAACTGCCGGTGATCCCGACCGAACGATGCTGCATCATGGGTCGGAAATTCGCGACTTGAGCACGATGACGTGGTCCGAAGTCGGAAACGCTGTTCGTCGCCTTGCTACTAAAATGCGAGCCATGGGCATCCTGCCCGGTGATCGCGTCGTCGCTTATATGCCCAACCTGCCCGAAACTGTTATTGCGATGCTCGCGACAACAGCTATTGGCGGTGTATGGTCATCTGCCGCGCCCGAATTTGGTGCTCAAACGGTAATTGACCGTTTTTCACAGATCGCGCCAAAACTCGTCTTTGCGACAAATGGCTATCGCTATGGAGGACGTGATTTTGATCGCACGTCCGATTTGTCAAAGATCATGGAAGCTCTGCCAACCGCGCGTCATTTGGTGATGCTCGACTATCTACCTAGCGGCGAGAAAAAGCCGGAGTGGAGCGGTAAGATTTCGACATGGGACGCAATGTTATCTGGCCCTAACGTCGCTCCGTCCGAATTCCGCTATACCCGAGTGGGCAGCGATCATCCGCTTTGGGTTCTTTTTACTTCGGGGACCACTGGGTTACCGAAAGCGATAGTTCACGGGCATTTGGGCGTCATCCTTGAACACTATAAATCGGCTGCATTCCATTTTGAAATCCGCAAAGGCGGAGGTTTATTTTTCTATTCGACGACGGGTTGGATGGTCTGGAACACGCTGATGTGGGGGCCGCTCATGGATGGCCGCGCCATTCTCTATGACGGTCACCCAAGCTATCCCGATGCGGGCCTTCTTTGGCGTCTCGCCGCCGACGCCAAAGCAAGTGTGATCGGCGTTAGTCCAACATATATCCAGCTCGTGCGTCAGCAAGGAATTGTTCCGGGGCGCGACTTTGATTTGGACGCACTTGAAAACATCATGCTTGTTGGTTCCCCCTCAACACCTGAGGTCTTTGAGTGGGTGCATGAGGCTGTGAAAGAAGACATTTGGGCCAGCTCGCAATCCGGCGGTACCGAATTTTGCTCGGGTCTACTGGCAGGGTCGGTCTTGCTTCCCACACACGCTGGCGAGATCCAAAGACCCGCGCTCGGTGTCAGGGCATGCGCTTTGGATGAAAACGGCAAGGAAATAGTGAATGAAGTTGGTGAACTCGCCATCCTCAAACCTATGCCTTCGATGCCATTGATGCTTTGGGGCGATAAGGACTTTACCCGTTATAAAGAAAGCTACTTCGATGAATGGGATGGGGTCTGGCGACACGGAGATCGCGTCAGTTTCAACGAACGCGGTGGGAGCATTGTTCTCGGCCGATCTGACGCAACATTGAACCGTTTTGGGGTCAGGATTGGGTCCGCTGAGATCTATCGAACATTAGAGACTTTCCCAGAGGTGCTCGATAGCCTGATTGTTTGCGTCGAAGAGGAGGGGGGACGCTATTACATGCCGCTCTTCATCAAGCTCGCGGAAGGTGCTTCTTTTACCGATAAACTTGAGACCGAGATCAACACGCGACTTCGTAAGGATCGCAGCCCACGTCACGTGCCTGATGTCATAATTGCGGTGCAGGATATTCCGCTCACGCTTACAGGTAAGAAGATGGAAGTGCCTGTTCGTAAGCTGTTCCTAGGTCTGCCACTTGAAAAGGTAGCGAGTCGTGAGTCTGCGCGTAACCCTGCCGCACTTGATTGGTTCGCGAATTTTGCTGCTCAACGAGCAAATCGATGAACAGCTCAACGATCTTTGACATAAAGGGCAAGGTCGCTTTGATCACAGGAGCGGCTTCTGGCCTTGGTGCTGCGATGGCCGAAGCGCTGGCCGAGAACGGTTGCTGCCTCGGGTTATTGGATTTGGACACCGATGGCCTAAAAAAGATGGCGGAAGAACTCGGGCCGTCTGTGCAATGCTACGAGGCAGACGTCCGTGATCGGAAGGCGGTCGAAGCTGCGGTGAGTGATCTTGTGGCGCGCTTTGGTCGACTTGATATTGCTGTTGCGAATGCGGGAATATCTGACCCAGACCGCGCACCGCTCCATGAAACGAGCGACGAAGGCTGGAGCCGTACGCTGGATGTCAACTTGAATGGGACTATGCAAACCGTACGTGCGGCGCTTGATCCAATGCTCAAACAAGGATCAGGCAAGATCGTGACTGTTGCTTCGATGTGGGGGCATATTGGTCCTGCGGGCATTTATCCGCGTCCGGCCTATGCAGCCTCTAAAGGCGCAATTGTGAATTTTACTCGTGAAGTCGCTTTGGAATATGCGAGGAAGGGAATTCAGGTCAACGCGCTCTGTCCTGGGTTTTTCCGCACGCCGACGCGTCCAAGAGACGAACAAACGGCGGCGCTTATGGCGGAATATACACCGATGGGCAGAATTGCAGTGCCCGATGAAATAAAGGGCGCTCTCTTGTTTCTTGTTTCGTCTGCCTCGGATTTTGTGACAGGAACCAGTCTGGTTATCGACGGTGGTGTGCTGGCCGGTTAACGGCCAGTCGCAACAGCAAAAACCGAACCCTCAAGAGCCTCTGTCACGATAATCTGGCAGGTGAGGCGGCTTGCCTCATTTGGTTCGTTTGCAACAAACTCGATCGTATCTGCCTCATCGGCGCGCATTTCAGGGAGCGGCCCGTTAGGGGCCTCTTGAAGATAGCAATGGCATGTCGCGCACATCGCAGAGCCACCACATTCTGCGATAATCCCTTCAACGCCAGCGTTTCGCGCTGAATGCATCAGGGGATCGCCTAGGGTCGCATCAATTACACGAGTGCTGCCGGATTCTTCGATAAAAGTAACTTGTACCATTTCGGTCCCTTATTAAATGAATTGGCGACCACCGTCGATGACGACGGTTTGGCCTGTCATGTAGCTTGAAAGGTCAGACGCAAGATAAAGAGCGCCCCCTGTGATATCTTCGACCTCGGCTGGACGGCGCAGGGCAGCACGATCAACTCCATAGCTTGCCGCATTTTCAATAAGGTCGAGGCTGGCCTCGGTAAGGGTGAAACCAGGAGCAATGACGTTGACGCGTACACCGTCTGGACCGAGTTCTTTTGCCATGGTACGGCTCATCGAGATGACCGCACCTTTGGACGCGACATAGTGCATCCAGAGCGGAGAGCCGGAAAAAACCGTTGCAGAGGCGATATTCACAATCGAACCCGCTTTCTGGTCGCGCATGACCGGAGCCACGGCGCGGCTCATTTGCCAGACACCTTTGACATTGACGGACATAACTTTGTCCCAAAGTGCTTCGTCTATATCTTCAAACGGGCTACGGGTCAGTCCTGCGTAGATTGCCGCGTTGTTTACGAGAACGTCGACCCCGCCCATTTTGGCAACGGCTTGGCTGACGAGATCATTGCAGCTTTGGGTATTTGTGACGTCCACTTTGGCGGCGAAGCCTTTGCCTCCGGCGTTGTTGCAAAGCTCGGCGGTTTCTTGAGCGCCTTCTTCTGCAAGATCACAGGCAAGCACGCGTGCGCCTTGTGCTGCAAATGCGACCGCAAAAGCGCGACCGAGGCCGCCCGCTGCGCCCGTGACGATGACCCGTTTATTGCTAAGGTTCAGCCCGCTCATTGGGTTCCTTCCAAATATTTTTTTGCCTGAATTTCTGCCGCTAAAGCCGCTGTGAAGCCAAAGCCCATCGCGCGGCCCTCTGGTGTGAGTAGTCGGGGATTGGAGACTTTGTTGACCATCGCGAGATATTCTTCGGGCGACCAGTCATACCAAGCCGAAATAACGCGCATTCCATGGCGCGTGGTGCGCCAAACCTTGTCGGCGTCTTTGACAACCGCATCATTCAAAGATCGAGCTTCGGTCGTTGTATCATGACCGTCGATGATCGCGAGCACTGCCTCGATATCAGTGCCCTCAGGTGCATGCTTTCTCAGGATTTTCTCGGCTATCTTGACCCCTTGGATTTCATGCTCGCGGACGAGATCAGGTCGCGATGGGTCCTTGCCGACAGCGGCGAGGAGAAGATCTTGGGGGATCATTTTCCAACCCACATCGTGGAGCAAAATGGCGGGAAGGACGATGCGCTCATCTGCCTCGGGGATCAGCTCTAAGAGTTGGCATGCAACACCATAAGCAACGATGGTATGTTCGTCATTGTTGCGAACATCAAGATAGGGGCGGGCGTCTCGCCACATTGCGAGATCGCGCGGTTTCAGCAATTCGGTCATAGCGACGGCTCATAGCTAAGATATATCGTCTTGTACTCGGTATAGGCTTCGACGCCGTAGCGACCCTTTTCGCGACCAAGACCGCTCTCTTTCATCCCGCCAAATGGAACATAGTGTGACGAGCGCTGGATATCATTGAGCCAAACAGAGCCTGCCTCAAGACCTTCGCAAAGCTCGATCCCAAGGCCGAGGTTGCGCGTGAAGACAAACCCAGCCAGACCGTAAACGCTGTCGTTCGCGAGTGCCAGAGCTTCGGCGGGGCTGTCAACGGGCGAGATGCCGATCACAGGACCAAAGGTCTCTTCCTGCATAATGAGCATTTCTGGTGTCGCATCCGCGATGAGTGTAAGGCCGAGGTAAAGGCCACCGTCATAGCCTTTGCCCGTCACTTGCTCGCCGCCGCAAAGAATGCGAGCGCCTTTTGCGCGGGCATCGGTGATCTGATTGGCAGAATTGTCATAGATTTTTCGGTTTATTAACGGTCCCATGTCACCCGCACCATGGGCAGGGGCAAGGGTGAGCGCACTTGCGCGGCACCTGAGTTTTTCAAGCAGCTCCTCATAGATTTCGCGTTCAGCGTAAATGCGGTTCACACGATAGCAAAATTGGCCGCTATTGGCAAAACCATGACGGATAAGCGCGTCGGCAGACTTCGTCAGATCAGCGTCCTTGCAAACGATTGCTGCACTATGTCCGCCAAGCTCAAGGGTAAGTCGCTTAAGCGTCCCTGCCGCTGCAGCTGCGATAGCCTTGCCTGCTGGGATCGATCCCGTAAATGCAATTTTTCGTGGAACTTTGTGCTCGACGAGCTTTGCACTAAACTCGCGATCGCCGGTAACGACGTTAAACAGGCCCTTGGGGAGGCCCGCTTTGAAAAAGAGGTCGGCGAGTAAAAGAGTAGAGAGCGGGGTATCTTCGGAAGGTTTCACCACCACTGAGCATCCCGCCACGAGCGCCGCACCGAGTTTGAAGCAAAGAAGCGTGATCGGGTAATTAAACGGCGTAATTGCGAGTACGACGCCAACCGGCTCACGCGTCACGATGGTTTTTTCCCCGCGCGGGGTTCCGATCGGCATTGTAGATTGAAGGCGGAGACCTTCTTCGGCGTAGATGTCTATCAGATCGGCAGAGCGAACAATTTCCGAGATGCAACCAGGCAAAGGGCGACCGAGTTCGCGATGTAGTGTTGCACCTATTTCCGGGGCAGCGTCGCGCATTGCATTGGCACAGCCTTTGATGATTTGCACGCGCTCGGCCATGGGTACCTGTTTCCAAGCATCAAAAGACGCTTTTGCAACCGAGAAAGCGAGATCGGCATCTTCGGCTGTTCCGAAGGGTACCGTATCAATCAGCTCGCCTGTAGCAGGATCGGTAACAGGCATCGTCTCGCTACTTTGGGAGTTGGCGAACGTGCCGTTTATAAACATCTTCATTATCGTAACCTAAAGAACATGCATCATAAGTGCGATCTTGGTCTGCTCGAGTGCTTCTCGGGCGAGTTTTGGTCCAATCTCGGTTTCAAGTTTGTGCGTTTCACCGTCGAGGCGTTGGGCATAGCCAGTGGGTGTCGTCCCAAACCAATCACATGCAACGGAAATTCCCGTCACACTAAACCGCCAGAGTTTATCGGCGTCTCGCACGATCTTATCATTCAGATGATGCGGGGTCGCGCGCGTATCGTGGCCGTCGATGATCTCGCAAACCGCGTCAATTATGTCTTCACTCCAACCTGTTTGACGAAGAACATCAGTCCCCAAGCGAACACCCTCTTTTTCGTGTAGATATCGAACATCAGAGGTCATGATATTATCACCGCGAAAGCCCTCGTTTACGATCCGGTCCATATCGATCGAGTACCATCCGATATCGTGAAGTAAGATCGCGAGCGAGCAAATATCGTGGTCTGCCTCGGGGTATTCAGCAAGCAGGCGCTGCGCCCAACCAAATGAGAGCGGGATATGGATGTCGTTCTTTCGTGCACGCATGTAAGGCTCTGCCGCACGCCAGACAGGGTCATAGCGCGAGATGTCAATCATTAGGTGCTCTCCCGAGGTGTTTAGAAGAGGACGCGTTTCCGCGCCCTCTGCTTAATCTTAGTCGAGGATGGTCACCGTGCCGGTATTACCGTCAACGCGAAGCTTCATACCTGTCTTGATCTTCGCCGTTGCCGTGCCGGTACCCGTCACTGCAGGAAGACCGTATTCGCGACAAACAATAGCGGCGTGGCTCATCATGCCGCCGATGTCTGTAATGGCCGCGCCGATCTTGCCAAAGACGGGTGCCCATGACGGTGCCGTGACCGGCGTGACGAGGATTTCACCTTTTTGTAATTCACCGAGTTGGTCAGGGCTACGAAGAACGCGAGCGATGCCCTCAATTGTTCCTGGAGCTGCCGCCATTCCGCGAATTGCGCCATCGTCTTCTCCTGCGCCAACCCAACGGTCAATTGCGTCAGAGGTGATACCCCAAAGCATGATCGTAAACGGTTCGGTAATGACTTCGGGCGGGTTGTTGAGCGCTGGAAGAGGTGTCTCTTTGCCCATTGCGTCGACCATCGCGCGGCGACGAGCGACTTCGTCCGGCCAAATTGCGCTACCAACGTTTGGCGTCCCGATTGCCCAGCCAGCACAGTAATCCCAAAGGATATCCCGCACTTCATTGCGGTGCAGGTAGAACATACCGTCAGCATCCGGCCAGAAGCCTTCCTTCGAAAGCATCGCTGACAGCTCTCGCATTTTGCGCCAGAACACCCCAATCGCCCAGTGTTCGATATAGAAGTTGTGATCCTCAACATATGGGAACACTGTGCGCGATAGACCCAGCTTGCCGTCGAAGACTTCACGCGCTTCTTCATCCATCATATCACGGTATTCTTCCGTAATACGGTCGCGTTCAGCAAGCAGGCGCTCGGTCGGACGCTCAATCTCTTCGCCAGCGCGAGCACGCGGGATGTAATCGCGAAGGTAGCCGAGAGGGATATCGAGGTTGTCGATCCAGTACTTATCTGTCGAATAGAAGCCGTTACCAGAGGTGAAGTTAAACCACGGATCCTGCGCTTCCTTCCAAGCTGCAAGCCACTTGTCACCGCCTGAGAGTTTAGCGACCGCTACAAGGGCTTCATCGACGCTGCCGGACATCAGGGCTTCGTCAACGCCGAGAGAGATCGCAAGGCGTGCAAGTTTCTTTAGCTCGTCATCAGGGCGGAAGAGTTCGCTGTCTACACCTTGAACCATCTTTGCAATAGCAAGGTCGGGGATCGACGGGAACTGAGACTTCATGAACCCGAAGAAATCGAGATATGCAGCATAGCCAAGGTTCAAGAATTCGAAGTGATACTGCCAAATTTTGTAGGCAAGTTCGATTGCGCGATCATAGTTTTCAAAGATCGCGTTGGTGTTATCAAGGCCGATACCGTCCTTGACCCAATCAACTGGAACCATCTCGGGGAGCGGTTCAAAGTTGATCTTTTCCATCTCATCGATGGCGCCTTTTACCTTCTTCTTCCAGTTATCAAGTAGGTCGTTCCAGTTGCCATAATAGTGACCTGCACGCTCGAGGAAGTGCGGGATGCGAGCCTCTATATCCTGAGGCGCGACAGCAACGGGCGAGAAGTAGACATAGCCGTTAAGGATACGGTAATCGATACCGTTCGCAGGCGGCACCAAAAGATGACGCGAGTTGTATTGGCCAAGGCATTTGATCGCGAAATCGAGCATGATCACATCGAAGGAGCGAAGCGGGTTCGGCCAATGCTGACTATTGCAGAACCAGAACTTCTCGTCGTCTTCCTTGCGGCGCGATGGCTGGAACTGAGTGTAGTAGGGATAAAGGCTTTTCCAGTCCTCTGCGCCTTTGGGTGCAGAGACGTCGAAAGCGCTCGGGAAAAGCGGTGTTTCTGCGTCCATATTCGATTCCTCCCAATCGGTTATGTTCGTTGTTGTTTTGGTTGGTTCCACCAAACTTGTGCCCAGTGGAATGTTGTTATTGTCTTAGGTTTTTACCTTGAGGGCAGAGTTCAAAGTTCCAACGATGCCCATGATCCCAGTGCCATAAGCATTTGCTGGCTTGGTCTCTTTTTTCTTTTGAGACCAGATAGTTTCGGGGCGAGATTGAAGTGCTAAAAGGTTCTCGCCTTCGGGTAGGTCAGCGTCGATTGCCCATTCAACGTCCTGAGGACATTTGTTCTGCTTCTCAAGACGCTTTGCAAGGCGCGCAACGGCCATGATCTCGGCGTCGGTAAGCGAAGACTGTGTTCGGCGCTCACCGATGATTTCGCGTTCAACAGCTTCGCCAAGTTCGGCATTCCCGACGAGTTCAGCGTGTTTATCCGAAATCTTACGGTCGACGATTTCCTCCAAAATCTTTTCGACCGTAAAGTTGTCAGGGGTAACAATCCCCGAAACCACCATTTCACCAAGCCCCCAGCTAGAGTCGATGACGATCCGTGTCCGGTCACCTGTAACAGGATCAAGTGTCATCGCGACCCCAGCGGCCTTGGCGTTCACCATCTTCTGCACCCCAACGCTCATCAAAACGTCGTCTTGCGGAATATTGTTCTTTTCGCGGTACGCCACTGCTCGCGTCGTAAAGAGCGATGCCCAGCAATCGCGAACTTTTTCGACGACATTGTCCGCGCCGCGAACCCAAAGATAAGTGTCCTGCTGCCCCGCAAAGCTTGCGTCAGGCAGGTCCTCTGCGGTTGCAGAAGAGCGGACTGCGACGGGCATATCGTCTCCCATCGCCGCATAAGCGGCACGAATGCTTGCTTCAACATCACTCGGAAGCTTGTGACCGCGGATACGTATTCGAATGGATTGCGCTGCGCGGTCAACACTATCAAGGTCTTCGGGGTTAACACCGTTAAGGTGTCGAGCGATCTCGGCCTTTAGACCATGGTGCGCAAGCATTGCCTCGTAAGCATCTGTTGTTACCGCAAAACCCGGAGGAACAGCGACACCTGCTTGGGTCATTTCGCCGAGCGACGAACATTTGCCTCCGACCCGCGCGAAGTCTTTGTGTCCGATCTCTTTGAAGTCGAGAGTGTATAGGGGATTGAGTGTCATATTAGTGACCCCACTCTACCATGACCTTGGTCGGGACACGGAAAGAGATGTTGCGAAGGAATTGAGCTTCGAAGCCATTTTCGAGGCGGAGCAAAGGGAACCTCTCGGCAAGTTGGCGGAGCACGATCTGACCTTCCATCTTAGCGAGCTGGAACCCTAAGCAATAGTGAATGCCATACCCAAAGCTGAGATGTGTACGTGCGTTTTGGCGAGTAATGTCAAAGACTTCACCTTCGGGGTATTGTTTCTCGTCACGGTTTGCAGACCCAGTAATCATGAGAATTTCTGCGCCCGCAGGGAGATCTACGCCACCGATTGTCGCCTCATACCGAGCCTTTCGGCGCCAACCGACGACCGATGGCGAATACCGAAGAATTTCTTCGACCGTATTCGGGATCAGCGCGTGATCGGCCTTTATTGCTTCCCATGCAGATGGGTTCGTCATCATGGTAATGATCGAGTTTCCCATCAAGGTCGAGGTGGTCTCGTGTCCGGCGAAGAGAGTTGAATACAACAATCCTTTGATTTCTTCGTCGCTGATTTCGGCACCTTCGGATTGAAGGCGAAGAAGGTCGCTTGGGAAGTCGTCGCCAGGTTCCGCGCGCCGCATTTCCAATAGTTTGGCAATGTAATCCCAATAGGCAACCATGTCCTTTGCCACTGGCACTTGTTCTTCGTCGCTCAGTTCGGTGTAAGTCATCTTCATCCGGCTTTCGCCGAACTTCTTGATCAACGGCACATCCTCGTCGGGAATTCCCATGAGGGTAAAAAGAACATGCGCTGGAACTGGATAAGCAACAGTTTTCCAAAAATCGACGGGACCGCTTTTGCCAAGCTCTTCGAGTTGGTCGAGGTGATTGGCGACAATTTTTTCAATTTGCGGCTCGATCGAACGGAAGCGACGGGGGCCAAAACAACCTTGAGCGATTTTGCGGATGCGCGTGTGCTCTGGCGGTACGCGGCTTGTCAGGCCAGAGTAGGCCGTGAAGCCGCCATCCGTAAGCACTTTGCGACCAGCTTCTCCCATGGGGCGCATCGGCTTTTGAGCATTTTCCGAAGAGAAGCATTTCCAATCATCGAAAATAGCTTTGATGTCGTCATAACGCGATGCAACCCAATAGCCTGACGGTTCGTGATAAAAGATCGGGGCCTGCGCACGCAGTTCCTGCCAAAGTGGCTGGGGTCTGTTGAGATCAAACGGATCAAATCGGTCCTTGGGCGTAATGCCCTCTAAAACTGTCATTATGATTTCCTCCCTTATCTCAGCGTCGCCGAGGCGTCATTGAGATGTCACGAATCAAGGTATGGAACGCGCTTTGGTTTTTCTTTGGCCCTTGAGTTGTTACGTATTGAGATAGAGTTCTTGGTACAAATCAGTGATCGTTTCGCCGATTTCGCCAGCGCCAATTGCGTCAATAGCGGCGCAATATTGGCGGTATTGTCTGTCGATTGCTTCACGCCGACCTTGGGCCATGTATATGCGCATAGCTTCTGCATTCGCATGCTCATTCGTGGGGTCCAAGTGAAGCGCTTTTTGACAGTGATCGAGCGCTTCTCGTAATCGGTTTTGTAGGCGTAGAAGGCGACCCGTATCGTATTGCAGCCTTATGCACATTTCTCTGAGCCAAGTGCGCCGCGCCATACACCAATCTTCGGTTTCTGTTTGCACGTATTCCTGTGGCAAATCCTCGAATAGATCGCCCGCATAAAGCGTTTCAGCAGCTTTATAGATGCGCAGAGCGGCATCCAGTTGGCCGTTACGAAAGAGCGCAAGTCCGCGTCGACAGTGCTGTTCAAAACTATGAATATCGATCCAACTGCCTTGTGGGGCGTTGAGCCGGTAATAGTCTCCAGCCCGCAGAACTGCGCTTTGATCACCTAGTGCTTTGCGCAACATTGCGACCGTGTGATGGAGGCGAGAGCGCTTTATGTCTTCGGAATCTCCGTCTGGCCAAAGGAGTTCACTTAGCTGTTCCGCAGGCGCACCTTTCTCGCCGCAATTCAATAAGTAAGCGAATAGGACCTTTGCCTTTTTGGGTGCGCCGCCTTTGATCTTCCAATCTACGCGCTGGTTGTTGCCGATATAGACGCGCAGCTGTCCGAGACAGTGGATGTGCCAGCGGTTTTGCGCTGGTTGCTGCACAACTGAATGGCGCGCGCTGCTTAGCCAGCCGGGGGTGGTGCCACGAGCGGCCTGTGGAAGAGCAGACTTCACAAATACTTGCCCTTCATAGTCGGGCACAACGCGGGTCAGCATATAAGCAAGCTGCTCTTCGACGGTTCCGCCTTCGAGCACAGTCGGAGGGAGCCAATAGGGGTTTTCATAGAGCCCAGTGGGGGCAGAAAACAATCGATGTACGCGAAAGGCTGCTTGAAGCAGATCTTCGACCATCACTTCTTGATTGTAGAGCGAGATGACGGCAACGCCAAAGTCATGGGCGATTTTCTCAACCGAAGCTCCCCACGTCTCAATGCTACGAGCACCGTGAAGCGAGCTGTTCACCCATGTCATATCCACCAAAAGGCTGGTGAGGCCTTCGCTCCTTGCCAATTGGGCCTTTAGGTGCGCGAGTACGGCTTCAGAATCTAGTGTGTCAGTGTCCAAAGCAATGAGTTGCACGGCAAGACGCCGGTTTGCCGGAACTTTGGGCAGCAACGATGGGCTGTCGGTCACGACAAAGCAACCAGGACGCTCCAAAAATGGCGAAAGCGCCGTTTCGATGAATGCTGTATTATCGAAGTCACAAAAGAGCGCAGCATTCACATCGCTGGCTTGAGCTGCATGTGAAATGGGAATCATTCGAGACCTCCGTTTTCTGCTGTTCGCATTATTTACTTAACATGATCATTAACCCAAAGAAAAACCAAAGCTTTTATCATAACCTGATTCCATTGGCGCGATATGCGCTGGGGAGGTAGTAAAAAGTTAAATGACGACAAGGCGTTAGAGCTAGCGTTTCTAGGAGAGGAGGTCCTAGGTTCGGTTGTTCACTAAATCTATCTTTGAAACGGATTTGCTCGTGAGCAAGCGGCGTTCGAGTGTATGCGACGTCTTGTATCGATTGGCTAAGGCGCAACGCTTCGAAGCGATTTCGTTGGTTTCGACCTTCCCAAAAGCAAAAGACCTATGTGCGGCTTGCGCTGTTTTGCGGCTGCTTCGGCCCATCTTGGTGCCATGTCGAAGGTCTCTATGATAGGCAAGCTCGCGCTCGGGGAGGGGTGCGGGCGGCGATAAATCTTCGGAGTAGTTCGATGCGGGATATGCGCTGGATCAATCTTGGTCTGTATGTCGTACTGATGGTTACCCTTGTCCTTTGGCTAGGTGCAGGAAAACCGTTTAAGATCACAGGGATGTTCATCACTTCAGGACTTGCCGTTGGATCACTCTACGCACTTGGAGGCATCGGGATAATCGTTCTTTACCGTGCGACTGGTGTTCTGAACTTTAGCGGTGGTGCAGCAGGTGCAGCAGGGGCAATGACCGCTTGGCAAATTACCGAATGGGGTTGGGTGCAGCCCGTCGCTTGGATCGCCTGTCTACTGGTTTCCTTGGTTTCGACGCTGATCTACGGCCGTTGGATTGCATCAAGACTAGCTTGGCGTGAAACTGTCGTCAAAGCGGTTGCTACCCTTGGGTTTGCCCTCATTCTTCTTGGTCTGGTGAGCTTTATCTGGATCGACGATCCTCGCTCGATTTCGCTCCCCACCGACAAAGTTGGCATTTCAATGCTCGGTTTGAGAGTCACTGGAACACGTCTTCTTGTTGTCGTGGCATCCGTTCTCTTGGTTTTCGGAATTCATCAATTCCTGGTTCGAACGCGAATTGGTCTCCAAATGAGGGCGCTTGCAGATGATCGCAGCCTATCCGCGCTTCTTGGTATTCCGATCCTTAAGGTCGAGACAATTGCTTGGGGCATTTCGGGTCTTATCGCTGGTTTCACGGGCTTAATGTTTGCTGATCTCATTCGTCTCGAACCTGTAGTGATTACGTTTATGGTGATCCCTTCAATCGCGGCGGCAATCACTGGCAAACTCGAAAACTTGGGTGTTGTTCTGGTTGGTGGCCTTTCGATGGGCGTGATCGAGAGCATGTTAACCCTTTCGCCGACCCTCAAGGGTGCAAGACCGATTGCCCCCTTCGTCATCGCAGCAGTCGTTCTGCTCTGGTATCAACGAGGCGCGCGCCTCACGTTCAATACAAAGGACTGATAGATGCGCCGTTCTCTTTTTCATGTTACTGCGTCGGGTGCCTCTGGATTTGTCTTTGCAGGTGTTTGCTTTCTCATTCTGCCAAGTGTGCTCGGGAGCTATTGGCTTTCGGTGTTCACCTCAGCGGCTTGTTTCGCTCTTGCTGCTTTTGGGGTTGCATTCATGTACGCCCGCCTTGGCATGGTCAGCTTGGCTCAGGTCGGGTTGATGGGGGTAGGTGGTTGGATTCACCTGCGTCTGAATTACCTTTTTGAATGGCCCTTTGAAGTGAACCTCATTGTCGCCGCGCTTGCGACGATGGTGTTTGGCTGGCTCCTTGCGTTGCCAGCGTTGCGGATGCGAGGTCTTTACCTTGCACTTGTGACTCTGATGGCAGCGGGTGGTCTCGAAATCCTATTTGCGACCTATCAGTTCCCAAATGGCGGCGAGGGGTTTTGGGGTGTCAAAACAGGGTCTTTCAGCCCGTTTCGTGGCCCCGTCATTGCCCAGAGTGCAGAGAGCTATTTGCGTTACGTGGTAGCGGTAAGTTTCCTGGGGTTCCTCGTCGTCGAAGCTCATCGTCGTCTGGCACCCGGACGGGCTTGGGCCATGATCCGGCGCTCTGAAGCTGCCGCGATGGCAGTGGGTGTCAATGTCACTTTGTACAAGACTTGGGCATTTGGGATCGCAGGGCTCTTAGCTGGGATTGCAGGCGGCTTATTGGCTGGATCTCTCGGGCTCCTTGATGACGGCACATTCAGGTCAAGCGAGAGCGTTCTGCTCTTTGCTCTAGCTGTTGTTGGTGGGGCGCGGTTTTGGCTGGGCGCCGTGATCGCGGCTGTCCTTTACCGAATTCTACCGGCGCTCCTGAACACATGGGGGGTCGATCCAGACATCGCTTACATGATCTTCGGTGCGGGTTTACTTCATGCCGTGATCACGGCCCCTGACGGTATTGGGGGGCAGCTCTATGGCCTTGCGGCCATGATGCGGACGAAACTCGGGACGAGAGGTGCGAAATGATTGATCTTCAATCCATCTTGGTACGCTTTGGCGGTGTAATCGCGCTCAATTCCGTTTCGGCACAATTCTCACAGGATGTGAGTGGGATTATCGGACCGAATGGCGCGGGTAAGACCACGTTGATGAATGTCATTTCGGGCTTTGTCACATGTAAATCCGGTAGCGTAGATGTCGATGGTCAGAACCTTCTCCAACTTAGTCCGCATCGGCGTGCACAATGGGGGCTACGACGTTCCTTTCAAAAAGAGCAGATCGCGGATGATCTAAGCGTCTTTGATAACGTGCTTGTCCAACTTGATTTCCGCATGGGACAAACGCGAGAGAACGCACTCGAAGTCGAGAAGATGCTTGATGCGGTCGGCATGACCGACCACGCAAATCGACTTGGCGCAGAGCTTTCGGGGTTTGAACGCCGCTTAACGGACGTGGCGCGCTGCATGGTTGGGGCACCGCGCTTGATAATGCTTGATGAACCCGCTGGCGGGCTTTCGGTTGATGAAACTCACCAGCTTGGTGCTTACATCACCAATATCCCGCAGGTGACGGGGGGGCAGGTTCTTGTCATTGACCATGATGTGGAACTGATTTCGGCCATCTGCAAAGAAACGCTTGTCCTTGATTTTGGCAAGCGCATTGCTTTTGGCAAAACAGCCGAAGTCTTAGCTGATCCCAAAGTAAAGTCTGCCTATCTTGGTACCGAGGAGGTTTCGGCATGAGCCTTGTCATCGCAAATCTCTCTATTCGAAATGGAGCCAAGGACGTCGTTAGCGGGGTATCCCTTACTTTAGAGGCTGGCTCCGTTACGGCGGTTATCGGCGCAAATGGTTCCGGCAAATCAGAGCTGATCCTTGGAATTGCCGGAACACTTCCACTTGCCGATGGTAAGGTGGAATGTGGCGGCGTGGATCTTACAGGGCAGGGGCCAGAGGTCATTCGTAGGGCTGGGATTGCCGCCGTTCCAGAGGGACACGTTGTCTTTGGCCGTCTTTCAGTCGATGACAATCTAAGAGCCGCGGGTGCCTTGATTAGCCTCGATGATTTAGAAGGCGAATTGGACCGTGTTTATCGCATTTTTCCTGAACTTGCTGAACGTAAATCACAGCTTGCTGGCACCATGTCGGGCGGGCAACAACAGATGCTTGCGATCGGTCATGCGCTTATGGCGCGCCCAAAATTTCTTTTGATTGACGAGATGTCGCTCGGACTTGCGCCGCTGATCGTGCATCGACTGATGGATGTGGTCAAAAGTCTTAAAGCAAATGGTGTCGGCGTATTACTCGTAGAGCAATTCACAGAACTCGCTCTTGGTGTTGCCGAGAACGCTTTGGTCCTCAGAAACGGCCATGTGCGTTACAGTGGTCCGGCTGCAACGCTTCGCGAAGATGCGAGCGCGCTGGACGAAGCTTATTTCGGCGCAGATCGCGCTTCGTAAAATTGAAATTTAGCAGCGAAAGAGTTTTCTATGGTTGATCAGTCCCAGATTGACGCCCTGCGTCACCTACATATTTCACCCAAAGGACATCTTATTAATGGTGTCGTTTGTCCTGCCGAGACGGGTCGAACGCTTGATGTGATCTCTCCGCTAGATGGAACCGTGATTACAACGATTGCCGCGGGAACGAAGGGCGACGCCGACCGTGCAGTTGCATCTGCGCGAGCTGCGTTTGAGGATGGCCGCTGGCGGAAACTAGCGCCGCAACAACGCAAGAAAATCATGCTCAAATGGGCTGACTTGATCGATAAAGAAGCGCTAGAAATTGCCGTTCTTGGTATTCGTGATAACGGAACTGAGATCGGCATGGCGTTACGGGCCGAACCGGGGTCGGCCGCAGGCACTCTTCGCTATTATGCGGAATGCATAGACAAGCTCTATGGTGAAATCGCGCCAACTTCTGCGGAATTCCTTGGCTTGGTCCATCATGAACCCGTTGGAGTTGTGGCAGCGATTGTGCCGTGGAATTTCCCCCTCATGATCGGCACATGGAAGCTTGGACCTGCACTGGCCGTCGGTAACTCGGTCGTGTTGAAGCCGTCAGAGATGGCGTCCTTAACTTTGCTTCGGATTGCGGAGCTTGCGCTTGAAGCCGGTGTTCCTCCAGGTGTCTTTAATGTGGTTACCGGTGAGGGGGCCGAGGTTGGAGCGGCGCTTTCAGAGTCCATGGATGTAGATGTGATCGTCTTTACAGGCTCCGGTGGCACCGGTCGCCGCCTTTTACAGGCATCTGCGGCGTCAAATCTCAAACGGTGTTACCTCGAACTTGGCGGTAAATCCGCGAATATCGTCTTTGCAGACGCACCAGACCTGAAAGAGGCGGCCAAAGTCAGTGCCGCTGGAATATTCCGCAACTCCGGCCAAGTGTGCGTTGCGGGCTCGCGTCTATTGGTCGAGCGTTCTGTGCATGATGAATTTGTCGAAGAGCTGGCCAAAGCCGCTCGAGCGATGAAGATCGGTGATCCGCTTGACCTAGGAACCAACGCAGGTGCCGTCAATAACGCGGCTCAACTCGATCGCAATCTCGAATTTGTTGCAACAGCGCAGGCTGAAGGCGGTAAGGTCGTCCTTGGTGGCAAACGTATTCTCGCTGAGACAGGCGGCTATTTCATGGAGCCAACCATAGTGACAAACGTAGAGGCGGGACACACCCTTGCTCAGAACGAAGTGTTCGGTCCAGTGCTGGCTGTGACAGCTTTTGACACGGAAGAAGAAGCTATTCGCCTTGCCAATAGCACTGAATTTGGATTGGCGGGCGGCGTTTGGACCTCGGATCTAAGCCGTGCGCACCGAATGATCCATGCAGTGCGCACGGGCGTGGTGCATGTCAACACCTATGGCGGACCAGATGTGACAGTCCCAATGGGCGGCACCAAGCAGTCGGGTAACGGCCACGATAAGTCATTGCATGCATTTGATAAATTCGTGAATCTAAAGACCGCTTGGATTAAGCTCTAAGGTAGGTACGCAAAGTGATGCATTAGCGGGTCAATGCTCTTGGGTTTGCCCCGCAATTTCGCATGACAATTGGATCTTGGACGCAACATTTGCTTCGGGGAAGCACGCCGAGTTCATCTTAGATATGTTGGAATACAAGTGATTATCGGGGGATAATGGCGGAGAGACAGGGATTCGAACCCTGGGTGGGCTTGCACCCACAACGGTTTTCGAGACCGCCCCGTTCGACCGCTCCGGCACCTCTCCGCGATCTTGGTGAGGGGCGTTTACTGATACCGCGAAACGGGTGCAAGAGGTAATTTACAAATTTGTGCGAAAACTATCTCCAAGGCGCTGAACTCTTTGTCATTTGCTTGGAAGTGCCATCATAGCCCACTACTATCATGAGGAGTTCGGGAGATTTGCATATGAAGAATTTTGTTCGCGGCATCGCAGTGTCTTGTGTGCTGGCGGGTCCATTGGCCGCCGAGGTCAGTTCGCCCGAAGTTGAGGCTCTTTTCACACTCCTTGGGCAGGATGAAATCGTCGAAGTGATGCGGCAAGAGAGCTTTGCTTACGGTGAGAATATCGCCGAGATGTTCTTTGGTTCCGGCGATCCGGCTTGGGACACGCAGCTTCAAACGATTTATCGGACAGACTGGATGCGCGAGCATTTGATAAATGCGTTTGCCCAAGAGCTTGAGGGCGAAGATATCGGTGCGATCTCCGCATATTTTGAGGCCGAACCGGGATCGCGGATTGTACAACTTGAAGTCGCTGCACGTAGTGCAATGCTCGATGATGCGGTTTCAGATGCAGCCAAAGCTTCTGGTGCGGAGGCGCTTATCGATCCAAGTCCCAAGATGGCACTCATTCAAGAGTTCGTGGAGGTCAATGACCTTATTGAGATGAACGTGGTCGGGGGAATGAATGGAAATTATTCATTCTTTATGGGGCTTCTCGATAACGGAGCTTTCGAGGGGCAAACCACTGCGGACACGCTTCTCAGCGATGTTGCCAATCAAGAAGATGAAATTCGGGCCTCTACGACGGAATGGATTTATGGCTTTTTGAACCTCGCTTATAGTCCTTTGACTGAAAGTGACCTTGAAAACTACATTGCCTTTAGCAAGACGGAGCTGGGCAGGGCGCTTAATAAGGCGCTTTTTGTTGCCTATGATGATCTCTTCAATGCGCTCAATCGTGCAGTTGGCGCGGCTGCGGCGGCGCGGATGAAGCAATCTGAACTCTGAGGCGGATCACCGATCCTTGTTGGCTAAACCCCTAATGGCTGTTGACTTTTGAAGATAATTTAACGATAAGCCGCCATCTCGGCAGAGCTTCTGCTGAGACACTTGAAAATCTCGCCCAAATGGGCGCGCTGTCAAAGGGTAGCACTTTGGTGCAACGAACGCCTCGCAAGAGGGACCTGCCGACGCGGAAAATGAAGGAATATCATATGTTTGCGGTTATCAAAACCGGCGGCAAACAGTACAAAGTCGCTGCAGGCGACGTGCTGCGTGTCGAGAAACTGGCCGCCGAAGCTGGCGACAAAATCCAGTTCAACGAGATTCTCATGATCGGTTCGACCGTTGGTGCTCCGCTTGTTGCTGGCGCTGGCGTTCAGGCTGAAGTGATCGACCAGATCAAAGGCGAAAAGACCATCAGCTTCGTAAAGCGTCGTCGTAAGCACGGCTCCAAGCGTACTCGTGGTCACCGTCAGCAACTGACCCTCGTTCGCATCACCGACATCGTTGAGTCGGGTGCAGACAAATCGGGCGTTAAAGCTGCTATCGGCGCTGCGACTAAGGTCGTCGAAGCTGCCCCGAAGAAAAAGCCGGCTGCAAAGAAAGCAGCTGCCAAAGTAGAGGAGTAATCCCCAATGGCACACAAGAAAGCAGGCGGTTCATCCCGTAACGGTCGTGACTCCGCTGGTCGTCGTCTCGGCGTTAAGAAATTCGGTGGTGAAGTTGTAGTTGCTGGCAACATTATTGTTCGTCAGCGCGGCACCAAAGTATGGGCTGGCCAGAACGTTGGCATGGGCAAAGATCACACGCTCTTTGCAACTGCTAACGGCGCCGTAAAGTTCCACACTGGCCTTAAAGGCCGCACCTTTATTTCGGTCCTCCCAGTGGCGGAGGCCGCTGAATAAGCCGAAACCCTTAAGGTTTAAAAAAATCGGGGATCGGCATAGCCGGTCCCCTTTTTGTTTTGGATCAGTGACATAAATAGTTTGCACGCAACGTCTAATGGGAGTGGGACAAGCGTCGTTAGCTTTTCGAGGAGGAAAGCACATGTTGGATAAAACTTGGTCGCAGCCTGTGATCGTAGCCGAGCGCTTTGTAATGCGCCCGCTTCGCAAATCTGATGCTGGCCTCATTTCTATGTATGCGGCAGACAAACGTGTCGCACTTGGAACGCGCTCGATTCCGCATCCTCTTCCGCCGGGAACGACCGAAGCCTTCGTTTCGCGCGCTCAAAAAGAAGAGCGGACCGAAGACGTTTGGGTCATTGATGGCTCTGACTTTGGGTCCTCGGAGGTCATGGGGATCATTAGCCTCGAGCGGATGGACCGTGGTCAGAGCGAAATCTTTTATTGGGTCGCACCAGCGTTTTGGAATACGGGCGTTGCGACTGCCGCTGTGCATGCGATGGTTGAGGCAAACCCACATGGTGCGGCAACGCTCTTTGCCGAGGTGTTCCAAGACGCCCCAGGTTCGGCGCGTGTGCTGACCAACTGTGGCTTTGAGTATCTGGGAGACGCCGAGGCATATTCGGTTGCTCGCAAGGCAAAGGTCCCAACTTGGACCTACACGCTCAAGATGGCGCGGTAATTCGCGTTTGATGGGGCGGCATTTGGCTGGCCCTGAACGAAAATCCTAGGGGCCGCCGCGCAAACGGTGGCCTTTTTGCTGTTTGGACCAAAGCGCGCAAAGGCGCACCTTGAGAAGCGCCGCTGAATAGACTACTGCAACGACCTAAGTTTTTATTGAAAGTACGACACATGAAGTTCCTTGATCTGGCAAAAGTTTACATTCGCTCTGGCGCGGGCGGGAACGGATGCGTGTCCTTCCGAAAAGAAAAGTTCATCGAATTCGGCGGTCCTGACGGCGGTGATGGCGGCAACGGTGGCGATGTCATCGCCGAAGCCGTAGACGGACTGAACACGCTAATCGACTTTCGCTATCAGCAGCACTTTTTTGCCGAAAACGGTCGTCCGGGTATGGGCAGCGGCCGTACAGGGCCAAGCGGTAATGACATCATACTCCGCGTGCCTGTCGGAACTGAGATTATCGACGAGGACGAAGAAACTGTTATCGCGGACTTGACCGAAGTTGGTCAGCGCATCGTGCTTGCTCGTGGCGGCAACGGCGGCTGGGGTAACCTTCACTTCAAAAGCGCAACGAACCAAGCCCCGCGCCGTGCAAATCCAGGTCAGGAAGCGATTGAGCGGACGATCTGGCTTCGTTTGAAACTGATCGCGGATGCGGGTCTACTTGGTCTTCCGAACGCGGGTAAGTCGACGTTCCTTGCTGCGACTTCGAATGCGCGTCCGAAGATTGCCGATTATCCCTTTACCACGCTCGTCCCGAACCTGGGTGTTGTTGCAGTTGACGGCCACGAATTCGTTGTCGCTGATATTCCAGGCTTGATCGAAGGCGCCTCTGAAGGGCGCGGCCTTGGCGATATGTTCCTCGGCCACGTCGAACGCTGTGCGGTTCTTTTGCATCTCGTGGATGGCACCTCGGGTGATCCCGTGAATGACTATGAAACGATTATCGGTGAGCTTGAGGCCTATGGGGGCGACCTTGCGGACAAACCTCGGGTTACGGTTTTGAACAAGATCGACACGCTAGACGAAGAAGAGCGCGCTTTCCTCAAGTCCGAACTTGAGGAAGCGACAGGCGAGCCGGTGTTGCTCATGTCAGGCGCTACGAGCGAAGGTGTGACAGATGTCTTGCGCGCCTTGCGCCGTGAGATTGAAGCAGGCCGAGCCGCAGAACGTGCGGGCGATGAGGAGGATGCACCTTGGCAACCCTAAGTGAAGCCAAACGGCTTGTTGTCAAAATCGGTTCCGCTCTCCTTGTAAATCGTGAAACTGGTGCTCTGCGTCAGGACTGGCTCGTTTCGCTTGCCGAAGATGTGGCGCGGATTAGAGCACGTGGAACAGACGTTGTGCTCGTTTCGTCTGGCTCGATCGCTTTAGGGCGCGGGGTTCTTGGGCTTCCCAAGGGTAACCTTGCGCTTGAACAATCACAGGCTGCGGCAGCGGTTGGTCAAATCCGACTTGCACGCGCCTATGAGGAAGTTCTGGCGCCTTTGGGCATCGTCACGGGTCAAGTTCTGGTGACGCTCGAAGATAGTGCGGATCGTCGCCGTTACCTGAATTCACGCGCAACGATGGAGACGTTGTTGTCGCTCGGCGTGACGCCAATTGTGAATGAGAACGACACGATTGCAACGGACGAAATCCGCTATGGCGACAACGATCGACTTGCGGCACAGGTCGCGGTTACCGTCGGTGCTGATCAACTCATTTTGCTCTCTGATGTAGACGGCTTCTACAGCGGCAACCCTAACATTGATCCAGAGGCAAAGCGTTTTGATGTGGTCGAGCGTCTTACGCCCGACATCGAAGCGATGGCCGGTGAGGGTGTCTCGGGCCTGTCCAAGGGCGGCATGATCACTAAACTCTTGGCTGCGCGGATGGCAACGGATGCGGGTTGCGACATGGCGATTACTTTAGGATCGACCATCAACCCTCTGACAGCGCTGGAAAATGGCGCAAATTGCACTTGGTTCAAAGCACATGTCGATCCGAAAGATGCGCGCAAGAGTTGGATTGGGTCAATGAAACCTAAAGGCAGCGTTCACCTTGATGCTGGAGCGGTGACTGCGCTTCAGAACGGCAAGAGCCTTCTTCCCGCTGGCGTGACTTCGGTCAACGGTCAATTCGGCCGCGGAGACCCAATTGAAATTCTGGGCACATCTGGCGAGCACCTTGGCATTGGGCTTGCGCGTTATACTGCCGCTGAAGCGCGTTTGATTATGGGACGCCGATCAGCAGAGATTGAGGCGATTTTAGGCTACGAGGGACGAGCTGCGCTTATCCACCGTGACGACATGGTAATTTAAGGAGAGTGTTATGACGGACAGCGTCAATATTCCTGAAATGATGAAGGATATCGGCACGCGTGCTCGCTCTGCGGCATTGGTTCTTGCGACCGCAACGGCCGAGCGCAAACACGCCGCTCTTGTCGGTGCTGCCGAGGCCGTATGGAAAGGCCGCTATGACATCATCGAAGCCAACTTGAAGGACATGGAATACGGTCAGGAAAAGGGATTGTCGGCGGCGATGCTTGATCGTTTGATGCTCGACGAAGACCGTATTCGGGGGATCGTCGACGGCCTGCGCGCTGTTGCAGAACTTCGCGATCCTGTTGGCGATGTGATTGCGGATTGGGATCGCCCGACTGGCCTGAATATTCAACTCGTGCGCACACCTCTTGGCGTCATCGGCGTCATTTATGAAAGCCGCCCGAATGTAACGGCTGATGCTGCTGCACTTTGCCTCAAGGCTGGGAACGCCGTCATCTTGCGCGGTGGCTCGGAGAGCTTCCACTCATCACGGGCTATTCACGCTTGTATCGTTGATGGTGTTGTCAAAGCAAACCTCCCTGCTGATTGCGTTCAGCTCATCCCCACGCGTGATCGTGCTGCGGTTCAGGCTATGCTTCATGCTGTCGAATATATTGACGTTATCGTTCCGCGCGGTGGCAAAGGTCTTGTCGGTTTGGTGCAAAGTGAAGCGCGCGTTCCGGTTTTTGCTCACCTCGAAGGCATCGTGCATATCTATGTCGATAAATCGGCCGACGTTGAAAAAGCGATGAAGGTCGTTCTGAATGCAAAGACACGGCGCACAGGGATCTGTGGTGCCGCTGAATGTCTCTTGATCGATAGAGATATTGCCGAAACTTTGGGCGCGGACCTGATCAAGGCGCTCATGGACAAGGGCGTTCGCGTCCATGCCGGCGAGGGGCTTACTGGCACCGATGCCGCAACAGACGAAGACTGGGGGCGCGAGTATCTTGATATGGATATTGCGGCCAAGATTGTTGATGGGATTGGCGGCGCAATCGAACACATTCAGACATACAGCTCGAACCACACAGATTGTGTGATCGCTGAAAACCCGTCTGTCGTCGCGCGCTTCTTTAATGAAATCGACAGTGCAATTTTGATGCACAACGCCTCAACTCAATTCGCTGATGGTGGCGAATTTGGGATGGGTGCCGAGATCGGGATCGCGACCGGCAAGATGCATGCGCGCGGGCCCGTCGGCGTCGAACAACTCACGAGTTTCAAATATCTCGTGCGCGGGAACGGCACGATCCGCGCCTAAACGTTAAGCAGGTGCGAGGCGGAGAACACGCTCCGTCTCGTCTCCTACGATTGTGGCGTGAAGCCCGAGCTGCGGTAAACCAATAGCCAGAAGCCCAAACTGAACCTGAGCCGCCGTTAGGTCAGTTATATTTCGCGTATATAAACGTTTCCAAAGCGGCTCATTCCAGAGAATACGCTCGCTTGTTACGCGCAGACAGAACACTTCGCCAGTCTTTGAAACGTCAACTTCACCGCCGTAGGGAAGTGCATTTTCAAGGCAAAGCAATCCAAGGAGCACAAGCCGCGTGTACGAGCGGGTTTGCGGCGTGTCTATTGACCAAGAAATCCTCATTTTTCCATCTTTGGCATAATCCTTTGTGATGCGTCTGACTTCAGCAGGTTTGATTAGTGTTTCCCCATGCGAACCAAAGGCTAGGCGAAAAAACGAGAGTTTCGCGTTTGCGTGCTGGACACTTTGGGTGATGAGGTCCATTTCTGGACCCGAAGACGCGCCGGTCATCCCCATAAGTTCAACTCCGTTGCCAATTGCACCAAGTGGACTTACGAGGTCGTGACAGATGCGAGACCCGATCAAAGATGTAAGTGTGTCGTCATGCATGCTTTTTCCCAATCCGCGAGATGGCAATGAACGAGCTGAATTCGATCCTCGAGCCAGGAATGTTGGTCCGGCACCCAGATTGTCCCGAATGGGGTGTGGGGCAGGTCCAATCCAACATCAAAGGCCGTATCACCGTGAATTTTCCAGATGAGGGCAAAGTTGTTATAGATGGTTCTCGTGTCATGCTCTTGATTGTTCGAATGTGATCGAGTGCAATTATTGAGCGATAAGGTTAACATTACGTCAACTCTGAATAATATCGTCATACTTTAACGATGAATAAGGTATCTCCAAAATTCAGCGTAGGATTTGCTGAAAGTGAAGCCGACCATTTGGCGGCCCTTCGGCTGCGTTATGACGTTTTCGTTCGCGAATTTGGAAGCAATGGAAATGGCGTGGATCATATCAATAAGATCGAACGAGATGAGTTTGATGAACACGCATTGCACCTTCTTCTCAAGGACCGAGAAAAGGTTGTTGGCGTCTATCGTTTGATGGATCGAACCTGCGCCGAGGCAGCAGGTCGGTTCTATTCTGAGGCTGAGTTTGACCTTGCGCCCATCTTAGCTTCGAACCGTAAAGTATTGGAACTGGGTCGTTCTTGCTTGCATCCCGACTATCGTGGCGGCCATGGAATGCTGATGCTTTGGTCCGCTGTGTCTGAACATGTATTGGCGACGGACACCGAAATCCTTTTCGGAACTGCGTCCTTCCAAGGCACGGATATTGCGACGATTGGGCCATCTCTCGCTCTGCTGAGCGAACGCCACCGCGCCCCTATGGACCTTCGCGCTTCGGCAATCGGGCAGAGCGCTATTGACTACTTCGAGCTTTTGAAACCCGTAGAGGATCGCCGTTCTGCCATGCTGATGGTGCCCTCGTTGATCAAAGCTTATCTAAGACTTGGCGGTTTCGTTGGTGATGGTGCCTTCGTTGATCACGACTTTAATTCGACTGATGTTCTTTTGATCCTAGACGTTGCGCGCATGACCGAGAGCCAGCGTGCGATTTACACCAAAAGGAATTTTGCATGAGCATGACATGGAATCCCGGGGATCAGCCCAAACACAAACCTATTGGTCCAATGGGTTGGGTTAGGGTGATTTTGCGCGGCGTTCCTCTTGGGATACTTGTCTTTGGCTCCCTGATCGTCTTGCTTCTTGCACGACTGATCGAGCGGCCGATTTTCGGGGTAAAGCGCCCGATAACGCCATTTATCACTCAGTTTGTCTGCTTGAATGCGTTTCGTATCCTTGGGATCGGGTACCACGTAGAGGGCACACCGATGAAAGGGCCGGGGGCGGTGGTTGCAAACCACTCGAGCTGGCTCGATATTTTTGCCCTAAATGGTCGCAAGCGCATCTACTTTGTGTCTAAGGCCGAAGTGGCAAGTTGGCCAGGAATTGGCTGGCTTGCGCGTGCCACCGGAACCGTCTTTATTCGCCGTGATCCCAGAGAGGCGGCAAAGCACGTCGCGATCTTCAAAGAGCGTTTGACGGCTGGTCATAAGTTGCTCTTCTTCCCAGAAGGCACCTCCACCGATGGGCTGCGCGTCCTTCCGTTCAAACCGACACTTTTTGCTGCATTCTTTGATGATGCGCTACGATCGACGCTCGCAATTCAACCTGTCTCGGTCATCTATCGCGCGGCTGCGGGGGAAGATCCGCGTCAGTATGGTTGGTGGGGCGATATGGACTTTGGTCCTCACTTGCTCGACACACTGTCAGCGCGCAAGCAAGGGTCTGTGACCTTAGTTTATCACGCGCCTGTAAAGGTCGCAGATTACAACGACCGCAAAGTCCTTGCTCGGGATCTTGAAATTTCAGTGCGTTCTGGTTTGGAAAAGGCGGGCGTGTTAGTCGATTAGCCTTCCATCGCCTTTCGGAACGCGAGAAGCGCCTGAGCAGGGTTCTCAGATTTCCAAATCTCGTCGCCGAACCCAAAGAAATCGGTATGCGCAGTGAGTTGGCGAACAATATCGAGCGATAGAGCACCTTCGGCAACGACGGGTACTTCGATCATCATCGACCACCATTGGAAAAGCTCCAGTTCTGCGGGTTCTGCGTGTCCGAGCGCAGATTTTGCGAGAGGACCAAAGCTCACATAGTCAGCATTTAGCTCGCCCGCATTCATGCCGTCATGACGCGAGTTGCCACAGAAAGCGCCGACAATGGCATCTTCGCCGAGTGTTTTGCGAACCTTTCCGACCGAGCGTGCACCATCTGTCAAATGCACGCCATCAAGCCCAAGCCGCTCGACAAGTGCGATATGATCGTCAATCACCAGAGCAATGTCGCGGGCATGAGTGATCTCGCGAAGCGCGTCCGCGGCACGTGAAAGACGGTCCTCGTCGCGGGTCGCCAGCGAAAGGCGAACGCAAGCGATTTCCGTCGCATCAAGGCAAGCGGCAAGATCATTGCTAAAGGTGGAAAGTTCAAAATCCGAAGGCGTGATCAGATAGAGTTGCGGAAGTTCTGCTGCATCACTGGCCATGTCACATCTCCGAAAATTGAGTCTGGGGCGCGTATAACTTGGAAAGTTGCGCTTGGCTACAAAGGCTTTGAGCAAAGGTTTGCTTGATCTACGCGCAGGTGGAGCCTATCAGAGCCGCGACCAACCAAGGATAGCCCATGCCGACCGGATTGCCTCAACCCGCATTTGTTCTCATTCGTCCGCAGATGGGCGAAAACATCGGAGCCGCCGCGCGTGGGATGTGGAACTTTGGCCTTGACCGTATGCGGATCACAAGCCCGCGTGACGGTTGGCCAAACTCTCGCGCTGTAGCGATGGCCTCTGGGGCTGGGCGACTTCTCGACGAGGCGCAGGTCTATGAGACCACCGCAGAGGCAGTTGCCGACTGCACCTATGTCTATGCAACAACAGCGCGTCCTCGCGGTTTGACCAAGCCAGTTCTTTCGCCCGAGGCCGCGATGAAGGAAGCAGCCGAGAAAATCGCCCAAGGTGGCAAGGTTGCTATTATGTTTGGCCCCGAGCGCGCAGGCATGGAAAACCACGACATTGCTTTGGCGAATGCGATCATCAACGTTCCGGTGAACCCCGAGTTTTCTTCGCTTAATCTGGGACAATGTGTGCTGTTGAACGCCTATGAGTGGCGCCGCGCGAGCACGGAGATCGTGCATGAGCGGATGGATATGGCGGGCGAATGGGCAGAACAACAAGAGATCGAGCGTCTGGCGGAGCATTATGAGGAGCGCCTTGACGAGGCCGGCTTCTTCTTCCCTGAACAAAAAGCGGCTCATATGAAACAAAACCTGCGAAATCTCTGGAGCCGCATGCCCTTTACCCGCGCGGATGTTCAAATGATGCATGGGATCATGCGTCAGATGGTCCGGTGGAAAGAACGCGGCTGATCCCTTGTCGTGAGGCCCTTGGCGCAATAGGTTGCAGCCCAAATAGTCTTAAGGGCAGCAAACATGGCCAAAACACCTCGCAGCATTTTCGAAGACGTCGGCGACGCACCAAAGATCACAGCCGCTCCGGGGGGTATTGACGCCAAAGGGCGCGGGGCACGCGGCGCAATTCGCATTTGGCTGATGGCGATCTTTGCTCTTGTTGCGATGATCATCGCTGTTGGAGGCATGACCCGCCTAACGGATAGCGGGCTGTCTATTACCGAATGGAACCCAGTTTCCGGCGCGATCCCTCCACTGAATGATTCAGACTGGGCCTCGGAGTTTGCGCTTTACCAGCAAACGGATGAGTTCAAGCTTCAGAATAACCAGATGACTGTTGATGAGTTCAAGTCGATCTATTGGTGGGAATGGGGACATCGCCAGCTGGGCCGCACCATTGGTCTCGTTTGGGCGCTTGGCTTTGCTTACTTCGTGATCCGAAAGCAAATCCCAACGGGCTGGAGCAGGCGACTTTTCCTCATTGGTGTTCTCATCGGGTGCCAAGGTGCGATCGGCTGGTGGATGGTGCATTCGGGCCTACAACAAGGCATGCTTGATGTCGCATCCTATCGCCTTGCAACACATTTAGGGATGGCATTCGTCATTTTTGGCTTCACTGGTTGGTATGTGTTCCTCTTGGGCCGAAGCGAGGCAGAATTGATGCAAGCGCGCCGTTCGGGCGAAGCCAAGCTGTTCAGAATGTCCACAGGGCTAATGCATTTCGCTTTTCTGCAAATTCTACTGGGCGCACTTGTCGCGGGTATCGATGCGGGTCGCGCTTTCCCGACGTGGCCCTTGATGGGGGATGGTTTCTTCCCGCCAGATCCATTCACGCTTACGCCAATTTGGCGGAACTTCTTTGAAGACGCGGGTCTTGTGCAGTTCATGCACCGCATGGCGGGATATTTGCTCTTCGTCTACGGCGTTGTGGTTTGGCGCCGTGCACGAAAGTCGGGCAACGACCAGACACGTTTTGCCTTTAATGCGGTTCTGGCGATCATGCTGATCCAAGTCACTTTGGGCATTTTCACAGCCCTTTATTCTGCGCCCGTCCATATTGCCATTGTGCACCAAATTGGTGCTGTGGCGCTTTGGGTGCTGATCCTGCGCGCGCGCTATCTGTCGCGCTACCCGCTTGCGCAATCGATCCGAGGAGCAAAGGCATGAGCGCTTATGATGACTTGATGGCGTTCAATCGCCAGACCAACGCACTTGCTCAAGTCGCAGGCCGTTTGGGTTGGGATCAGGAAACGATGATGCCGCGTGGGGCAGGGGATCAGCGCGGCGAAGAATTCGCGGCGATCGAAGCCGTCCTTCATGCGCGTCGCACTGATCCGCGTGTTGGAGATTGGCTTGCAAAAGCAGAAGCCACGAATGAGGTCGAAGCAGCAAACCTACGGGACATACGGCGCAGTTTTGAACGGACTTCCAAAATTCCGTCCCGCCTTGCGGAAGAGATCGCCAAGGTCACTTCCAAGGCCCAAGGTATTTGGGCCGAAGCGCGGTCGAATAATGACTTTGCCGCTTTTGCGCCGACACTGGCCGAAGTTCTCAAGCTAAAGCGAGAAGAGGGCGCTGCTCTCGCCAAAGATGGAAACGTCTACGACGCTCTGCTTGATGACTATGAACCGGGTGCGACATCGGCGGAATTGGCTGCAATGTTTGATGCGCTTCGACCCGGGCTGGTCGAACTTCGCGCCGCAATTCTAGATCGCCCTGCACCGAAAAGTGTCTCGGGCGAGTTTAATGAAGCGGCCCAAATGGCGCTGACACAAAAGATTGCCACGACCTTTGGTTATGATCTGACCCGTGGACGCATTGATAAGGCCGTGCACCCATTTTCCAGCGGCTCTGGCCAAGACGTGCGGATAACTACGCGAACAAGCAAGACCGATCCGTTCAATTGCCTCTATTCGACGATCCACGAAGTCGGGCACGCTTGCTATGAGCAAAACATTGATGACGCGCATCTTTTGACCCCGCTCGGCGGTGGCGTCTCGATGGGCGTGCACGAAAGCCAAAGCCGCATTTACGAAAACCAACTTGGTCGAAGCCGCGCCTTTACGGGGTGGCTCTATGGCCAAATGCGCGACAGCTTTGGTGATTTTGGTATCGCCTCTGGCGAAGAGCTTTATCACGCGATTAACAAGATCGAGAATGGCTTTATCCGCACCGAAGCCGATGAGGTTCAGTACAATCTTCATGTGCTCCTGCGTTTCGATCTAGAGCGGGCGTTGGTTTCCGGTGATCTCGAAGTCCGTGATCTCGAAGCAGCATGGAATGACCGTTTTGCATCGGACTTTGGGTTTGCAGTCGATAAACCCGCAAACGGTGTTCTTCAGGACGTGCATTGGTCCGTGGGTCTCTTTGGCTATTTCCCGACCTACTCGCTCGGCAACGTTTATGCGGGATGTCTCCATCAGGCACTTCGTGCTGGAATTCCCGATTTGGACGACGATCTTAGCCAAGGGAAGCTGAACCGTGCAACGACGTGGCTCAAGGAACATGTGCAACAATTTGGCGGTCTCTATGCGCCGCGTGATTTGATTACGCGCGCAACGGGAACAGAACCAAGCGAAGCGCCGCTGCTTGGTTATCTCGACGCGAAGTTCCGCGATCTCTACGATTTGTGAGGCTTTGATGTCGCTTGCGTTCACTCTCAAAGAGCTTTCAGCGTTCATTGCAAAGGAATTCCCGCAAGCGGCATCCGAATTCGACATTTTGGAACTGACGGATGAAACAACAGTTGTCCGTCTCAAGCCCGACGCACGTCACCTAAGGCCAGGTGGGACGATATCTGGGCCATCGATGTTCATGCTAGCCGATTGCGCGATTTATTACGCGGTCCTTGCGCGGATTGGTCCAAAAGCGCTCTCGGTTACGACAAATGCCACGATTGATTTCATGCGAAAGCCAAAAGCGGGCGAAGCTTTGCTTTGCCGTGTGGATATTCTCAAACTCGGCCGTAGCTTGGCAGTTTGCGATGCACGGATTTTCAATGATGGCAGCGAGAGTGAACCCGTTGCGCGCGCCACAATGACCTACTCCATTCCGCCCGAGCGCTGAACTTTGAACATAAAAAAAGGCGGGGAATTCCCCGCCTAGTTCAGGAAGAGCCGGGGATGTCAGGCCCTCCAAAACACTTTGCGAACTTCTTGGTCAGCTTGGACATGGGTTAGTCCGATATCCTGCAACAAATAGTCCGGCATATCTTTTAGATGTTTTCGTGTCGCTCGACGCATGGCCCATGTCTCGACCGTCACAGCGGTCGCCACAAGCACGCGAGCGAAAGCTGTCGTCGGTGCAGGAATGACAATCGTGTTGAGCGGGAGGACGTTTGAAACCGTGGTCATGATCTTTCTCTACAATTTGTATTGATACAATAGGGGGAATGCCCTATACGAAAGCGATACAAATCTCCGCATAGGTTGTCGAGGAATACATTGTTATGGATACAATTTGGCTTCCGAATTTGCAGGATTGCACCGGCCCAAAGTATCGCGCGCTTGAGCTTTCTATTCGTCAAGCGATCCGAGATGGGCAATTAAAACAAGGCGATAAGTTGCCACCTGTGCGGGATCTCGGGTGGCGCGCAGGTGTTACGCCTGGGACTGTGGCGCGTGCGTACAAGAATTTGGTGGATGCGGGAATTCTTGATGCGACTGTCGGTAGGGGGACATTTGTACCAATACAACACGTCGAAAAAAACGACTCAATGCAGGAAACTGGGGTCACGCTGCTGAGCCCGCGCTTGCCGGACGAGGGTCAGGCAGAGCTTATCCGTGAGGCCATGCACCGCTATGCGAGTTCCGTTCCAACAGAGCGTTTGCTGCGATACCCAACCCGAGAATGCCATGCGCCCGCGCACACCGCCTTTGTCGAAGCAAATCGAACCGCGCCAATTGGTCCGTTTACTGAGAACGATGTCGTGATCACACATGGTGGTCAGCATGCAATCGTTTTGATCATGCAAACAGTGTTTAAGGGCGCGCAGCCTGCGGTCATCGTTGATGAGCTAAGCTATGCAGGTTTTCGCCGCGCGGCCGAGCTTTGTCGGGCTCAGGTCCATAGCGTGTCATGGGATGATGAGGGGCCGGTTCTCGAAGAGTTTGAGGCGCTGGTTCGCGACAATAATATTCAGATGTATTGTGCTTCCTCAGATGTATGTAATCCGACAGCGCGAATGACCTCTGTCCCGCGCCGCCACCAAATCGCAGAAGTCGCCCGAAGATATGGCGTCCACATCATCGACGATGACTGTTATCGCAATGGCCCATTTCTAGGTCCGAACTATCGCCAACTCCTTCCCGAATTGGGCTGGTATACGACGTCACCCTCAAAATCGATTTCAGCCGCACTTCGGATTGGGTTCGTGGTCGCACCGCAAGGGTGGGCGAATGCTTTGGTGCGCGCGATGACCTTCAACTCGTTTGGAGTGCCTGAAAGCATTACCGCCACCTATGCAATGATCCAGCAACATCCATTGCTGCCCGAGATACTCGATCGTTGCCGGAGTAAGATGGATCGCTTGTTGCGTGCCGCTGTAAATTATCTGGGTGGGTATCAATTGCGATGGCAAAAAGATGTTCCATTCATTTGGCTCGAACTCCCCTATGGCTGGCGCAGTGGTGAGTTTTGTCACGCAGTGGAAGCGCAAGGGGTCTTCCTAAAATCCTCAGAGGAATTCGGTCTTCGCAAGAGTAAAACCGTCCACGCGGTGCGCATCGCAATCAATGGATCGATTCCTGAAGGCCGTTTTGAAGAGGCTATGGTGAAGCTTCGGACGCTCCTTGATAACCCGCCAGAGCAAATTACGGTCTAAAATGGTGGGGTAAATTGATACCACTTTTTTAAGGCATTGATTTTACTAAATTTATTTATTGTAAGTCCGCTTGACTGTATCTTTGGCACGTTTATAACCCGCCCATCCGAAAGACGGAGGCCTCGCCTCCATGACCTATTATT
>CAYWUN010000010.1:0-54298 GCA_964461315.1 uncultured Aestuarium sp.
GTGCGTTCGAGCATTGGCCGCTTCGCCGGTCGATCACTTCTCTCATCGTGATCGCGTATTGGCAGACCTGCCTCACGCTCGGCAGCAGCCAGTGTTTTACCAACAACCGCGCTCTGAGCCTGTTCCCAAGCGGCGCTCATCTCGTCATCATCGCAGGCGGAATGGTATTCCCATTGCGTTATTGGTACGTGCTGCTTGCGGTTTATGTCGCGACCTACTTTGCGCCACTTGGCTTTGATATCTGGAGCCTACCGCCTCAGATTGGCGAGGAATGGTCTCGAGGAGAGATCATTTCGGCGTTCTTCTTTATCAACCTCGCTGTCTGCATGATCACGGTGCTCTCGATCAGAGCCCTTTTCACCGAATTGAAAAAATACAGATCGCCAATCACCGTCGATCTGATCGTCGCAGTGGCGACCCAGGTTGTTTTTACGACGCTATTCCTATTCGTCGTCGTCTTTGTTCAACGCTCGAACACGGATTTCGCGACGTCCCTAAGGTCTGCCATTGGATTTAACGATGACCTTTGGTCGATGACTTACCGCCGCGTTGCGCTTGGCGGCGTCACGGTAACGGCCTTCTTGATCGCAATGATCCAACGACCGCGCGTCCGCTATTTGCCGTACATTATTGCTCTGTCGAGCATCTTCATAATCTACCTTGGCCTCTACAAGGCAGGTCTGACGATCATACCCGAATTGGAAATTGCCCTTCTGGTGGCAATCGTGGCGCAAAGTGCGAATGTACGATACGCGCCACTATCAATCTTGATCGGCGTTCCGCTCATTGCGGGTTTGACCGGTTATGCGATTGGCACCGAACCACCTAAGGATCCACTCGATCAATCGATCCTCATCTATTCAACCGTCATTCTTGCAATCGCGGGACTAAGCCTGACATTCCGCAGCTACTTCAACCACATCAATTACCAGCGGAACTCCAGTCTTCGCCGCCTAAATGCAGTGCGCAATTTTGCAAACGTCGGTCTCTTTTCTGTCAACGTTGATGCCCGTCAAATCCGTTTTGACGCCGTAACCCAAAAGATTTTTGACGCTCCGCCCAAGATGGACCTTGGCACTCTGATGCAGCGCTTTCATAAGGGCGAGCAAACTGAGCTACGCAATATCCTCTATTATGGCCCCAACGAAGCCAACGATATCCTCGCACGCTTTCAGCGTACCGATGAGGAGGACATCTACTACATCCGCTTGTTCCTTTGGAACGAGCTGAACAACAACGGGCAGCCGATGATCTATGGCCTCGCCATTGACGTGACAGCTGACCACAACAAAGAACAAACCCTATCGGATACATTGGACGAGCTTGAATATCGCTCAGAAAAGATGTCCCAGATGTTCTCGATCATCTCGCATGAAATCCGCAGCCCTGCCGCGGTGATTTCCATGCTGATTGATGATCTCGATGCCAATGGGGATGTGGTTCAGACCAAACAAAATCTAAAGGACGCAACCGATCACCTGTTGAACGTGCTTAACGACATGCGTCAGGCGGTGAACCCCGAGAAGAACCTTCCGATCAATCTCAAACCCTTTGATGCAGAAGAGATCACGACCTCTGTTCGCAACACATTTGCCTTCCAGGCCCGAGATGCGGGTTTTGACATTCGACTTACTTTTGGCGAAGGCGCACAGGCCAAACGCGTTGGCGATTCCACTCGGATAAAGCAAATCCTCGGGAACGTTCTTCGAAATGCCATTGTGCATTCGCAAGGTTCGCGCGTGGCAATCCACTACACGACCGAAGTGCTTGGTGAGCGGCAGATGGAACATGCCGTCTGGACGATCACTGACAATGGCGTTGGGATCGATGAGGACAAGATTGAACGGCTGTTCGAACCCTTTCAGCGCGGCGACGACGACCCGCGAAACCGCGTCGATGGGAGCGGACTTGGTCTCTATATTGTAAAAATATCCGCCGAGGTTCTGGGCGGCACGGTCAAGTTCTTTCATCCCGCCGAAGGAGGAGCCGGTTACCGCATCTCGATCCCTGCCCCGCTTTTGGTCGAAGATACCGCGAATTTGGTTCAAAACGAGGTTGAGCCTCTATTGGACCTTGGCCGAGTTAAGGTACTTTTGGTCGAGGACAATCGCCTTGTCTCGCAGGTCGTCGAAAGTCGCCTTCGCAAAATCGTGCGCGAAATCCGTGTAACTGCAAATGGTGTAGAGGCGCTCGAAACGCTCAAGACCTTTCAGCCTGACTTGATCATCAGTGATCTTTTCATGCCGCAAATGGCGGGCGACGAGCTTTGCGCCAAACTTCGGGCAGAAGGCTTTGAAAAACCGATCATCGGCCTGACCGCCGCGACGGTCGGCGAAGAGATGAGCGATTTCCTCGAAGCGGGCGCCTCAATCGTGCTTCCCAAACCGCTCGAAGTTGATTTCATTAGCGCCTTCCTTCGGGACTATTACGCAAGCCACCCAGAACAGGCAGAAGAAGTCTTTGGCGCGCCGCTGGCTTAGAAATACCCTGACCGACAGCAGCTTTAGGTTTAGTATGTCAAAATGGAATCGGACCTAAAAACAATTAAAGGTATAGGCGACGCCGTTGCAGCGCAGTTGATCGCGGTGGGCATTACGACAAGCGCGCAATTGCACGCGCTTGGCGCACATGAGGCCTATGCACGGATGATGCAGAATGGCATCCGGCCCCATTTCATTGGGTATTACGCGCTTGAAATGGCGCTTCAGGGGCGGTCTTGGAACGATTGCACAGGCGTGGAAAAGGATCGCCTGCGTGTGCGCTTTGACGCGCTCAAAGAAAGCACAAGCGGCGACTCCGCGCTGATCCGTGAGCTTCGTAATATCGGGGTAATGGTTTAAATACGGAACAATTTCCCCAGATCCGAGTTGGGCCTTTAATTAAACGAAAGGCATTCAACAATGGATTTGATCCGTATTATCGCCGCAGTGATTTTGCCGCCTCTGGGTGTTTTTCTAGAAGTCGGTTTCGGCAAACATTTCTGGCTCAACATTCTTCTTACGCTCTGTGGGTATATCCCCGGTATCGTCCACGCGGTGTACATAATTGCCCGCGATTGAGCCCTAAAGTCATTTTTAAAAAGAAAACCGCCCGCATGCTGTCACATGCGGGCGGTCATTCGTTTCAGGTTAGATCAAGCGTTTAGCCGACCAGTTCGAGACCCGAGAAGAAGAATGCGATTTCCTGAGCAGCGGTCTCGGGAGCGTCCGAGCCGTGAACCGAGTTTTCGCCAACCGAAAGAGCGAACTCAGCACGGATGGTGCCAGCAGCTGCATCAGCAGGGTTGGTTGCGCCCATGACTTCGCGGTTCTTAGCAATTGCGCCTTCGCCTTCGAGAACCTGAACAACAACAGGAGCCGAAGCCATGAATTCGCACAGTTCGCCATAGAACGGACGAGCAGCGTGAACTTCGTAGAACTTGCCAGCCTGCTCCATCGAGAGCTTGATGCGCTTTTGTGCAACGATGCGAAGACCTGCTTCTTCGAACTTTGCATTGATCTTGCCGGTCAGGTTGCGGTTGGTTGCATCGGGTTTGATGATCGAGAGAGTGCGTTCAGTAGCCATGTCTAAGCCTCATTTCAGCGGGGAGCGTATGCTCCCGATGTTGGAATTGGCGCTGCCCTAACATGGCGCGGCTAACTTGAAAAGCCGTGATTGACCGCGCCCCGCGCATGAGGCAAGCAACAGCCATGCTCAGGATCAAAGATATCTCCTATTCCATCGACGGCCGCGTTCTGATCGAGAACGCCACCGCCACGATTCCCACCGGTCACAAGGTCGGCCTCGTTGGTCGCAACGGAACTGGGAAAACCACTCTTTTCAAGATGATACGAGGAGAACTCCATCTCGACACAGGCGAGATTGAGATCCCCCGCGGTTGGCGGATCGGCGGTGTTTCGCAGGAAGTTCCCGGAAATGAGGTCTCACTCATCGACACGGTGCTCAAGGCCGACACCGAGCGCGACTCACTTCTGGCAGAGTCGGCGACGGCAACTGATCCGACGCGGATTGCTGAAATTCAGACACGTTTGGCAGATATCGACGCTTGGTCAGCCGAAGCGCGGGCAAGTTCGATCCTCAAAGGTCTCGGCTTCACCGATGACGAACAGAAAATGCCCTGCTCCGCTTTTTCGGGCGGATGGCGTATGCGTGTGGCTTTGGCGGCGGTTCTGTTTTCTGAGCCTGACCTTCTACTCCTTGACGAACCGACCAACTATCTCGATCTCGAAGGCGCACTCTGGCTCGAGGCCTATCTGGTCAAATACCCCCATACAGTTCTGATCGTGTCGCACGACCGCGAACTTCTGAACCGTTCTGTCGGCGGCATCCTGCATCTCGAGGATAAAAAGCTCACCTTCTACACCGGCACCTATGACAGTTTTGCGCGCCAACGTGCGGAAAAACGTGCTCTCATGGCCCAAGCCGCGAAGAAACAAGAGGCCAAGCGTGCCCACCTTCAGAGCTTTGTAGACCGCTTCAAGGCCAAGGCCTCCAAGGCAAAACAAGCCCAGTCGAGGGTCAAGATGCTGGAAAAGATGGAAACGATCCGCGTGCCCGAAGATGCGGCCCGCACCGTTTTCACCTTCCCCTCGCCCGAAGAACTCTCACCGCCGATCATTGCGATGGAAGGTGCGTCCGTGGGCTATGGGGACCGCGTTGTCCTTGACCGTTTGAACCTGCGCATCGACCAAGACGACCGAATTGCTCTTCTTGGCCGTAATGGTGAGGGAAAATCGACCCTAGCCAAGCTTCTTTCCAACCGACTGGAAAAGATGAGCGGGTCGATGGTCACGTCGTCCAAGCTCCGCATCGGCTTCTTTGCCCAGCATCAGGTGGACGAACTTCGGGTCGAGGAAACGCCGCTACAGCACCTCTTGCGTGAACGCCCTGAGGAAGGTCAAGCCAAGCTTCGGGCGCGTCTTGCTGGCTTTGGCCTCATGGCGGCACAAGCCGAGACCGAGGTTGGGCGTCTTTCGGGTGGTCAAAAGGCGCGTCTGTCGCTTCTCCTTTCGACACTCGATGCGCCGCATCTTCTGATCCTCGACGAACCGACGAACCACCTTGACATAGAGAGCCGCGAAGCGCTCGTTGAAGCACTTACTGCCTATACAGGCGCTGTCATCCTCGTTAGCCACGATATGCACCTACTTAGCCTTGTGGCCGACCGCCTGTGGCTTGTTAAAGACGGCCGCGTGGCGCCTTATGAGGAAGACCTCGAAGCCTATCGCAAGATGCTTCTCAGCGTGGATAAGCCCGAGCAAAAGCAAAAGGCAGAAAAGCCCAAAGCGCCGAAACCCAGCCGCGATGAAATCCTTGCCTTACGTGCAGAGGTGCGCAAATCCGAAGAGCGCTATAACAAAATCGTCGAGATGCAGGAGAAGCTTGCGGCAAAGCTTGCCAACCCTGACCTCTACGAGTCAGACAAGGTGGGCGAGCTGGAGGTTTGGAACCGCAAATACGCCGAGATCATGGATGGCCTATCGCGGGCAGAAGCGCTCTGGATGGCGGCTCTGGAAAAACTCGAAACCGCAGAAGCTCTTTGAGTTAAGACACCGTTTCCAATTGCATTTCCCCATTTGTCTGGCGACAGTGCGCGCAAGACAAATGGGAGAGACGCATGACCACCCGCACCGAAGCCACTTTTCCGCCACCCGTGATGGAAGCCCGCCGCTGGCTTGAGGCTGCCACTTTCCCTGCGGATCGCCCGTTGATCAACGTATCTCAGGCCGCGCCCGTTGCGCCGCCGCCGCCGCAAATGCTTGAGGCAATGGCCGAGATCATCAAAACCGATCCGACCGCCCACCTCTATGGACCTGTGCTGGGCCTACCTGACTTGCGGTCAGAAGTCGCTGCGCGCTGGTCACGTCTCTACAAAGGCAAGGTCGAAAGCGCGAATATCGCGATCACGTCGGGCTGTAACCAAGCCTTCGCTGCGACCATCGCAACGCTTTGTGCCGAGGGCGACGAGGTGATCCTGCCGATCCCTTATTACTTTAACCACCGAATGTGGCTCGATATGGCTGGTGTCAAAACCGTGCCTTTGGAAACAGGCGCGGGCCTCATTCCAGATGTCGCTCTTGCCGAGGCGCTGATTTCCCCGCGCACGAAAGCCATTGTTCTGGTTACACCGAACAATCCCGGTGGAGCGGAATATCCCGCCCAGACGGTTGAGGCGTTCTATCAGCTATGCAAGGCGCGTGAACTTGCCCTGATTTTGGATGAAACCTATCGCGACTTTGATAGCCGTGACGAGGCCCCACATTCACTTTTCGAACATTCTGACTGGGAAAACACCCTAATTCAGCTATATTCCTTTTCAAAAGCTTACAGATTGACAGGGCATCGCGTGGGTGCGATCTGCTGCTCGCAATCCCGACTTTCCCAAGTGGAGAAGTTCCTCGACACCGTCACGATCTGTGCCAACCAGCTTGGCCAGAGGGCTGCTCTTTGGGGGATGCGCAATCTTGATGAATGGCTCCAAGGCGAGCGCGCCGAGATTCTAGATCGGCGCAAAGCCATCGAAGAGCACTTTCCCCGATTAGAAGCCAAAGGTTGGAAACTTCTTGGATGCGGTGCGTATTTTGCCTATGTCGAACACCCGTTCGACATCCCGAGTAATGAACTCGCGCCCAAACTGGTCAATGAGATAGGCGTGCTCTTGCTTCCGGGCACTATGTTCATGCCTGAAAATCACCCAGGCGCAGGTCGCCAACTTCGCATTGCTTTTGCCAACGTGGACCGCGGCGGTATTGCCTCGCTCTTCGACCGGCTTGAGTCCCTATCGCTCTGACCTTGCACCCCCTTCTCTGACCGCTTATTCAGTTGCAGCCGGAGCTTCGGCAGAACACGTATTAAAGGACAAATAGCATGGCAGCGAGCAAGGGTAGCAAGGTCTTCGTATGGATCATCCTTGGCTTACTTTTCGTAGGTCTCATGGGCTTTGGCACTGTGAACCTTACAGGAAGTGCAACGCGCCTTGGCACGGTTGGCGAAAAAGACATCTCGATCAACCGCTATTACCGCACACTTAGCGAACAGCTGAACGCCTTCTCCGCTCAGGTCGGCACCACGGTCAGCTTTACCCAAGCCCAGTCGCTCGGCCTTGACCGCCAAGTGCTCAATGACCTTGTGAACCAGCGTGTACTGGATAACGCGGCAGCAGAACTTGGCCTTTCGGTCGGCGACGAACGTGTGCGCGAACAAGTTCTGAACATCTCGGCATTCCAAGGTTTCGACGGCAAGTTCGATCGCACGGCTTATGCCGACGCGCTCAAGCGCATTGGCGAGAGCGAGAGCGAATTTGAAACCAGCCTTCGCGAGGAAATGTCTCGCACTATGGTTCAGGCTGCGATCATCGGCGGCGTTTCACCGAGCGAAGCCTATACCGATCTTTTGCTGAACTATGTCGCAGAGCGCCGCGATGTCACCTATGCGGTGATCGATCCAACTCTTGTTTCAGCGCCCATCGCTGAGCCGACCGAGGCTGATCTAACTGCATATTACGAAGCTCACCCCGAAGACTTCACTATCCCCGAGACCAAGGAAATCACCTTTGCTTGGCTGACGCCGGAAATGCTGATGGATAAGGTCGAGGTGGACGAACAAGCGCTTCGCGATCTCTATGCCGAGCGTTCTGCCGATTACATCTTCCCAGAGCGCCGCTTGGTTGAGCGCCTTATCTATGCCGACGCCGCTGCTGCCGAAGCTGCCCTCGCACGTGTTACCTCTGGTGAGGCCACCTTTGAAGTTCTCGTTGCAGATCGTGGTATTGCGCTCAGCGATACCGATATGGGCGACGTTGCAATCGAGGGACTTGGTGCCGCTGGCGAAGCTGTTTTTGCTGCGGATACCGGCGCAGTTGTCGGCCCGCTTGAAACCGACCTTGGTCCCGCACTGTTCCGCGTGAATGCGGTGCTCGCAGCTGAAGAGACCACATTTGAAGAGGCAAAGGACGACCTTCGCGCTGAACTTGCCACTTCCCGTGCCCGTCGCCAGATTACCGATACGATCGAAACTCTGACCGACCTTGTTGCTGGTGGCGCGACCATTGAGGATCTCGTTCAGCGAACAGATCTGGAACTTGGCACCATCGAGTTCAACGAAACCGTGAACGACGGAATTGCCGCCTATGACAGCTTCCGCACGGCCGCGGCATCAACCCAAATCGGTGACTATCCTGAGATTATTGAAATGGCGGATGGCGGTGTTTTTGCAATCCGCGTGGACGCCCTTCGCGAGCCTGCTTTGCAAGAACAAGCTGATGTTGCCGACGGAGTCCTTGCTGGCTGGCGCGCAGAGGCCGAAGCCAATGCACTCGTCAATGCGGCCACAGAATTCGCTGAGCGCATCAAAGCAGGAGAGACCTTTGCCGACCTCGGCCTGATTGCTGTCACAGAAGCGAACCTGACCCGCCGCAGCTTTGTCGAGGGCACGCCAACGAGCTTTATGACAGCTCTTTTCGAGATGCCCGCCGGCACCAGCCGTTCACTTACGGACGACACCGGCCTGACCGTTGTGATGTCGCTTGATGCTGTCAACGCGCCTGACCTCAATGATGCAGACACTATCGTTCAGCGCGCCTCACTTCTTGAGCAATCGGCCGCAGGTCTATCGCAAGACATCTTTGACGCGACCCTCGCGACGATCCGTCAAAACACTACGATCAATCTTGATCAGGCGGCGATTAACGCCGTGCATACCCAACTACAGTAACCGGACGACACGATGGCACTGAGCCCCGATTTCGAGACCTTTAAGACCGCCTATGAAGCGGGTGAACATCAGGTCGTTTACACCCGTCTGGCGGCTGACCTCGACACCACTGTGTCGCTCATGCTCAAGCTGTCTGGCGCATCAAAGCATAGTTTTATGCTAGAAAGCGTGACGGGCGGCGAGGTGCGCGGCCGTTATTCGATCATCGGCATGAACCCCGATCTGATCTGGGCATGTGACGGGACCAAGGCACGGATTAACCGCGAGGCGCGTTATGACGAAGATGCCTTCCGCGAGGAAACTGTTGATCCTCTGACCTCACTGCGCAACCTTATTGCAGAGAGCAAGATCAACCTCCCCGAGGATATCCCCGCCTCTTCCGCAGGGCTCTTTGGTTATCTCGGTTATGACATGATCCGCCTGATCGAACGTCTCCCCGAGGCCAAACCCGACCCGATTTCCGTGCCAGACGCTGTTATGATGCGCCCTACCCTTGTGGCTGTTCTTGATGGTGTAAAGGGCGATGTGATCCTCGTCTCGCCCGCTTATGTGGGCAAGGGACTTTCGGCACGCGCAGCCTATGCCCAAGCGGCAGAACGCGTGATGGATGCACAGCGCGCGCTAGATCGTCCGATCCCCCATGATACCCGCGAATACGCCGAGCCTCATCAGGTCGGCGAGCCTAAATCGAACTTTACCCGCGACGGCTTTAAAGCTGCGGTCGAGACGGCCAAAGACTACATCCGCGCGGGCGACATTTTTCAAGTTGTGCCCTCGCAGCGCTGGACCCAAGAGTTTAAGGAGCCTCCCTTCTCTCTTTACCGCAGCCTGCGCCGCACGAACCCGTCGCCCTATATGTTCTTCTTTAATTTCGGCGACTATCAGGTGATTGGCGCAAGCCCAGAGATCCTTGTTCAAGTTGCTGGAACCCGCGTCACGATCCGTCCGATTGCGGGCACGCGTCCACGCGGTGCAACGCCAGAAGAGGACAAGGCGAACGAGCTGGACCTTTTGGCGGACAAGAAAGAACTGGCCGAACACCTCATGCTTCTTGATCTTGGACGCAACGATACAGCCAAGGTTTCAAAGATCGGCACGGTGCATCCAACGGATCAGTTCTTTGTCGAGCGCTATAGCCACGTTATGCATATCGTATCCAACGTTGTGGGCGAGATTGCCGAGGGTGAGGATGCGCTCACCGCCTTTTTCGCAGGGATGCCCGCAGGCACCGTTTCGGGCGCGCCCAAGGTTCGCGCGATGGAAATCATCAACGAGCTAGAACCAGAAAAGCGCGGCATCTATGGCGGCGGCGTTGGCTACTTTAGCGCTGGCGGCGACATGGACATGTGCATCGCGCTACGCACGGCGGTTCTAAAGGATCAAAAGCTGTATATTCAGGCGGGCGCAGGCATCGTTTATGACAGCGACCCCGAGTCCGAATATATGGAAACAGTTCACAAATCGAATGCGATCCGCAAGGCCGCCCAGGACGCGACGATCTTTCGAACCGGAAACTAATCCATTGTAATTCAAACGAAAAACGCCGCCAACAAGGGCGGCGTTTTGTTATTGCGCCTTAAGGACGGCGGAGACCGGCGCTTGGGCAACCTGCTCGGCCCTATTCGCTGTCGCCCAAAGTATGAGCGCAGAGAGCGTGTCAGGCCGCACGCGTCCAAGCAGCACGACGCCACTTTCCTGACGCGCACGAAAGGCCGCTTGATCAAGAAAGCGACGGATCACTTGGGCAGATTGGTCTTCGCCATCAAGATCACGATAGATTACCGCAGAAGGCACCTCGGCCTCGGAGGCCGCACGAACCGAAGCATTCAATCCGCGCGAAATGGTGACATAGCCGCGACCCGCAGAGGCAAGAACCGCCATGCCCTGCTCTGTCGCAGCGACACTGCCGAAATCTCCTGACCCAATATCGATTAGGCCAATCGTCTGTGGCAGAACGTTGAAGGTGGCTTCAAGCATCATCTCGACATCGCCTGCGGTCGCGCCTTGGGCAATGTTGGCAACCGCCAAGACTTCGATACCTGCGTTACGATAGGTTTCCATCAGCTCAATCGCATTCGGAAGGCTGGGATCAATCGCAACGGTGATCGGGAAAGGCGAGCCACGAAGCGCGGCATCGGCATTCACCATCGTGCCATCATCAATCAAGACGATCGACATAAGCGGTAAATCGTTCGGGTTCGAGAACTCTGCTGCGAACTCTTCGAGAGCGCGCATTGTTGTCGGCGCGGTTTCAGTGCTTTCGCCCTGAGCGATACGGTTCACTTTAACGCCTTCCGCGCCACTGGGCATTTGGCCAGCAAGCGTACCACTGAGCGACGTCGGCGGCTTTGTTGTAATGACTTCAGGTATCACATTCGCAGTAAGATCGACGATCTCTTGCTCTACTTCGGCCTCCATCCCCTCAGTCGCGTCCATCGCCACTGGCGTGTCTTGAACGGGGGGCGCCTCTTCCGTCACTGGGGCGACAGGCTCTTCGGTAACAATGACCAAAGGTTCGACCTGAACTTCGAGATTCGCCTCACCCTCTGGCGTGCTCGGCGCTTCGGCGGCGGGATTGGGAAGGACAGGCTCCTCGATGGAAAGCTCAACGTTCGCGCTCCCTTCCACTGTGGGAGAGCTCATCACGCCTTCGGTCGCGGTGACAGTCGGCAGAGCCGCCGACTCGGTGTCGGTAGTCGGAAGCGCGCTAGCTTGGGACTGAGCCGCTGGTGCAGAGCCACTGACAGAGGGCGCGCTCATTGCAGGCGGGTCAATCAGAATTTCGGTGTTTCGAGCAGGGTCGATTTCAACAGGCTCGACCGTTTCAGGAGCGGGCGCGACCTCTGTTGGTACGGTTTCAACGGGTTTCTCACTCGTCACTTCTGGCGCATCGGCCTGCGAAGGGCTGTTTTCCGTCACGTCCACAGCTACGCTCGGCTCGGCTTGGGTATTCGCCGATTGATCCCGCGCTGGCGGGTCAAGCATCAGTGACGCGACCGAAAAACTGGCCCCTGCAACGACAACCCCAACCAAACCGCCTGAAATCAGTCCTTTCAGCACCAATCCGCCCCCGTTCTTGCCTTCAATCTTGTCTCTGGACCTTGACGCTGCTTGCACAGTCGGCCCATGTATGACCCGACTATACATTTATGGGGGCGACCAACGGTAGCCCTCTTTTTGAACAAGGCCAAACATGCTGCTTTTGATCGATAACTACGACAGCTTCACCTATAATCTGGTGCACTACATTGGCGAACTTGGTGCAGATGTTGTGGTGCGCCGCAATGATGCGCTCAGCGTCGAAGAAGCGCTCGCCATGAAGCCAGAAGCAATCCTGCTTTCCCCTGGTCCGTGCGATCCCGCGCAGGCAGGTATTTGCCTTGCTCTGACCAAAGCAGCAGCAGACGCCAAGATTCCGCTGATGGGTGTTTGTCTTGGCCACCAGACCATAGGCGAGGCCTTTGGCGGCAAAGTTGTCCGCTGTCATGAAATCGTTCACGGCAAAATGGGCACAATGCATCACAACGGCAAAGGCGTGTTCAAAGACCTTGCGAACCCGTTTGAAGCAACCCGCTACCATAGTCTTGTTGTCGAGCGGGACAGCCTGCCCGACTGTCTCGAAGTGACCGCGTGGCTCGAAGACGGAACGATCATGGGTCTCCAGCACCGCGAGCTGCCCATCCAAGGCGTGCAGTTCCACCCTGAGAGCATCGCGAGCGAGCACGGGCACAAGCTTTTGAACAACTTCCTCGAACTGGCCAACCTCAAGACGAAAGAGACAGCATGAGCGACGCAATCAAACCCCTCATTTACGCCGCCTCCGAAGGTCCTCTGAGCCGCGCTCAGGCCAATCAAGCGTTCGAGATCCTCTTTGAAGGTCAAGCCACCCCCGCACAGGTCGCCGGACTTTTGATGTCGATGCGTGCACGCGGCGAATCTGTCTCTGAATATTCCGCTGCCGCGGCGGCGATGCGGGCAAAGTGCATTCCTGTCTCGGCCCCCGAAGGCGCGATGGATATCGTGGGCACAGGCGGCGATGGCATCGGCACGCTTAACATTTCAACTGCGACCGCCTTTGTCGTGGCGGGCGCTGGCGTTCCTGTTGCAAAACATGGCAACCGCAACCTCTCGTCCAAATCGGGCGCTGCGGACGCTCTTGGTCAGCTTGGGATAGACGTAATGGTTGGCGCCGACGTTGTCGAACAAGGCATTCGCGAGGCTGGGATCGGCTTTATGATGGCTCCGATGCATCATCCTGCGATGAAGCACGTGATGCCCGTCCGTCAGGAGCTTGGCTGCAAAACCATCTTCAACATTCTCGGCCCACTCACCAACCCCGCTGGCGTCAAGCGTCAGCTCACAGGGGCTTTTGCCGTAGACCTCATCTTCCCAATGGCAGAAACGCTTATGGAACTGGGGAGCGAAAAGGCATGGCTTGTCCACGGCTCGGACGGCACAGATGAAATGTCGATCACCGGCACCACGGCAGTGGCAGCTCTTGCAAACGGCAAGATCGAAAGCCTTGAAGTGCATCCCGAGGACGCAGGCCTTCCTGTGCACCGTTTGCGCGATATCTTAGGCGGATCGCCCGAAGAAAACGGCAAAGCGCTGATCGCGCTTTTGGACGGCGAAAAAGGCGCATATCGCGATGCAGTGCTTCTGAACGCTGCTGCGGCCTTGGTCGTTGCGGACAAGGCCATGGACCTTAAAGAAGGCGTCGAGATCGCGAACGCCAGCATCGACAGCGGCAAAGCCAAGACCGCCGTTGAAACACTTGCCCGCATTACCCAAGGTACCAAGAAATGAGCGACATCCTCGATAAGATCAAAGCCTACAAACTCGAGGAAGTCGCCGAGCGCAAAGCACGTGTATCCCTTGCAGAGGTCGAAGCACGCGCCAAAGACGCGCCAGAAACACGTGGCTTTCACAAGCGCCTAGAAGAGGCGAGCCGTGAAGGTTATGGCCTCATCGCCGAGATCAAAAAGGCGAGCCCGTCAAAGGGTCTCATTCGTCCCGATTTCAATCCGCCCGAACTTGCCAAGGCTTATGAGGCAGGTGGTGCGACCTGTCTTTCGGTTCTGACAGACACACCCTCGTTCCAAGGCGCGGACGAATTCCTGACTGCGGCACGTTCTGCCGTAAGCCTGCCTGCCCTGCGCAAGGACTTCATGTATGATACATATCAGGTCGCTGAGGCCCGCGCGCTGCATGCCGACTGTATCCTGATCATCATGGCCTCTGTCTCGGATGCACAAGCGCAAGAGCTTGAAGATGCGGCCTTTTCCTGGGGTATGGATGTTCTCATCGAAGTCCATGACGCAGAAGAACTCGATCGCGCGATCAATCTCAAAAGCCCAATGATCGGGATCAACAACCGCAATCTCAAGACGTTTGAGGTCACGCTTGATACCACGCGCACGCTTGCCAAACGCATTCCGGCCGACCGCATGGTTGTCTGCGAAAGCGGCCTCTTCGTGCCCGAGGATTTGGCCGACATGGCCCGCTATGGTTCGCGCACCTTCCTCATTGGCGAAAGCCTGATGCGTCAAGACGACGTCGAGAAGGCAACACGCACGCTTCTGGCCAATCCTCTGACAGCAGGAGCGCTCTGATATGTCCGGCCTCACCCATTTCGACGAGGGCGGCAAAGCCCATATGGTTGACGTCTCTGACAAAGAGATCACGTCACGCGTTGCCGTCGCAGAAGGCTTCATCACCATGAACGCCTCGACCTTTGCCCTTGTCAAAGAGGGCCGCGCCGAAAAGGGTGACGTTTTGGGGATTGCGCGTCTTGCTGGCATCATGGCCGCAAAGCAGACGTCGAACCTTATCCCGCTTTGTCATCCACTCCCGATCACCAAAGTCACGGTTGATCTCACCGCAGACGAGGCGCTTCCGGGTGTGCGCATCTCGGCCACGGTCAAAACCACAGGTAAAACGGGCGTCGAAATGGAGGCACTAACTGCCGTCAGTGTGGCCGCCCTTACCGTTCATGATATGGTCAAGGCCGTGCAGAAAGACATGGTTATTGGCGGCATCCGCGTCACGCTCAAGGATGGCGGCAAATCTGGAAGGTACGAAGCCGAATGATCAGCGTTTCCGAGGCTCTGGATAAACTCTTCGATCTTGCTCAACCGCTTGGATCAGAGGACGTTCCTCTCCTCGACGCTATGGGCCGTGTCCTTGCCCATGACGTGCATGCAAAACGCACCCAGCCGCCCTTTTCCGCTTCGGCGATGGATGGCTATGCTGTTCAGGGCAGTTTGGTAAAGGTTGGCGCAGTTTTCAAAGTCATCGGCGAAAGCGCAGCCGGTCACAGCTTTGACGGCGAAGTCGGCGAAGGTGAAGCTGTAAGAATTTTCACCGGAGCGCCCATGCCTACTGGCACCGATCACGTTGTCATCCAAGAGGATACCTCCTGCGAGGGTGACACGATTACCCTTACGGAAAAGCTTGACCTCGATAGCAATGTGCGCCCAGCAGGTGGTGATTTCCTTGAGGGTCAGGCCTTTACTGCCCCCCGCCTGCTGGGCGCTGCGGATATCGCCCTACTTGCTGCGATGAACATTGCGAAGGTTCCCGTCGTTCGCCGCCCTGAGGTTGCGATCATCGCAACTGGCGACGAGCTTGTGCAACCGGGTGAAACCCCTGCCCCAGATCAGATCATCGCCTCCAACAACTATGGGATCGCAGCGCGCCTCACCCAGTTCGGAGCCCGCGTTCGGCTTCTCCCGATTGCCAAAGACACCGACAGTTCGCTCAAGCAAGTGCTTGCTCTCGCAAAGGGTGCTGATCTGGTGATTACAATCGGCGGAGCATCGGTTGGAGATTACGACCTTGTCGGCAAAGTCGCCGCTGAAATGGGACTTGAGCGCGCTTTTTATAAAATCGCAATGCGTCCGGGCAAGCCGCTGATGGCAGGCAGAATTAACGGGGCGACGATGATCGGCCTACCTGGCAATCCTGTCTCCGCGATGGTCTGCAACGAAATATTCATTCTCCCGTATCTTCGTGCGGTTCAGGGCCTTGGGAAATCGCCCGTTGCGCGTCAGACTGCGACCCTTGCTGCGCCGATTGGGATCAACGGACCGCGCGAGCACTATATGCGCGGAACGCTCACCTCTGGCCGAGTCGAAGTGGCTGCGAACCAAGATAGCTCGCTCTTGAGCGTTTTGGCGCACTCCAACTGCCTTGTCGTTCGTGCGCCTCGGGACCCTGCGCGCGAGGTAGGTGAACAAATCGAGATCATTACAATTTGATCGAAGTTGACACAAAAAGAGAACACCTGTAGAACATTACGCAAACGCGGAACATAGTCCGCCAATGTTCGAGGGAGTTCCTCCATGCTGACAAAGAAACAGCTCGACCTGTTAGAGTTCATTCACAAGCGCGTCCAAAAAGACGGCGTTCCGCCATCCTTTGACGAAATGAAAGAGGCGCTGGACCTTCGTTCCAAGTCGGGCATTCACCGTTTGATTACAGCCTTGGAAGAGCGCGGATTTATTCGCCGTCTTGCTCATCGCGCGCGAGCGCTCGAGATCGTCAAGCTTCCCGACACGATGCAAGGCAAGACCGAAGCGCGCGGCTTTACCCCCCGCGTGATCGAAGGCGACCGTCCCGATAGCATTCCGCCTGCGGCCAAATCGGTCGAGAGTGTCGGCGCAATGGAGCTTCCTGTAATGGGCCGCATTGCTGCCGGTGTGCCGATCGCCGCCATTTCCGAAGTGTCGCACAACGTGGCCGTTCCAGCGTCAATGCTGGGCAAAGGTGAGCACTACGCTCTTGAAGTCAAAGGCGATTCCATGATCGACCTCGGGATTAATGACGGCGACGTCGTAATCATCCGCGAGACGCGCACTGCCGATAATGGCGATATCGTTGTCGCTCTCGTTGAGGACAGCGAAGCCACGCTCAAGCGCTTCCGCCGTCAAAATGGGATGATCGCGCTTGAGGCCGCCAACCCTGCCTATGAGACACGCGTCTTGCGTGAAGATCAGGTCAAGGTTCAGGGTCGTCTCGTCGGTCTGATCCGCTCCTACTAGTCCAGAGCCGATCCCCAGTCACATCGTTTACCGTTGTGATCAAACCCTCTTTTGAGATGGCCAAGGCTCCTGTTTTGGCCATTTTTCGTTGATCGAGAACGAGACACGGGCGATCGTCCGCAGCCAACTGATTTGAAACGAAAAGATCGGCCCCGTCGCAGCCTTCAATCGTCTCAAGTGCGGTTTTGCCAGTGACCAATAGAACCTCGATCTCACCAACCGCGCTGCGCCAAATACGTTCAGCCTCTTTCTCTAACAACGACGCGTTGCCCTGCGGAATGGGAGTGCCGTCATTTTCAAGCCATCCAGACGCGGCAAAACCGTCTCCTTTCAGCTTATTGAGCGAACGCCCCTCTGCCCCGAGCACCCCGATCAACGACCCTGTCTCACTGATCAAGACTAAAGGCCTTTCGGACTTGGCCCAAAGAACCCCCGCAAGAACAACAGGAACGAGGCCGATCAACCGCGGTGCACCTTTAAGCACAAGAACGAGCACACCTCCAATTCCGATGAGCGGAAGCACCCAAGGCATCGGCGCCTTGATCCCCGAAGTCGCCCCTTCAAACTGCGAGAAATGGACCGCGACCCAAAGGACCCAATCTATGCCTTTGGCCATCACCGCAAGCGCCAGATCGGCCAATCCAAGCGGCAGCAGGATCAAACTGGCCAAGGCTGCGGGCATGATAACAAGCCCCATCGCAGGCACCGAGATCAAATTCGCCACAAGGCCATAGTGCGAGAGCATGTTGAAATGCGCTGCCCCAAAGGGAGCCGTTGCGAGACCAGCAATAAAGGACGAAAGGAACAGTGTCACAGGCCAGCGCAGATATCGGTTAAGACTTTTTAAAGGCTCTCTGAGGGAGGCAAACGCAGCGACAAGTGCCGTGGTGGCGGCAAATGACATCTGAAAACCAGGCCCAGTCAGCGCGACGGGCGAGAGCGTCAAGACGATGAGTGCCGCAATCGCAACCGTCCGGAGCGTAAGCGCACTGCGATCCAAGAGGACTGCGACAAGGACAAGCGCGACCATAATAAAAGCGCGCTGTGTCGCAACATTCGCCCCAGAGAGCACGAGATAGGCAGCACCAACGCCCAAAGCCCCAATCGCCGCAAGTTTCTTGGCGCTCCATTCAGGTGGCACCTTGGGAGCGATAACGAGCAAAAACCGCAGCATCCCAAATACGAGCCCAGTCAAAAGACCCATGTGCAATCCTGAGATTGCCAAAAGATGCGCAAGATTTGTCGCTCTGAGCGCCTCTAGGGTTTCGCGATCTAGACCTCTACGCTCGCCAACGATCAGCGCCGCTGCGACATCTCCTGCCTCACCTTCCATATGTTCGGTGAGCCACGCCGAAATTCTCTGCCGAAGTGCATATATCCCCAGCCCCTCAGCATCGACTTTGCGCAGCGCGAGCGCAGGTGTCCGCGTATAACCGACAGCGCCCAAGCGCTCGAACCAGGCACTGCGCCTGAAGTCAAAGCCGTAGGGCTCAATCGGTCCTGAGGGTGGCGAAAGATGTGCGGTCAGACCGACATAAAGCCCAGGTTTCGGATCAATCCAGCTCTGCTCACCGTGAAGCGAAACTCGCACCCGCTTTGGGGTTTCCCGCGGGTCCATCCATGACAGCACCACCCGGTCCAAGGTCAATCGCACGGCGTCAGACTGAGATTTGTCGATTTCAACGATCCGACCCTCGACAGGGCCGTAGTAGCGGAACCCCAAAACAGGCGACGCCACAAAATGAGCAGAGACACCAGCAGCAGCGAATCCATAGGCTAAGAAGGCTGCGACAAAGACAAACCCCCGCCAATCGTGACGCCGCGCTCCGATAGATGCGACGAGTCCGATGGCCGCCGGCCCCGTCAGCATCCAGATCGAAGGCTCAAATCGAAGAGCAAAATACAAGCCAATCCCACAGGCATAGGAAATAACTTGCCAATAGAGCATGCTGCCCTTCTGTAATCTCCATGCGCGGGCGAATGCGTCCTTCACCGCACTTGTCCTTTGATCGGTGGCTTAGTATCCCCACGCTAAACCGATGCTGGTTCACGAAAGGTTAAGTCATGTCCGCTCCCGTCGTTACGCGCATTGCGCCCTCGCCCACCGGCTATATGCATATTGGCACGGCTCGTACCGCGCTCTTTAACTGGCTCTATGCGCGGGGTCGTGGCGGCAAGTTCCTTTTGCGGATCGAAGATACCGACCGCGAGCGTTCAACTCCAGAAGCCACCGCAGCAATCCTGCGCGGAATGGAATGGCTTGGGCTAGACTATGACGGCGAGGCCGTGAGCCAGTTCGAGCGCGCAGGCCGCCACGCCGAGGTTGCCCATGAGATGCTTGCCAATGGTCACGCCTACAAGTGCTTTGCAACACAAGATGAAATTCAGGCCTTCCGCGATCTGGCTAAAGAAGAAGGTCGCTCGACCCTTTATCGCAGCCCATGGCGCGACGCTGACGCATCAACACACCCCGATGCGCCCTATGTTATCCGTATGAAAGCGCCGCAAGACGGAACCACCGTCATCCGCGATCAGGTTCAGGGCGACGTCACGATCCGCAACGACCAACTCGACGACATGATCGTGCTTCGCTCGGACGGCACCCCCACCTATATGCTTGCCGTTGTGGTGGATGACCACGACATGGGCGTCACCCATGTGATCCGCGGAGATGACCACCTCAACAACGCCGCTCGCCAGATGCTTGTTTACGAAGCAATGGGCTGGCCGCTCCCTGTTTACGCGCATATTCCGCTGATTTTCGGTCCCGATGGCAAGAAACTCTCTAAGCGCCACGGCGCGACAGGTGTCGAGGAATACCAAGGCATGGGCTACCCCGCTGCTGGTATGCGCAACTATCTCGCACGTCTCGGCTGGAGCCACGGCGATGACGAGTTCTTTAGCGATGCGCAGGCGATGGAGTGGTTCGATCTCAACGGAATCGGCAAATCACCTTCGCGCTTTGACTTTAAGAAACTCGAAAACCTTTGCGGTCAGCATATTGCAGCCGCAGAAGATGCTGCATTGCTGCAAGAATTAGTGGCATTCACCGAAGCCAGCAGCGAAGTTCAACTGAGCAATGCAAACAAAGAGCTTCTTTCCAAGGGTATGTATTGCCTCAAAGAACGCGCCAAGACATTTCCTGAACTCCTTGAAAAAGCGCACTTTATTCTTGCAAGCCGCCCATTGGCGCTCGACGAAAAAGCCGCCGCTGCGCTCGACACTGTATCCCGTGGTATACTGAAAGAATTGACGCCGCAGTTGCAAAATGCTAGCTGGGAGCGCGAGGCACTGGAGGAAGTTGTTGCCGCTGTTGCGGAGGCCCACGGAACCAAACTCGGCAAGCTCGCCGGTCCACTACGGGCCGCACTTGCAGGACGTTCCGTCACACCCAGTGTGTTCGATATGATGCTTGTCATCGGGCGGGATGAGACTATCAACCGTCTTAAAGATGTGGCCGGCTAATCTGGCGTTCAAAACGGACGTTACCGAGAGCTGGACCAAATAACGCACCCCAACTCGCGATCCTGCGGGCTGGGCCTTCAAGGGGAAAAGTGATGGCCGATACAAATAAGACTGCGAAACTGACGATCGACGGCAAGGATTATGACCTTCCAATCCTGTCGCCCACTTCGGGGCCTGACGTAATCGACATCCGTAAGCTTTATGCCCAAGCTGGCGTGTTCACCTATGACCCGGGCTTCACCTCGACCGCGGCTTGCGACTCCACCATCACCTATATCGATGGTGACAAGGGCGAGCTTCAGCACCGCGGCTATTCCATCGAAGATCTTGCCGGCAAGTCGCACTACCTCGAAGTTTGCTACCTTCTGCTCTACGGCAATCTGCCGACCCGCGCAGAGATGGAGAAATTCGAAACGACGATCACCCGTCACACGATGATCCACGAGCAGATGCACTATTTCTTCCGTGGTTTCCGTCGTGACAGCCACCCAATGGCAACCATGGTTGGCGTTGTCGGTGCGATGTCTGCATTCTACCACGACTCCACCGATGTAAACGACGAAACCCAGCGTGAAATCGCGTCTCACCGCCTCATCGCAAAGATGCCGACCATCGCTGCGATGGCATATAAGTATTCGATCGGCCAGCCTTTCGTTTATCCGCGCAATGATCTCGACTATGCGGCGAACTTCATTCACATGTGCTTTGCTGTTCCGGCAGAAGAGTACAACGTCGACCCGATCCTGTCGCGTGCAATGGACCGTATCTTTACGCTTCACGCAGACCACGAGCAGAACGCATCGACCTCGACCGTTCGTCTTGCATCTTCGTCGGGCGCAAACCCGTTTGCATGTATCGCAGCTGGCATTGCCTGCCTCTGGGGTCCAGCACACGGCGGTGCCAACCAAGCTTGCCTTGAGATGCTGAAAGAAATCGGCACCGTTGACCGCATTCCCGAGTTCATCGCTCGCGCCAAGGACAAGAACGATCCGTTCCGTCTTATGGGCTTTGGTCACCGCGTCTATAAGAACATGGACCCGCGCGCCATTGTGATGAAAGAGTCGGCAGACGAAGTGCTTGAACTTCTCGGCGTCGAAGATAACCCGCTGTTGCAGGTTGCCAAAGAACTCGAAAAGATTGCTCTTTCGGACCCCTACTTCATCGAAAAGAAGCTGTTCCCGAACGTCGACTTCTATTCGGGCATCATTCTCGAAGCGATGGGCTTCCCGACCTCGATGTTCACCCCGATCTTTGCGCTCTCGCGCACCGTCGGCTGGATTTCGCAGTGGAAAGAACAGCTTGGTGATCCGCAGATGAAGATTGGCCGTCCTCGCCAGCTCTTCCTTGGCGAAGGCCTTCGCGACTATGTTCCGGTAGACGAACGCTAAATCAGGATCGGGCCGCCTTCGGGCGGCCTTTTCTTTTGGGAACGCCCGCGCTAGGATCACCCCAAGGTCCGCAGCTCACCTAGGCGTCGCCGGTCAAAAGACCACGCTAAACCTGCTTTCAACGAACCGATTGCACCTCTTTCGTGCCAATCGACAAGGGCGACCATCGAAGGTCCATTCGGGCCCACGCGCACAAGAGAAAGCAAGTGCCATGTCACGTGATGTGATTCCATTTACTGTGGCCGACATTTCGGCCTTTTCCAAAACGCTCCGCGCCTCATTAGAAGAGGCCGATCCCTTTCCGACCCACGCCCAATTCCTTGGACTTGTGGCAAAAGCGGCTGGGTATCAAAACTATCAACACCTTCGCGCAGAACTGACAGGCGAGGTGACGCTCAACGAGAAGCAGCTCAAAGAGGCTCAGCGCGTCTTTGATGAGCGAGGGCGGATGCATCATTGGCCAAAGAAATACTCGATCAGAGCGCTCTCGCTTTGGGTGTTTTGGTCGCGGATGCCGCGCAAGGACCTGACTGAACCAGAGGTCAACGAAATCCTGAAAGACGGGAGCACCTTTGGCGATCACGTTTTACTGCGGCGCGAATTGATCGACCACGGGCTGATGGTGCGGGCGCTTGATGGCTCGAGCTATCGTAAGGTGGAGAAAGCGCCGCCTCCCGAGGCTCAAGCGCTTATTCGCAAGCTGATGGGGCGCGCTTAGCGCCCCTCAAACTTGGGTGCCCGCTTTTCAAGAAAGGCCTGAACGCCCTCGCGGAAATCGCGGGTATTGCCAGCCTCTCCTTGAAGACGAGCCTCAAGCGCAAGCTGATCTTCGAGCGTATTGTTCAAAGAGGCGCGCAGCGCCTCTTTGACAAGCCCATAGGTCTTGCTTGGGCCTTGCGCGAGTTGAGCGGCACGTTTGCGCCAATGGGCTTCAAAATCAGCGTCAGGGGCAGTTTCATAGATCATACCCCAGTCACGCGCCTGAGCCGCGCTGATCTTGTCCGCGAAGAGAGCCGACCCCATCGCACGTGCAAGGCCGATCTGGCGCGGCAGATAATAGGTTCCGCCGGCATCAGGGATCAGTGCGATCTTGGTAAAGGCTTGAGTGAAATAAGCGCTCTCGGTCGCCATCACGACGTCACAAGCGAGCGCGAGGTTCGCCCCTGCCCCCACCGCTGCGCCATTCACCGCAGCAATCGTTGGCACGGGGCAAGCATAGATCGCCTCGAGCATGGGGACGTATTCGTCACGCAGCACGGCCTCTAGATCAAGGTCCGCCGCGTTGCCTCCATCCGCCAGATCCTGCCCCGCGCAAAACGCAGGTGCAGCACCGGTGAGGACAATCACGCGGGCCTCGGTGCTCATAGATTTAAAGGCGTCGAGAATTTCGCCACGCATCTGTGTGTTAAGTGAATTCATCCGCTCTGGGCGGTTCAAAGTAATGACCGCAAGGCCATCCGTGTTCGAAACTTTAATCGCGTTATACTGCATACCAATTATCCCAAAAACTATTTTGGGTAGAGACTACAGCATCAATCCGGCTCGTGAAGTAAAACCACGCGTCAAGTGTCGAGAATTTCCTTCAGACGCTTTTTCTCGTCCTCGTTTAGCTCATCCTCTGGCTTGGCAGAGGAGCGAGAGCGCACCGTTACAAAGCCAATGCCCCCCGCGAGCAAAAGCATCAGGGGCGCGGCCCACCAGAGAATGAGGTTTGCGCCCGACTTGGTCGGTTCGAGCAGAACATACTCGCCGTAACGCTCGACGATGAAGTCCACAACGCCTTGATCGCTGTCACCTTCAACCAGGCGTTCACGCAGCAAAATCCGCAATTCACGCGAGATCGGCGCGTTGGAATCGTCGATATTCTCATTCTGACAAACGGGGCATCGCAGGCCCTTGGAAATCTCACGCGCCCGTGCTTCAAGCGCGGGATCGCTCAGTATTTCATCAGGCTGAACCGCGTAAAGCGGCGTTGCAAGAAACGCGAGGAGGATCAGGAAACGCTTCATTCTGCTGGCACCGCTTTGGATTTGGACTTTGCCGCGCCCGCAGCAACGCGCAGGCGGCGGTCGGTGAGCGAAATCAACCCGCCCAAAGCCATCATGATACAGCCGCCCCAAATCCAGTTGGCAAAAGGCTTGATATAGGTGCGCACTGCATATCCGCCGTCCGACTGCGGATCACCAATCACAAGGTAGATATCGCGGAGGAACCCATTGCGGATCGCGGCTTCTGTTGTTGGCATAGAGGCAACAGGATAGACGCGCTTTTCAGGATGCAGAACAGCTATGACCTTGCTTTCGTCACGCACCGTCATTGTGGCCGTCGTCGAGATAAAGTTCGGCCCCTGCACGCGCTCTACACCATCAAGTGTGATGTCATATGCGCCGACAGTGAACGGCTCGCCGATCTGAGCGGTTCGAATGTCTTCCTCTTCCCAAGCCATAAGACCTGCGATTGCGAAGATCGTAATCCCAAGCCCCATATGCGCAAAGGCCTTGCCCCAGTCAGCGCGGGGCATACGGCTCATACGAGCAAACCGCGCAGCGATGCCTTGACGGCCTGTGCGCATCCAAAGGTCATAGAGAGCGCCTACGACCACCCAAGCGCCAAGCATCACACCGACCGGACCAAGAGCGCTCTTGCCTGTTTGCATTGCGAAAACGAGACCGCCAAGCGCTACGGCAAAGATCGCAACAGGTGCCATATCTTTGAGTGCGCGGCTTAGGTTTCCGCGCTTCCATGCCAGAATGGCCCCAACGGGAAGAACGATGGCCAAGGCGACCATAAATGGGGTGAAAGCTGCGTTGAAAAACGGCGCGCCCACGGAAAGGGCGCGGCCCATAGTCATCTCGGCCACAAGCGGCCAAATGGTGCCGATAAAGACAACAAAGGCGGCAACAGCGAGCAATATGTTGTTCACCACGAGCGCGGATTCTCGGCTCACAAGCGAGAAGATGCCCTTGGCCTCCATCGCCCCTGCCCGTGCGGCATAGAGCGTCAGAGCGCCCCCAACAAAGAAGAACAGAATGCCAAGGATAAAGACGCCACGCTCAGGATCATTGGCAAAGGCATGGACCGAAGTGATCACGCCCGAACGCACGATAAAGGTTCCAAGAAGCGAGAAGCCAAATGCAAGGATCGCAAGCAGGATCGTCCAGCTTTTCAATGCCTCACGTTTTTCGACAACAATGGCAGAGTGAAGCAAAGCAGCCGCGATGAGCCACGGCATAAAGGATGCGTTTTCAACAGGGTCCCAGAACCAGAAACCGCCCCAACCAAGTTCATAATAGGCCCACCAAGAGCCAAGCGCGATCCCGATGGTCAGGAATATCCACGCCGCAAGTGTCCATGGACGCACCCAACGGGCCCAAGCCGCATCCACGCGGCCTTCGATCAAAGCCGCAACGGCGAATGAGAAGGCCATCGAAAGGCCTACATAGCCCAGATAAAGGAACGGAGGATGGAACGCGAGGCCGGGGTCTTGAAGGAGCGGGTTGAGGTCTTGACCGTCAAAGGGCGGGACTTCGAGACGGATGAACGGGTTCGAGGTCAGCAGAATGAACAGATAGAACGCGACCGAAATCGACGATTGAACGGCCAATACACGTGCCTTGAGCGCTGCTGGAAGGTTGCCACCAAAGAACACCGCGCATGCCCCAAAGAGCGTGAGAATCAAGAGCCACAGGAGCATCGACCCCTCGTGGTTGCCCCAAACGCCCGAGACTTTGTAGAGCATCGGTTTGGCGCTATGGGAGTTCAGCACCACAAGCCGCAGCGAGAAATCCGAGACCACAAAGTAATATGTCAGTGCGGCAAAGGCCACCCCGACCAAGAGCAATTGCGAAACGGCCGCGGGGTCGCCCACAGCCATCCAATTGCGCCACCCTTTGTGGGCACCGATCATGGGAACAATCATCTGAACTAAGGCAATGCCAAAGGCCAGAATCAGCGAAAAATGTCCGAGTTCTGCTATCATGTATTCTGTTTACCGCATTCGTTGATGAGGCCCAATCAAATTGGAGCGAGGGACCCCGCGACCACTGGCCTCAGGTCCCGACAATGAACATACCGCTAAAGGCCAGCCCCATCAGCGCAGTCACAAAAGCACCCAAAATCAAGCGCACAAGCCATTTGAGCGTGTCCTCAATTGCAGCAAGGCGCGCCTCGACCGAGATACGGTGAACCTCCTCCACCGCGCAGTGGGTTTCGAGCGCACCAATCCGGCGCTCGGCAATCTGGTTCCAAGGTTCGGTCATCGCCCCGCTCTCCATTCATCAAGCGCGGCATTCTCGCTTATTTGAGGGATATTCGGAGTGTCGATCGGAACCGGCGAGAGCGTTTCGATTGCCTCGACCCGTGCTCGAACCTCGCTTGCCATGCCTGCAGTGCGAACGACCGAAGCTTGGAAATCCTGCGCCTTGGCCTGATGTCGCGCACCAAAATAGAAGCTGATGATTGCGCCCATAAGCCTCCACATCGGCTCGGGGACCAGTGCGATCCCCTGCATACGGCCCGCAAACCAAACAGGATCGCTCATCGCTGTCACGAAAAGCCCGATGGTTCCAAAGGCAAGAATGGGACGCGGCAAACGGTTAAGACCGTCGATGACACGATCAAAAAGACCGACGCGGGGATGGCCGAACTCGGCCGCATATTGTGCCAAGGCCTGCGCCCGCATCTCGGCCTCACGGTCAGCGCTTTTTTCGGTATTTTCGCGAAAGACACCCATTGTCTCAACAATAGCATTACGGCCGCCGCCAAAGAGAACGTCCAATAGTTTTCCCATTAGGCCCACTGCGCAACCCTCTGATTATGTTGGTTTTCAGTGAAGTGAAAACGAGGCGAAATAAACGCCTCAGCACGTGTGATCCAGCCCCCTTTACCGCCATCTCGGCGACGCGCAAACTTGCGCAAAGGGGCGCGGCGATCCGCCAGAGAATAGTAATAATTTCGCCGCTCAATCCCATAGGCATCGACCATCAGCTCACCCGCGCTTTCAAATCCGCGTTCGCATGCAGCAACGGTCTGTGGTCCGATGGCCCCATCGACGGCAATGCTCTCTCCCATAAGCACAAGAAGCCGTTGGAGAATACGAACCGCCTGAGCCCCCGCGTTCACATACATGTCAAAGACTGTGGGCTGGAGCGCTTCGGGAAGCTCGGCAATCCGAGGCCCTCGAAAATAATGCTCTAGGAAAATATCCGCGGCCAGCTCAGGCGTCATCGCCCTCACATCCGATTTATCGATGCGCCCGTCTTGGGTCAGATCGCGCCCCAGATGTTTCAGAGTCGCCAATGTCACGCCGTGTTTGGTCGCGCCGCCCGGATCGTCAGGGTCGTCGACATAGCCTCCCTCGCGGGTGACGATTTCATTTGCGATGTCTTGGATGTTTATCATGCTCGGTCCCCAAGTTGTTAGGACCAAGCATCACATTCAAAGGTTAATTGGTCGCTGCACCAGCGTCCGGCTCGACATAGACACCCTGTTCTTTGAGCGCGTCGATCACCTCTTTTGGCATGTAGGTTTCATCGTGTTTCGCAAGGATTTCAGTCGCTTGAAACACGCCGTCAATGTAGCGACCTTGTCCTACCATGCCTTGTCCCTCCTCAAAAAGATCAGGAAGGATACCAGTATAAGCAACAGCCACCGAAGCGCCGCCATCGGTCACACTAAAGGTCACAGTCTCGCCTTCTCCGCGCACAAGTGTGCCCTCTTCGACGAGACCACCGATACGGAAAGTCTCATTCGCAGAAGGTGGAGTTTCAACGACCTGAGAGGGCGAGCGAAAGAAGTTGATCCCATCGCGCATCGCATAACCGATGAGCCCCGTCGAAATCGCCAGAGCAACAAAGGCCAGAACGATGATCTGGACGCGACGGCGTTTTTTAAGGGACTTGAGACCACTCATGGGAATACCGGTGCGAGCATCAGACCCGCTGTTTCTGGAAGGCCAAGCATCAGGTTGGCGTTCTGCACCGCCTGCCCTGACGAGCCTTTGTTAAGGTTATCAAGCGTCGAAACGACAAGACCACGGCCCTTGATGCGGTCGCCCGTCACGCCAAGGAAACAGAAGTTCGAGCCGGTGACATTGCCCATTGAAGGCAGTTTTCCAAATGGCAGCACTTCGATAAAGGGCTCGTCCTTATATTGTTCCACAAGAGCAGCATGCATCGCCTCAGGGTCGCCCTTGAGATAGCAGCTTGCCAGAATGCCCCGATTGATAGGAACAAGGTGCGGCGTGAACATGATCTCGACTTTACGGCCAGCGATCAGAGAAAACTCCTGATCGAACTCACCAAGGTGGCGGTGCTTGCCTCCCTGCGAATAGCCCGCAACATCGGTCGAACGCTCGGCAAAGAGCATGTTTTCCTTAAGGCTTCGACCCGCGCCCGAAATTCCGTTCTTGAGATCGCAGATGATGTCGTCAAGATCGATCACACCCGCCGCAATCAGCGGGCGGAGGGCAAATTGAACGGTGGCCGCGTTACAACCCGTGCCCGCAACGAGGCGCGCGTTTTTAATATCTTCGCGGTAATATTCCGTCAGGCCGTAGACAGCCTCTTTCTGAAGCTCGACCGCTACATGCGGCGCGCCGTACCACTTTTCGTACTCAGCGGGATCACGAAGACGGAAGTCCGCACCAAGATCCACAACCTTTACCGTTTTGGGCAGATCGCGCACGAGCGCTTGGCTCAGACCGTGCGGAAGCGCGGCAAAGGCCAGATCAATGGTCGAAAAGTCGATCTCATCAATCGTGCATAGCTTGGGAAGGTCCATGTGGCGAAGATGCGGGAAGACATCGGCCATTTCCATGCCGGCTTTGCGGTCCGCAGAAAGCGCCGCGATTTTTAGGTCGGGATGTGTCGCGATAATCCGCACCAGCTCTGCGCCAGTGTAGCCGGATGCGCCAAGAATAGCGACGTTGTAGGTCATTCAAATCTTCCCTTTGGGACTGAGGTAGTGATCGGTTGCCCCGATCACAACGCGAAATGTTGCCGCATCAAGCGGATTGGAATTCGACCTTGCGTCGCAAGAACTGCGTTGCGCGTGCCGACACCTTCTTGGGATCGCCCGTGGTCAGGAATAGGCTTTCTGTGCCTTTACCAACGAACTCAGGACGGCGAGCAAGATAGTCGGCAAAGCTCTCAGCGACGATGTTTGCCTGCGAATAAACTTTGACGTTCTCGCCCAGCGCGTCTTGGAACACTTCTTCCATAATGGGATAGTGCGTGCAGCCAAGGATCGCGGCATCTGGTTCCGGCATTTTTCGCTGTAGCGCTTCGACGTGGCTGCGCACCAACGCCTCGGCAAGGATCATGTCGCCTTCTTCGATGGCATCGACAACACCGCCACAGGCTTGTGCCTCGACATCCACTCCGATCGCGCGGAATGCCAATTCGCGTTGAAACGCACGGCTGCGCACAGTCGCTGGGGTCGCAAACAAAGCGACGTGCTTCACCTCTACTTCGCGTGGCGGAGAGTTATCGCCCCATTGACGTTCTGTCAGGGCCTCAATGAGCGGCACGAAAACACCAAGGACGCGCTTGTCTCGGGGAATCCAGCTTTCCTGCATGCGGCGCAGAGCTGCCGCGCTGGCGGTGTTACAGGCAAGGATCACCAGATCGCAGCCCGCGTCCCAAAGACGCTCTACCGCGGCGGTGGTCAGATTATAAACATCGTCGGCATCCCGCACACCATAGGGCGCGTGTTTGTTGTCGCCGAAATAAACAAAGGGAACGTCAGGCAAGCGCTTTTCTAGTGCATTCAGCACCGTAAGTCCGCCAAGCCCGCTATCAAATACACCGACAGCCATAATATTTTCCGATCCTGCCTCACGAGTCCCCTGTTCATACAGGGGTGTTTTTCAACACATAAGGCGCTTTGCGACGGAAATCCATCCGCCGCAACGGCCCTTTTTCTATTCGGCAGCACGGACCTCTATACTGTCAAGGCTTGCAAGCAAGTCCGCGCGCTTTTGCTCTGCCTCTTTTATTGCTTTCATTTTAATCGGCCCAAAGCCGCGAATGTCCATCGGGAGCCTGGCCAGAGCAAGCGCGGCCGCAGGGTTCTTCGCCTCAAGGACACGCGAAAGGTCTGCTTCATACTGCTTGATCAGTTTACGCTCGGCGCGGCGTTCAGCACTGTATCCAAATGGATCAAAGGGCGTTCCGCGTAGCCCCTTGGCCGCAGCCAGAACTCTGAATAGATTGGCTATTCCTGCCCTAAATTTACGTTTCTTAGGTCGCCCATTCAAATCTTTGCCACCAAATATTGGCGGAGCAAGGTGATAGACGATGCCCTCTACACCTTCAAAGCTTGCATCCACTTTTGCAGCCGTAGCGAGATGCAGACGCGCGACCTCGTATTCGTCCTTATAAGTCAAAAGCTTGTGATAGGATCGCACCACAGTGTCCTTAAGCTCGGGTTCCTGGACTTTTTGAACGAGACGCTCGAAGCGTCTGACAAGCCGTTTGCCCTGATAGGCCGCAAGATGCGCCTTTGCATGAGACATAAAATCAGGCGTTTTATCTTCCTCCTGCGGGACAAGGTGGGACAAAAGCCCCTCTAGATCCGCGACTGCCCAGCGCCCGAGTTCAAAGGCCATGAGGTTCTTTTCAACACTCGCGCCGTTCAATTGAATGGCATCGCGGATCGCCTCGAGCCCAACGGGAACAAGTCCTGCTTGGACGCCCGCGCCGAACATCACCATATTGGAGTAGATCGTATCCCCAAGACCGCGCTTAGCGATGTCTGATGCATCAAAGAACTGGGCAGCAACGCCCACACGCGCTTCGAGCGCCACGCGCAACTCGTTACTCGGAATTGAGAAATCGCGCTTGCGGGTAAACTCGCCCGTCAAAACAACATGAGAGTTCACGACAGCGGCAGATCGCCCCTTTTGCAAAAGCTCAAGCGTCCCTGCCCCGGCACTGACCACCAGATCACCGCCGATGAGCGCATCACATTCCCCCGTCGCCACGCGGATGGCCGAGATATCTTCGGGACGTTCGGCAATCCGGCAATGGATGAGAACAGCGCCGCCCTTTTGCGCGAGGCCCGCCATCTCCATCATCGAGGCGCCCTTCCCGTCGAGATAGGCAGCCATCGCGAGGATCGCACCGATGGTGACAACGCCGGTGCCGCCAATCCCCGTAAGCACTAGGTTATGCGTTCGCGTAATCGTGGGAAGTATGGGATTTGGCAAAGGTGGGAGCGCGAGCGCTTTGCCTTCTGCCTTGCGTGGAACACCGCCCTCGACCGTCACAAAGGATGGGCAAAACCCCTTGAGGCAGGAGAAGTCCTTGTTACAGGCGCTTTGGTCGATCTCGCGCTTGCGCCCGAATGGGGTTTCGAGCGGAAGAACGGCAACACAGTTAGACTGAACCCCGCAATCGCCACAGCCCTCGCATATATCGGAATTGATAAAGACGCGCTGGCTTGGATCGGGGAATTTGCCTTTCTTGCGGCGGCGACGTTTCTCAGCGGCACAGGTCTGAGCATAGACAATCGCTGTGACGCCTTTGATCTGGCGAATGTCGCGCTGCACTTGGTCGAGTTGGGCGCGTTCTTCCACTCGAACCATTGACGGCAGACGTGTGCGATCAATCTCTTCCTTCTCATCATGGACCAGAGTGACCGCCTTTACCCCCATAGCCACAAGTTCAGAGCAAATCTGTTCTGCGGTGAGCTCTCCATCCATACCCTGCCCGCCCGTCATGGCGACGGCATCGTTATAGAGGATCTTAAAGGTAATATTTGCGTCAGAACTTAGAGCGAAACGGATTGCTTGCACACCCGAGTGATTATAGGTGCCATCCCCCATGTTCTGGAACACATGGTTCGTATTTGAAAACGGCGCTTCGCCCACCCAATTTGCCCCCTCGCCGCCCATATGAGTCGAGCCAATGGTGTCCCGCTCCATGAACTGAACGAGATAGTGACAGCCGATCCCCGCATAGGCACGGCTCCCCTCTGGCACGCGGGTCGAGGTGTTATGCGGACACCCAGAACAGAAATAGGGCGTGCGGGCCGCGATTTGTGGGGCATTGGGAGCGCGCAGCCCCGCTTGGACTTTTTCCAGACCGGCTCGCACACGTTCGGAACCACAGCCTTCGTCCTCGATGATCTGCCCAAGCTTCGCGGCTATACTCACAGGATCGAGCGCGTATTTCTCAGTAAAGAGCACCTCGGCGCCCTTTTTGCCGCCGTAAATGCGGGGGCGATTGGGATCGTTGTAAAGCGCCTCTTTGATTTGGCCTTCGATCAGTTTGCGTTTTTCCTCGACCACGACAATGAGATCGAGCCCTTCCGCCCATTCACGAAAACTCTCCATATCAAGCGGCCAAACCTGCGCCACCTTGTAGGTTGTAATTCCAGCCGTCTTGGCTCTCTGCTCGTCCAGCCCCAGAAGATCAAGCGCATGGACCAGATCGAGCCAGTTCTTACCGGCGGCGACGAATCCCACCTTTGCGCCCTTGTCGCCCCAGACCCGTCTGTCGATCCGATTGGCGCGGGCAAAGGCAAGCGCAGCTTTACGTCTATAATCGAGTGTGCGAGCCTCTTGCGAAACGGGCGCCTCGTAAAGTCGTATATGAAGCCCATCCGCGGGGCCTTCAAACTCGGGTTCAATAAACTGGAGCCGTTCAGGATCGCCATTGACCACAGAAGTCACCTCGACCGTGTCCTTCATCGTCTTGAGACCGACCCACAGCCCACAGAACCGCGAAAGCGCGTACCCATAAAGCCCCAGGTCTAAAATCTCCTGAACACCTGCGGGCGATACAATCGGCATATTGCTGTCGATCATCGTCATATCGGATTGATGAAGAGAGGTGGACGACTCGCCTGTGTGGTCATCTCCCATTGCCATGATCACGCCGCCAAGCGGCGCAGTCCCTGCGAAGTTGACATGACGCATCACATCGCCCGAGCGATCTACCCCCGGACCTTTTCCATACCATAGCCCAAAGACACCATCGACACGCCCATCGCCGCGCAAATGGACCTGTTGCGTGCCCCAAAGCGCGGTCGCAGCGAGATCTTCGTTTAACCCTGCATGAAATTTGACATCGGCCTTATCAAGGTAGGACTTGGCCAAAGTCATCTGCATATCGACCGCGCCTAAAGGCGATCCGCGATAGCCGGTCACATAGCCGGCGGTGTTTAATCCGCGCTTCTCATCACGTGCTTTTTGCATCAGCATCAAACGCACTAGAGCTTGAGTGCCATTCAAAAGGACATGCGATTTTCCCAGATCATATCGTTCCTCGAGCGTTACGACTTCACGACGCATTCGCACCTCCTCCACGAGCTTTAACGGTATACCTAGGTCACAAGTCCTGACCTACAAAGTAATATTTCGGTCACATACCCCGTTGCATTTACTTTCTAGACAAGAGTATCGAACGATTCTTGTGTATGTAAGACCTGTTTACTTGAGGGTGCTATGGACTGGGACAAGCTCAGAATTTTTCACGCTGTTGCCGACGCGGGTTCGCTTACCCATGCGGGCGATACGTTGCACCTGTCACAATCAGCCGTGAGCCGCCAAATCCGTGCGCTTGAGGAATCTCTTGGAACGACCCTCTTTCATCGCCACGCACGCGGCTTGATCCTTACCGAACAGGGCGAGCTCCTATTCGATGCAACCCGCTCGATGCAAAAGCGTCTTGATGCAGCGGCTGCGCGGATCAAAGACAGCGAAGAAGAAGTCTTTGGCGAGTTAAAAGTCACAACAACAACGGGTTTTGGTTCCCTCTGGCTGGCACCGCGTCTGCACAAGCTTTATGAGAAATACCCTGATCTCAAGATCGACCTCATGCTCGAAGAGCGTGTGCTGGACCTTCCCATGCGAGAAGCCGACGTTGCAATCCGTATGAAAGAGCCTTCACAGGCTGACCTGATCCGCAAGCGCCTGATGTCTGTGCGGATGCGGCTTTATGCAACGCGCGAATATCTAGACACGCACCCTGCGTTCGAAAAAGTTGAAGACGTGCACAATCACCGTCTCATTAGCCAGAACCCGAATTCAGCTCAGGTTGCCGCTGGCGCATCGCTCGTTCAGCACTTGATGAACTATGACGTGCATTCGATGCTCACGGTGAACAACTATTTCGGCGTTCTGCAGGCTGTTCTCGCAAACGTAGGTGTCGGCGTTCTTCCCGATTACCTAGCCGAAGACTTCACCCAACTCGTCCGAGTCCTCCCAGATGTGGAAAGCGGCGAAGTTCCGGTCTTTCTCGCTTATCCCGAAGAGCTACGCCAATCGCGTCGCGTTTCGGCTTTCCGTGACTTCGTTCAGGAAGAAATTATCGCGCATCGTCAACGCATTCGAGACAATGCAGCAGCAGCCGAGGCCGCAAAGGCGCAGTAAGCTATGCACCTAGCGCATAGCGGGGTTGATCAAAGCAAGGTCTATTAATTCTTGATCGAACATAGTCTGCACAATATGTGCACTTTTGAAGCCGATGATGCTTTCGCGCTCATCACTTCAAACCTCCCTGTTGGACTTCGCCGGGCTGTTTGCCCGGCGTTTTTTTTGCTCAAAAGCGATATGAGCGCCTTGAGGCAGATCAAAAACCAGAAATTGCGCGAAAGCAAAACGGTGCTCACGGCTCAGAGCGTGTGTCGACGTTCAGCTGCATGAACACCAGATCTAGCCAGCGTCCGAATTTTTGCCCGACCTGAGGCAAACGCCCCGTTTCCACGAAACCAAGCTTTTGATGAAGTGCGATGGAGCCTTCGTTTTCAGCAGCGATACCGCCAAGCATGACGTGGACTTTACCTTTGCGCGCCCGCTCGATCAGTTTTTCCATCAAGAGCCGACCATATCCGCGACCATGATGGTCTGGGCGGACATAGACCGAATGTTCAACCGAGAACTTGTATCCATCAAAGGGTCGGAATGGACCATAAGAGGCATAGCCTACGACTTCGCCTTCAAGTTCGAGCACCAGAACGGGGAATCCTGCGACCTGTCGGTCTGCAATCCAAGCACGGCGATTGACCACATCCACTTCGCTGTCATTCCAGATGGCAACAGTGTCGCGAACGGCTTGATTATAGATACCTGCTACGGGGCCAGCATCCTTTGCGAGCGCGTCACGAATTGTCATTTGTCGTCCTTGTCAGTTGCTCGGCCAGTTAGCTTGGAAATTTAGGGCAAAGCAAGCTACGCTTTTGCGAATTTTTTGCCCGATTTGAGCGTCTAACTCTTTCCCATTTGCTGTCCTTGCCCTAAGAGGTGCGCAATTCCAGCCTCCGGGGGATATCATGGACGAACCGCAAATCACCGATGAACTGATCGCAGCCCACGGCCTTAAGCCTGACGAGTACGAGCGCATTCTGGAAATCATCGGTCGCGAACCGACTTTTACTGAACTCGGCATCTTCTCCGCCATGTGGAACGAGCACTGCTCGTACAAGTCCTCCAAGCGCTGGCTCCGCACGCTTCCGACCACTGGTCCGCAGGTCATTTGTGGCCCAGGCGAAAACGCTGGCGTCGTCGACATCGGTGACAACCAAGCCATCGTGTTCAAGATGGAAAGCCATAACCACCCCTCGTACATCGAGCCCTATCAGGGCGCCGCGACGGGCGTTGGCGGCATTCTGCGTGACGTCTTCACTATGGGCGCACGTCCCATCGCGGCGATGAACTCGCTCTCGTTCGGCTCGCCCTCGCACCACAAGACTCGCCAGCTTGTCAACGGCGTGGTTGAAGGCGTTGGCGGTTACGGCAACTGCTTTGGCGTTCCGACCGTTGGCGGTGAAGTGCGCTTTCACCCCGCATATAACGGCAACTGCCTTGTGAACGCATTCGCTGCGGGTCTCGCCGATGCGGACAAGATTTTCTATTCGGCGGCGTCTGGCGTTGGCATGCCTGTGGTTTACCTTGGTGCGAAAACGGGCCGTGACGGCGTTGGCGGCGCAACCATGGCGTCTGCGGAATTCGACGACACCATCGAAGAAAAGCGTCCCACCGTTCAGGTTGGCGACCCCTTCACCGAAAAGCGCCTCATGGAAGCCTGCATGGAACTGATGCAGACAGGCGCTGTGATTTCGATCCAAGACATGGGCGCAGCTGGTCTCACCTGTTCTGCCGTAGAAATGGGCGACAAAGGCGAGCTTGGTATTCGTCTTGATCTTGAAAAGGTTCCCTGCCGCGAAGTGGGTATGACCGCCTACGAGATGATGCTTTCGGAAAGCCAAGAGCGTATGCTCATGGTGCTCAAGCCCGAGCTAGAGGCCGAAGCCAAGGCCGTGTTCGACAAATGGGACCTCGACTTCGCCATTGTGGGCGAGACCATTGCCGAAGACCGCTTCCTTATCATGCACCACAATGTGTGCAAAGCTGACCTTCCGTTGTCCAAGCTTTCGTCGACTGCGCCTGAATACGACCGTCCTTGGGTCGAAACCCCGGCCGCCGCACCGATGGCTGATGTTCCAGGCGTTGATCCTATTGACGGCCTCAAAGCGCTCATCTCTTCGCCGAACTATGCGTCCAAGAGCTGGGTTTATCAGCAGTATGACACCCAAGTGGGCGGCGACACAGTAAACCGTCCGGGCGTTGGCGCTGGTATTATCCGCGTTCATGGCACCGGCAAGTCGATTGCCTTCACCTCGGACGTGACCCCGCGTTATGTCAAAGCTAACCCCTTTGAAGGCGGCAAGCAGGCTGTTGCTGAAGCATACCGCAACCTTACCGCTGTCGGTGCCAAGCCGCTCGCGACCACTGACAACTTGAACTTCGGCAACCCCGAAAAGCCGCAGATCATGGGCCAGTTCGTCGGCGCGATCAAAGGGATTGGTGAGGCTTGCCTTGCGCTCGATACACCGATCGTTTCGGGCAACGTATCGCTCTATAACGAGACCGACGGTCAAGGCATCCTGCCGACCCCGACGATCTGTGCCGTTGGTCTGATTGAAAAGACCGAAGACGCGATCCTCGGCACAGCTCAGGAAGGCCACCTTGCCCTTCTCGTTGGCGCGACCCAAGGCCACCTTGGTCAGTCCGCTTTGCTTGCAGAAGTCTACAACCGCGAAGATGGCGACGCTCCGCACGTTGATCTTGCAGCTGAAAAGGCCAACGGCGACTTCATTCGCGCAAACCGCGCAATGATCGATGCCTGCACCGACCTTGCAGACGGCGGCCTTGCGCTTGCTGCCTTTGAGATGGCGGAAACCGCAGGTGTTGGCGTCACGCTCGACGCAGGCGACACCCCAACCCTATTTGGCGAAGATCAGGCACGCTACTTGATTGCCGCATCATTCGATCAAGCAGAAGCTCTCATGGCGGCTGCGGCTTCGGCTGGTGTTCCCATCGCAACCGTCGGTAAGTTTGGCGGCTCGGATGTGACCTTCGGCGGTGTTTCGGCTTCGCTTGCTGATCTGTCGGCGACGTTCCGCGGCACCTTTGGCGCGACCTTCGGCTAAGACGCCACTTCAGAAATGATCAAGCGCCAGTGGGGCAACTCACTGGCGCTTTTCTTTTGTATTTACCCTGCTAGGGTCCTGCCATGACTGATATGACCGCACTCATTACCGCCTTCACCACGCTCTTTGTGATCATCGACCCCATTGGCCTTACGCCCTTGTTCGTGGCGCTGACCCAAGGGATGGACCCTGCACGGCGCCGCGCCATCGCGATCCGTTCTTGCGTCACTGGGGCGCTCATTCTGATTGTCTTTGCAATATTTGGTGAGGCTTTGCTTGGCTTTGTCGGTATCTCCATGCCCGCTTTCCGCATCGCGGGCGGGATTTTGCTCTTCCTGACCGCACTTGAGATGCTTTTCCAAAAGCGGGCGACCCGCCGCAAGTCAAACGCAGACGAGGCGAGTGCGGACGACCACCATGACGACCCTTCGGTCTTTCCAATTGGTATTCCCCTCATCGCGGGGCCAGGGGCGATTGCTTCTATGATCCTTCTCACAGGTTCTGCCGAAGGTGCAGCAGGCTTTGCCGCGGTGATCGGCGTCATGCTTTCGGTACTTGTGATCGTCTATATCCTCTTCACCTTTGCTGGACTGATTGAGCGCGGGCTTGGCAAGACAGGCGTTGATGTCGTCACGCGTCTTTTGGGTATGCTGCTCGCCGCGCTTGCGATTCAGTTCATTCTTGATGGGCTGGCCACTTTCGGATTGATCGGCTGATCCCTATCTAGTGAGAATGGACACAACGAACTGGCCCTCGATCATCTACCTCCTCCTGCTTATCCTCTTCATCGGAGGGAGCATGTTTTCGGCGCGTGGACGCCAGATCAGCACGACTTTTCGGCAAATGGGGATATGGACGGCGATCTTTGCTATCACCATCGGCGGGGTGGCTTGGTATGAGAAAAACTCGCAGACCAGTTATGCGGTGAGCGATACCTCAGGCGTGATCGAATTGCGCAAACGCTTTGACGGGCATTTTCATCTCGATGCAGAGATCAACGGCGTAACCGTGCCCTTTATCGTTGATACAGGTGCAAGCCAGATCGTCCTTACCCAAGAAGATGCACAGCGCGTCGGGATCGAGCTGCGTCAGCTGGATTTCAACATGCGCGCTCAGACAGCGAATGGCACTGTCGCAACTGCGCCTGTTCTTCTGAACACGATAGAAGTTGAAGGACTTCGTGATACAAATGTCCGCGCTGTTGTAAACGGAGGCGAGATGTCGGGATCTCTGCTCGGGATGAGTTACCTTTCGCGCTTTGAAAGCATCGAAATTCAGGGAGAACGGCTCATCCTACGGCGTTAGCTTTCGGCCTTTTTCACCCAACGGCCCATGTCCTGCGCCCAGTATTTCGCGGCACAACCGCCGCCCGTAAGCGATTTCCACTGAACGCGGGCCCGAGCGACAGCATCTGGGTCCATACCATCGAATACGATCATAACCCTTTGGGATTGCTTGGCTTCCTCGGCTGATATTTCGGTTCCACCAACGCTCACGACACAGGTCGCGCCATTCGCCGCCGCCTGATCGGGCAAGGTTAGAAGCACGGGCTGTAATGCATCATGATCGCCCCCAGCAATGCCGTGCGGAAGAAAGCTGTCCTTGCCCCCCTGCCAGAGAGCAAGGTCAAGGTGCTCGGCCATTTCGGCATTCGGAGTGCGCACCTCCACCGCCCAACCTGCTTCTACCGCTTTGCCGACAAGGATCGGCAAAGTGGTTTCAAGGTTGTCTTCGGTCAGATGATAGAAGAACGCGTCGCCCATCGGTTAGCCTTCGAAATTATCGGCAATGAGACGGTTGAGTGCCATAACGCCCCAACCTGTCGCACCAGCAGGCGCAAGAGCGGTCTCGGATTTGACTGAAGCAGTGCCAGCGATATCGAGGTGACACCACGGCGTTTCCTCTTTGACAAAGCGCTGGAGGAACTGAGCCGCGGTGATCGAACCCGCAGGACGACCTCCTACGTTCTTCATATCCGCCACCGCCGACTTGAGCTGTTTGTCATAGGCTTTGGACAGTGGGAGACGCCAAGCGCCCTCGCCTTCATCACCGGCCGCTTTGAGGAACTTGTTCGCAAGCACATCATTGTTTGAGAAAACGCCAGTGTTTTCATGGCCCAAGGCGATGATGATCGCACCCGTAAGCGTCGCAAGGTTGATCATTCCAACAGGCTTGAACCGCTCCTGTGCATACCAAAGCACGTCTGCCAGCACGAGACGACCTTCGGCATCGGTGTTGATGACCTCGATCGTGTCGCCCTTCATGGATTTGACCACATCACCGGGGCGGGTGGCGTTGCCGCTTGGCATGTTTTCGACAAGACCGACGAGCCCGACCACATTGGCCTTGGCTTTGCGCAGGGCGAGTGCCTTCATCACGCCCGTCACTACACCTGCACCGCCCATATCCATGGTCATTTCTTCCATGCCCGCAGCGGGCTTGAGGCTAATACCGCCCGTATCAAAGACGACGCCCTTACCGACGAGCGCAAAGGGGGCCTCTTCCCCGCCGCCGTTCCACTGCATCACCGCAACATATGATGGGCTGTCAGAACCTTGCCCAACGCAAAGCAGCGAACCCATACCCATTTCAGCGAGCTTGTCTTCAGTCAAAATCTCTACATCAAGGCCGATCTCTTGAAGCCCCTCGATACGGTTTGCAAATTCAGTGGTGGTCAGCACGTTCGCGGGATCGTTGGTCAGATCGCGGGTCATAAAGACACCCTCGGCGATTGCACGCGAGGTGGCCCATGCTGTTTCGGCTTCTTTGGTGTCGGTCAGCGCGATTGTCAGGGCGCCATTTTCCGCCGCAGCTTCGGTCTTTAATCCATTGTAATTATAGGACTTAAGCGCACAACCAAGTGCAACCTCCTCGGCCTTTTTAAGTGTGGGCGCAACAAGCGTTAGTCCCGTTTTCCCAAGCAGTTTGGCAAGCGAAGCCCCCGCCTTGCGAAGGGTCTCGACATCATTGCGGCGATCTAGTTTCACGATCACAAGCGCTTCGGCCTCAAGACCATAGGGCGCAAGAATTTCAACCGCTTCACCCGCGCCAAGTTTGCCGAATGCATCACCAGAGGCGAATTTCTCCACCGTCTTCCGAGTGAGTGAGTTCACTTTGCGCGCGGCGAGATCAAGTTTGCCATCGGACGTGACCGTAATGGCGACCTTTCCAGTCAATCCGGCAATGGCATTTGCATCATGGGAAACAAAGGTCACGTTAATTAAATCGGTCAAAGCTACTCTCCTTGGTCGGCGGGTTTACGCAATAGGTAGCCCTTGGACGCCCTGAATGCCAGATTGGAGTTCAATCGTCTTTGGTATTGGGCTAGTGTTCGCACAAACAGAGACGACAAATTGGGGGAAAACGGGGCGTGGGAAGATTCGACAGATATATGCTGTCGCGTATGCTGACGCTTTTCGGCTTTTTCGCCCTTGTTCTGGTCCTGATTTATTGGATCAACAACGCGGTGCAGCTCTTTGATCAGCTCATCGCCGATGGCCAATCAACGCTCGTCTTTCTAGAATTTAGCGCGCTCACAATTCCTTCTGTGATCCTTCGGATTTTACCAATCGCGGCCTTTGCAGCGGCTCTTTATGCGACTGACCGTCTGGCCGCCGATTCCGAACTCGTTGTTGTGCAGGCCACGGGCTTCTCTCCCTTCAGGCTTGCCCGCCCTGCAATGGTCTACGCGTTGATCACAGCTCTCTTCACTGCGGTGCTTGCGAACTATCTCGTTCCGACATCACTGAACTTGTATTACAAGCGCATTGCCGAGGTATCCGAGAGCCTCACCGCAAGGCTCTTCACCGAAGGAGAGTTTTTGACACCTGTTGACGGCGTGACCGTCTTTATCCGAGATGTCACCCCTCAAGGCGAGCTTGTAGATATCTTTGTCTCCGATGCGAGAGACAGCGATGTTCGCCATACCTACACTGCGTCGCGCGCCTATCTTGTTCGCCATGATGAAAAGCCACAACTCGTCATGATCGACGGAATGGCACAGAGCCTGAGACTTGCGACTGACAGTCTTTTGATCACGCGGTTTGACGATTTTTCCTATGATCTTAGCGCTTTTGTGACCGGAAGTGCGTCGCGCAAGATCGAGGTTGGGGAACTTACAACGGCCAAGCTGCTCCGAGCGGATTCAGAACTAAGCCAGGCAACGGGGCTTTCGATAGAGCGCCTCAACTATCTTGGACACGAACGCATTGCTCTAAGCGGATTGACGATCGCAGCCTGCATGATCGGTTTTGCCACGCTCCTGCTCGGCGGTTTCAGTCGCTTCGGCGTCTGGCGACAAATGGTTTTCGCAGTATTCTTGATTATCCTCGTCAAACTTGTGGACAGCAGCGCGATCAGTCTGTCGGCGCAATACCCTCAGGCTTGGGCCGTTGCATATGTCCCATCACTCTTTGGCTTCACCATAGTCTGGATCATGCTTAGCCTATCAGGGCGACCATTTAGCCTTGGGGCATTGATACGAAGGGCCTCGTCATGATCCTTCATCGATATTTTGCGCTTCGGTTTTTCGTATCGTTCGTGATCGTATTTGCCGTGTTCTTTATGATTGTCGGCTTCATAGGTGTGGTCGAGCAAATCCGCATTCTGGAGACGGCCAATTTGACGTCGACCGAATTGGCGACGATGACACTGCTTGATACGCCAAAGCAAATCTATCAGTTCATGCCGCTGATCATGATCATCGCCGCTATCAATATGTTCCTGCGTCTTGCCAAGAGTTCCGAACTTGTTGTGACGCGCGCTGCTGGGCGCTCGGCGCTGAAATCACTTGTCTCACCCGCTGTTGTTGCGGCGCTCATTGGCTGTCTTTCAGTTGCACTCCTGAACCCGATCGTTGCCGCGACCTCTAAAGAATATGAGCGACGTGCCGCAGTTTATTTGGGAGAGGGCACGATCCTTTCGGTGGCAAAGGATTCGCTTTGGCTGCGCCAAGGGAGCGGCGGTGAGCAAACCGTCATTCGCGCCGAAGGCTCTAACCTTGACGGAACCGAGCTTCGCGATGCAACCTTCATTTCGTTCCTTGATGCGGAAGGCCCCTACCTTAGGATCGAGGCTGAAACGGCCAAGCTCTCAAATGGGAAATGGCAGCTCCAAAACGCCAAAGTTTGGTCGCTGATCGACACGCTCAACCCCGAGGCAGACGCGAAAGTCTATGCCGCTTACACACTTGATTCCACACTGACCCCGGACCAAATACGCGACAGCTTCGGCGCGCCCTCTTCAGTCACAATTTGGGAACTGCCTCGGTTTATTTCGCGTCTCCACGATGCTGGACTTGCAGCACGTCGTCATGAGGTTTGGTTCCAAAGCGAACTTGCGCAACCGCTCTTTTTGATGGTGATGGTTCTGATCGGCGCCGGCTTCACGATGCGCCACCAACGCGGCGGCGGTGTCGGCCTTTGGGTGATGGGCGGCATTGGTGTTAGCTTTGGGATTTACTTTCTTTACAACTTCTCAAAAATCCTTGGAGAAAATGGACAAATTCCGATCTCTCTTTCGGTTTGGTCAGTGCCGATTGCGGGCTTATTCCTCGCCCTTGGATTGCTATTACATCTGGAGGATGGCTGATGCTTCGCGCGCTCATCCTTAGTCTTTTGGTTCTTCTTCCGCTCAGCGCTGCGGCCCAAGAAGCGGCGACATTGATTGCTGACCGGATCGAGGCGACATCCGACCGCAAGTTGATAGCTTCAGGATCGGTCGAAGTCTTCTTTGACGGCACGCTTCTGAGCGCTGAAAAGATCATATATGACCAGCGAGAAGACCAACTCACGATAGATGGCCCAATCTTAATTACTTCGAGCGACGGCCAGATCATGACAGCGCGTCAGGCGACGATGGATGCCAAGCTTGAAACGGGCATTCTTCTTGGAGCGCGGCTCGTTTTGAATGAAAGGCTGCAAATTGCAGCCAATCAAATCACGCGCCTCGGCAACCAGACAACCCAAGCTTATAAAGTCGCAGCGACCTCCTGCTCGGTTTGTGATGGTCAGCCACCACTCTGGCAAATCCGCGCAAAAGAAGTGACGCACGACCAAGACGCAAAGCTTCTCTACTTCAAAGACACGCAGTTTCTTTTCCGTGGCGTCCCAATCGTTGCCATTCCTCGTCTACGGATGCCCGACCCAACGCAGACGCGGGCAACGGGTTTTCTGATCCCCGAGCTTCGGAGCAACGATAAGCTCGGCATTGGTGTTCGAACTCCCTATTTCATCAAATGGGGGGAAAATCGCGACATCACGATTGCACCGTTTCTCACGCAATCTTCCTCTACCTTGGAGCTAAAATACCGTCAGGCCTTTGACCGCGGCACACTCCAGATGGAAGCTGCGGCAAGTCAGGACACGCTCGTCCCTGATAGGCTTCGGAGTTACATCGACGCACAGGGACGCTTTGATTTGGGCCGTGATTACGTGCTGGACATGTCACTGCGCGCCGTGAGCGACAGCGGTTACCTTTTGCAATACGGCTATTCGGACTCCAACCGATTGGACAGCAGCATCAAAGTCTCACGCTATAATCAATTAAGCCTCAGCGAGTTGGAGCTAGCTTACTATCTGACGCTGACGACAACGCTCCAAAATTCCAATCCGCCGCCAATTGTCCTGGAGTGGCAAAACGAGCGGCAATTCAATAATATTGCCGGTGGTCATGCGCTTTGGTCGGCCAAGCTCGAGGCACTTTTGCGCAATGGCACTGCGCGAGATGTGCTCCATATCGGAACCAGCGCTTCTTGGGACCGCCGGTGGATTGCGCCGCTTGGCTTGGTTTTCGACACCGAAGTTGGCTTAAAACTAGACCAATATGCCTTCCGTGATGATGTAACCTATGCAACCCCAGTCGCGCGAGCGACACCTCTTGGCCAAGTCACGCTGCGTTGGCCGCTGTCGAAGAATGGCGCAAAGTTTCAGCATATTGTCGAACCTATGGCGACTATTGGCTGGGCTCGAGCCTTTGGCGGCGCAATCCCGAACGAGGATTCGATCCGCGCCGAACTTGACGAAGGAAATCTTCTTGAATTGAGCCGTTTCCCCGGAGACGACGGCACCGAAAACGGAACGCGCGCGGCAATCGGATTGGCTTGGCAGAGCTTTGACGAGAACGGGTTTTCAACTCGTTTACTTGCGGGCCGTGCCCTGCGCGGAACTTCAAGCGACTTTAGCTCTTCGAGTGGCCTGTCGAGCCTTAGGAGCGACTGGTTGATTGCCGGACGAATTGGCCTTTCGAATGGCTTTTCAGCAGCGGGGCGCGCCCTGATCAAAGACGATTTTGCAACAAGCAAAGCGTCGGCGGAAATCGCTTGGGCCAACGAGCGCGTCGCACTTACAGCGGCTTACGTCTACCTTGATCCAGATACCAACGAGGGCCGCACCAGCGCTGTTTCGGAATGGACCTTTGACGGATCAGTCCGCGTCAACGACAAATGGAGCCTTGCCGCGAATGGCCGTTACGACATCGTGAGCCGAAAAGCTGCCCGTGCTGGCGTTGGCTTTGGCTGGGAAAATGAATGTGTAAAGGTCAATCTCACCGCAGACAAACGCTTTACTTCGTCTTCTACAGTAGAACCCACAACCGATTTCGGTTTATCAATTGAATTGCTCGGCTTTGGTGCCGGACCCGTCGGGGCTGCCGCTGTGCAGCACTGTTCACAATAAAAGAATGAGGCATCCATGCGCTCTTTGACTTGTATGATTTCTGCTCTGGCCCTTGGGGCAACGCTGGCGCTCCCGATAAGTGCAAGCGCACAGGGGATGTTTTCGGCGCAAATCACGGTCAATGGCACCGCAATTACGGGTTATGATATCGAGCAGCGCCGCCTTCTATTGCAGGCCTTCAACACCCCCGGTGATCTTGAAAAGATCGCCCGCGAACAGCTTTTGGACGAGGCGCTCAAGGAACAGATCTTTTCACGTGTCGGTCTTGAACTTCCCGAAGACGCGCTAAACGCCGAACTGACTGATTTTGCAGGACGTGCGAACCTAGAACTCGACCGTTTTGTCGAAATGCTCGGCAGTTTTGGTGTCGATCGCGAAACTTTTGTAACCTTTGTCCGCCGTAACGTGTCTTGGCGCGATTATATCCGCTCGCGCTATTCGGATCGTGTTTCGGTCTCAGACGCGGATGTCGACGCCGCGATCAGCGGCTCTGGCGGCACGGGCGCGAGCATCCAAGTTCTACTATCTGAAATCATTCTCGCGGCTCCACCCGAATTTGCCGAGGCCGCGATGGAAGAGGCTCAGAAAATTTCTCAGCTTAAGTCAGTGGACATCTTCTCCTCCGCTGCCTCGCAGCTTTCGGCGGCTCAGAGCCGTGGCGATGGGGGCCGTCTTGCTTGGACTGCAATTGACAATTACCCCCCAGCAATCGGTGCTCTGCTGCTCGAACTGGAGCCGGGTGACGTAACTGCACCCATTCCAATTGAGAACGGTATCGTTCTTTTCCAAATGCGCGGAGTGCGCGAGGTTAAAGAAAAGCTTCCTGTGCCCGCATCACTTGAATATGCGGCGCTCTACCTCGCGGGCGGACATAGCGAAACAGGCCTCAAGGCTGCGGCTGATGTGACCGCGCGCGTCGATACTTGCGACGACCTCTACACAGTTGCCCGTGATCTTGCGCCCGAACAGCTTGAGCGCTCGACGCTGCCGCTGAATGAAATTCCGCAGGATGTAGCGATAGAACTCGCCAAGCTTGACCCAAATGAAGTGAGCACAAACCTCACCCGTGCGGATGGACAGACCCTTGTTTATTTGATGCTTTGCAAACGTGACTTTGGCGCGCCCGAAGACATTGATCGTGAAGCGGTGCGCGGCGAACTTCTGTCCCAGCGCCTTTCGGGCTATGCGGACGGGCTCTTGGAGAACGAGCGCGCGAGCTCGACCATTGTTGAGAGATGACAATCGCAATCAGCTGTGGCGAGCCTGCTGGCGTTGGCCCTGAAGTCGCGGCAAAAGCTTGGGCCGAACTCCGCAATGAAATGGCGATGGTGTGGATCGGTGACCCTTCGCATTTGCCGTCAGGAACGCCTTTTGAGTGCATTGAAACCCCTGCCCAAGCGGCGGATCTTACCGCACGTGCGCTTCCAGTGCTCGCAATGGATTTCGGTGCCCCCCTTACCTCAGGAATAGCGCAACCAGAACACGCGTCTGGCGTTATCGCCTCGATTGAAACGGCCGTTCGTCTTGTTCAAGATGGCCAATGCTCGGCCATGTGCACCGCGCCCATTCATAAGAAAGCGCTCGCCGATGGTGCAGGCTTTGCCTATCCGGGTCATACCGAGTTTCTTGCTGCTCTGGGCGGGGTTGAACGCGTTGTGATGATGCTGGCCTGTGATGAGCTCCGCGTTGTGCCGACGACGATCCATATCGCGCTTGAGGACGTGTCGGCGGCGTTCACCCCTGAGCTTTTGGAAGAGACCATTCGGATCACTGCAAAAGCCTTGCAAACTGACTTTGGAATAGCGGACCCAAAAATTGCGGTCGCGGGCCTTAACCCACATGCTGGGGAAGGTGGGAAAATGGGTTGGCAAGAGGCCCGCATGATGGAGCCGCTTCTCGAGAGCCTTCGCATCGAGGGGTTTGATCTCATGGGGCCGATGCCGCCTGACACTATGTTCCACAAGCGTGCACGCGAGACCTATGACGTTGCAGTCTGCGCCTATCACGACCAAGCGCTGATCCCGATTAAGACCATCGACTTCGACGGCGGCGTGAATGTAACGCTCGGTTTGCCCTTTATCCGCACCTCGCCAGATCACGGCACAGCCTTTGGGATCGCGGGCCAAGGGATCGCAAACCCTTCTTCGATGATCGCGGCGATGCGAATGGCGCAAAAATTGGCACTGTCGCGTAGCGCCCACACGCGATAGAGCGAGCAAGTGACTTGAAGGCAGAGTGAACCCATGAGCCAGATTGACGGACTTCCGCCTCTACGCGAGGTGATCGCAACTCACCAACTGAGCGCCAAGAAATCGCTCGGGCAGAACTTCTTGCTTGATCTAAACCTGACCGCCAAGATCGCGCGCCAAGCTGGGGATCTGGCCGGTTCCGATATTCTTGAGATTGGACCAGGTCCAGGGGGCCTTACGCGGGGGCTTTTGGCCGAAGGAGCGCGCCGCGTGCTTGCCATCGAAAAAGACGAGCGCTGCCTTCCCGCTTTGGCCGAGATTTCGGCGGCCTATGATGGTCGGCTCGAAGTGATCAATGGCGATGCTCTTGAGATCAATCCGCTTGAGTATCTCACTCCGCCTATCAAGATCGCCGCGAACCTTCCCTATAACGTTGGAACCGAGCTATTGGTGCGCTGGCTCACGCCTAAGGAATGGCCACCGTTCTGGACGTCACTCACATTGATGTTCCAAAAGGAAGTTGCCGAACGGATCGTTGCCAAACCCGGGAGCAAGGCTTATGGCCGCCTCGCGCTTCTTGCACAGTGGCGGGCCGATGCAAGGATTGTGATTGACCTGCCCCCTCAGGCCTTTACCCCGCCTCCCAAAGTTTCATCCGCCGTTGTGCATTTGACCGCCCTCCCCGCGCCGCGCTTTGAAGCAGACGCTCAGACCCTGTCTCGCGTCGTCGCGGCCGCCTTTAATCAACGGCGGAAAATGCTTCGTGCTTCGCTCAAGGGTGTTGCGCCTGATATCGAGGAGCATCTCGCCGCCGCGGGCATTCCGCCGACAGAGCGGGCCGAACAAATCGGGCTTGAGGCTTTTTGCGCCCTCGCCCGATCAATCAAGAGCGCCTCCTAATGAAAAACCCCGATCCTAGGATCGGGGTTTTCTTTATTCTGCTGCTGCCGGAGGCTCGGATGCCTGAGGCGCTTCACCATCGTCTTTGGGAGCGCGAGACTTGCGCGGCGCACGTGGTTTGCGCGGCGCCTTGGGCCTTGCCGGCTTGTTCTCTGGAGTTTCAACGAGATTGCTTTCCTCGTCGCCCTCGTCGTTCGTATCTTCAGCGAAGTCAGAGGATGCCTCGTAAGGTGCTTCGACCTCTGCGGGTGCATCGGCATCGGCTCCATTTGCGGCATCTTCCTGAGCTTTCATACGCTCGGAACGTTCGCGATCACGCTCAGCCTGACGCTGGCGGTTCTGCTCTTCTTGTTCTTCGCGGGCCTTGTCGACTTCGCGCTGCGCCTCGGCAAGCATGCGCAGATAATGTTCTGCGTGCTGTGCAAAGTTTTCAGCGGCCACACGGTCGCCAGCAAGCTGTGCATCGCGATGAAGCTGTGTGTATTTGTCGATGATCTGTTGCGGGGTGCCGCGAACTTTCCCATCGGGACCCGAGCTATCAAAAACTCGGTTGATAATATTGCCGCCCGAAGGACGATTGTTGCGGTTTTTGTTCCGCGACCGTGACTTGGATGATCTCATGAACGCACTTTCGTTCAGCTAATGCTCGTTGCGCTTTAGTCCATCTACGCGCTTTAGGCGGTGTCAGGTCCGTGCGATGTATTGGCGAACATCGGGGGTGAGGCTCAACCTCTCTCCTACCGATGCCGCTGAGTAAACACCTTGAGGGGGTAAAGACAAGTGAAAAGTGATCTTTCAAACGTAAAAGTTAGATGAAAGTCTCACAAATTAGGCGTTTTGCCATAGCAAGCGACCACACGGTCGCGACCATCGAGGTCTTTGATGATTTCGACGCGCTCGAATCCCTTGGGAAGTAAAATCGCTTTGACCGCCATTCCTTGGGTCGCCCCAATTTCAAAGAAAGCGTCGCCGCCCGCTCGCAGCGTATGAAGCCCCTCGGCAATCGCACGATAGGCCTCTAATCCATCGGCTCCATCTGTCAGGGCCATTTCAGGCTCATACTCGCGCACCTCGGGGGCAAGATCGGGCATTTCGGACAGCGCGATATAGGGCGGGTTGGACACGATCAGGTCAAAGCTCCCTTCGACCGCCTCGCTCCAGTTAGACTGAACATATTGCGCGCGCTCAGAAAGCCCCAGAGCAGCGGCATTCCGCTTGGCGACGATCAGTGCCTCGGCAGAAAGGTCTGCCCCAACGCCGACGGCCTCAGGCACCTCGGCCAAGAGTGTGAGTAGAATGCAACCTGACCCAGTGCCAAGATCGAGCACCCTTGCAAAGGATCGTTGTAGCGCTGCCTCAACGAGGATTTCGGTTTCTGGACGCGGATCGAGGACAAAGCGGTTCACCTCGAATTGACGCCCATAAAACATGCGCTTGCCCACGAGATGAGAGACCGGTTCACGGGCGCATCGCCGTTGAAGCAGCGCGGCGAACTCCGCCTCGGCTTCGACGCTCACAGGTTCAGGGAGAACAAGCGTTAGGCGGCCTGCCTCGACCCCTGTCGCATGTGCCAAAAGACGCCGCGCATCGCGGGGCGCATCAGGTACGCCTGCTTCGGTCAGCTGTCGCACGCCACGTGCGAGCAACATAGAACCGCTAGGGCGTATCACCCTTCCATCTCCGCAAGCATAGTGGCTTGAGCGTCGGAAATGAGACCATCGATCACTTCGTCCAGATCACCCTGCATGATTTGATCAAGGCGATAGAGCGTCATGTTGATCCGGTGGTCAGTCATGCGGCCCTGAGGGAAGTTATACGTGCGAATGCGCTCGGAGCGATCCCCCGACCCCACCTGAGATTTACGATCTGCAGATCGTTCGTCCGCAAGGCGCTGGCGCTCCATGTCAAAGAGGCGCGTCTTGAGCACCTGCATCGCGATTTCGCGGTTACGGTGCTGGGATTTCTCCGAAGAGGTCACGACGATACCGGACGGCAAGTGCGTGATCCGAACTGCCGAGTCGGTGGTGTTCACGTGCTGGCCACCCGCACCAGACGAGCGCATGGTGTCGATACGGATGTCATTTGCATTGATCTGAATGTCGACGTCTTGCGCCTCGGGGAGCACTGCGACGGTTGCCGCCGACGTGTGGATACGCCCACCACTCTCGGTCTCGGGAACGCGCTGCACACGGTGCACGCCGCTTTCATATTTGAGGCGGGCAAAAACGCCGTCCCCAACAACACGGGCCGTCACCTCTTTGATACCGCCGAGTTCGGTTTGCTGTTCTTCTAGGATTTCGAACTTCCAACCCTGCCCTTCGGCATAGCGTTGATACATCCGCAACAAATCCCCAGCAAAAAGCGAGGCCTCGTCACCCCCCGTGCCGGGACGAATTTCAACAAGAGCAGGACGTCCATCAGCAGCATCTTTGGGCAATAACGCAAGCTGAACCGCGTGTTCCTTTTCTTCGCGTTCTTCTTTGAGACGCGGAAACTCTTCTTCTGCCAGTTCACGCATTTCGGGGTCGCGAAGCATGGCTTCGGCTTCCGCTAAATCGGCAACGACGCGGCGATAGTCGGTGATGGTCTCAACAACGGGCTTAAGCTCGGAGTATTCGCGACTCAGTTCCGCGATCTCAGCGCCTGAAACCCCACTCGAAAGCTTGGCTTCTACAAACTGAAAGCGAGAGATGATCTGATCAAGTTTATCATTGGGTATCATGGCACTGCTTTCCAATATGGAACGCGAGGCGTCAAGTGGGTCAGAGACCCATTTCCGAGAGCCACGCCCTTACGCGCTTGCCGTTCACACCCAAATCCGAGCGCCCAAAGCGTAGACGTGCCTCGATGGTGAGCTTGCCGTCTTTCAACGAAACAGTCGTGTAATCGGGGAACCCCCAAAGAAGCGATCGGGTCACATAGGTGATCCGCCCTTCCTCGACCGAGCCTGCAATCCGCTTGGTGCGCGGGGTGGCAAGGGCAACACGCTCCACATCAAGCAAGCTCACTGCCCCCGCCTCGCGCACAGCCGTAAAGCCGCCCATTTGCGGGTAGTCGCCCACTTCAAGCGCCTGAGGTGCGACATGCCAATCATCGACATTCGTGGGCGAAAGGCGCACGTAAAAGAGTGCGAAGACAAAGGCAAAGAGGATCAGAAAGACGGCGGTTTTCACGAAGAGCAGTCCTTATTTTCGGTGCTTCAGGTTCCAACAGTAGAGTGCGCAAAGCTCCATGGCCACATGTGCCCCTGCGACAGCCGTGATATTTCCATGATCAAAGGGAGGCGAGACCTCGACCACATCCGCCCCGACAAGGTTGATCCCTGCAAGATCACGCAGCATCGCCGCCGCTTGCCAGCTTGCCAAGCCTCCCCAAACGGGCGTCCCTGTGCCAGGCGCGAATGCTGGGTCCAACGCGTCAATGTCAAAGGTGATATAGGTCGGACGATCGCCCACCATCTTCTTTGCCTCGTTCACGACCCAAGCGGTGCCCTTTTCATGGACCGTGCGAGCGTCGATATAGCGCATCCCCTGATAGTCCTCGCATTCGGTGCGGATACCGATCTGGAGCGAGTGCTCTACATCAACGAGGCCCGATTTTACGGCCTTGTACATAAAGGTTCCGTGGTCGAGACGGTCCATGTCGTCATCCTGCCAGAGGTCAGAATGCGCGTCAAAATGGATCACCGCAACAGGGCCGAACTTTTCTGCATAGGCGCGCAGAATGGGAAGCGTCACAAAATGATCCCCGCCAAGGACCACAGATCCAGCGCCCGCATTTAGGATCGTGCGGATATGCTCGGTGAGCTTCTCGGGAAAGCTCGGCGTGTGCGCATAGTCAAAAGCCAGATCACCATAATCAATGATCGAATATTCACCCAGCGGGTCAAAGCCCCAGCCATAGGGTGGATCATACGGCTGAAGTGTCGAGGCCTCACGGATTGCGCGCGGACCAAAACGCGGGCCTGTTCGGTTCGTCACACCTTGGTCAAAGGGCACGCCAGTGACAGCGAGATCAACGCCTTCGAGGTCTTTGGTATAAAGCCGTCGCAAAAAGGAAGTCGCACCGCCAAAAGCGTTTTCATAGGCCAGCCCGCGCTTTTCTTTGCGGGTAAAAGCCAAGTCGATTTGGGTCTTTGCGTCTTCGAGCGCCATCGCTCTCTCCTTTTGATCAAATTAAGGGCAGAAAGACCCGTGGCGCTGATTTCGTCAAGAGCCGAGTGGCAAGGCTCGCTCAACCAATGTCGCAAAGAAGGATGCGCCAACAGGCGCGGCCTCATCGTTGAAATTGTATTCGGGGTGGTGAAGCCCTGCGGAGTCGCCGTTCCCGATGAACAGGTAAGCGCCTTTGCATTCCTCTAAGAAATAGGCGAAATCCTCGGCCCCCATCTCGCGGCCTGCATCGCGATCTACACGGCCTTGACCCGCGATCTCTTCGGCAACATCGGCGGCGAAATCGGTTTTGGCAGGATCATTGATCGTGGCGGGATATTCCTTGTGATAGTCCAGCACGGCCGTGACCCCATAAGCAGAAGCCTGTCCTGCGACGACTTCTTCCATGCGGCGGATCACCATGTCCTGCACGTCTTTGTCAAAGGTACGCACCGTGCCGTTGATAAAGGCACCTTCCGGCACGACGTTATTCGCACTGCCCGAATGTATTTGCGTAACGGAAAGCACCAAATCCTGCAGCGCGTAATGATTGCGACTTGGGATCGTCTGAAGCGCTTGGACAATCGCCACTGCCGCCATGATCGGGTCTACCGTTTCGTGGGGCATTGCGGCATGACCGCCCTTTCCCTTGATGTGTATCGAAAAGTCGTCGACCGCCGCCATGATCGGCCCAGGTGTCGTGTAGAACTCGCCCAATTTGGTGCCTGGAGCGCTATGAATCGCATAGATTTCCGCGATCCCGAAGCGGTTCAAGACCCCCTCTTCGACCATGACGCCCGCACCGCCACCGTCTTCTTCGGCGGGTTGAAAGACAAGCGCCACGCGTCCCTTGAACCGCCGCGTCTCGGCCAGATAGCGCGCCGCCCCAAGAAGCATGGTCGTATGCCCGTCATGGCCGCAAGCATGCATCCGACCGTCAGTTTCAGAGGCATAGGGCAGCCCCGTCTGCTCTTGCATAGGAAGCGCGTCCATATCGGCGCGAAGACCGATTGTCGGCCCCTCGCCCGTGCCGTTGATGATCGCGACAACGCCGCTTTGCGCGATGCCTTCATGGATTTCGTCGACACCGAACTCGCGCAGACGTTCGGCCACAAAGTCCGCAGTCTTGTGGCAATCAAAGCCGATTTCAGGGTGACGGTGCAGCCATTGACGCCAGACTTTCATGTCTTCTGCATAATCGGCGATGCGGTTCAGGACCGGCATGGGTGGACTCTCTGGTTCGTGCGAGTAGGTTTTGTTCAGAGAACCCCAAATCACGAGCCGCCGCAATGGACCAAACGACTTCTGACGCACTTGTGCACGACCCAAACGGTGGCCTTCCACGGCTTTTGGAGATCATGCGTCGCCTAAGAGACCGCGAGACAGGATGCCCTTGGGACATCGAACAAGACTTTTCGACCATTGCGCCCTACACCATTGAAGAAGCCTATGAAGTCGCCGATGCGATCGAGCGCGAGGCGTGGGGCGAGCTTGAGGGCGAACTTGGGGATTTGCTGCTCCAGACCGTATTCCATTCACAGATGGCGTCCGAGGCAGGCCTGTTCGACTTTGAAGCCGTAGCGAAAAACGTCTCGGACAAAATGGTGAGCCGTCACCCGCATGTTTTTGGCGACGAAAGTCGAGACAAAAGCGCAGAGCAGCAAACCCTCGATTGGGAGAAAATCAAAGCGGCAGAGCGTGCGGGGAAAAAGGAAACCCGCACGTTGGACGGAGTTGCGGCAGGTTTGCCTGCACTCATGAGGGCTTTGAAGCTTCAAAAACGTGCCGCGCGCGTTGGGTTCGACTGGCCCTCGACCGATGAGGTGATCGACAAGATTGTCGAAGAAAGCCGCGAATTGGTTGAAGCCCGCGAGACGCTTACTCAGTCCGAGATCGAAGAAGAATTTGGCGATCTTCTCTTTGTGATGGTCAACCTCGGGCGTCACCTTGGGATCGACCCCGAAACCGCGCTGCGCTCCACAAACGCAAAATTCACAAGGCGTTTCAATGCCGTAGAAGATGCATTGACGCGTCGCGGCAAAACACCAAGCGAAAGCAACCTCGAAGAAATGGACGATCTTTGGAACCGCGTAAAAGGTGCTGAAAAGCGCGGCGAGCATTTTTCTGATTAAAAAAATCAGGTATTGACCAAAGTAAAACACTCAGGTTTATGAGACTCAAACTTAATAAGGAGCGCGACATGACCCTTCGCACGATTCTTTTCGCAACGGCCGCCGCTGCAACGGCTGTGCCTGCATTCGCTGACGTGAACATTTACACCACCCGCCAACCCGAACTGATCCAGCCCGTGATGGATGCTTTCACCGCTCAGACGGGCATTGC
>CAYWUN010000011.1:0-49916 GCA_964461315.1 uncultured Aestuarium sp.
TGAAATGGGAGACAAGGCTGCAAGTGGAAAACGCACATAGTCGCGAAAAATCTCTAAATTTGTTTTTGATCTGGGGTCATTGCTCCGGCGAAAGTTTGCCATTCCACCCTAGTTCTCACGCTAAGTTGATTTTTGATCACTTAGCACACGCAGCATCTGGAAAACCGTTTTTCTATCAGTATGTTGCGTATCGGAAGCGATTTGCTTCTGTTCGCGGCAGAGACCGCAATTTTGGAGACTACATTATGAAGAAGTTTGTTCTGGCCCTCGGCACCGTTTCGGCTCTTATCGCTGGTGTTGCACAGGCTCAGACGGTTGTCGAAGACACCGACGGCAACGGCCTCTATTCCTACGAAGAACTCTTGGTCGCTTTCCCCGACCTGACCGAAGAAGTTTTCGTTGCTGCTGACGCTGATCAAGATGGCTCGCTTTCGGCTGAAGAGCTTGCTGCTGCTCAGGAAGCTGGCAACATCCCCGCATAATAGACCAATTACGGTTCATCATGCAGAGGCTGTCTTGTGCGATGCAAGGCAGCCTTTTTAATTGAAAAGGGCGCCCAGTTGGGCGCCCATTCATTTGAGTTCAAACCGAGATTATTCGAATTCGATCAAGAGGTCTTTGGCATCAATCTGGCCTCCGGCCGAAACATGTACCGCTTTGACAACGGCGTCGCGGTCGGCGTGGATGCCTGTTTCCATCTTCATCGCTTCGATGGTCAGGAGAAGATCGCCTGCTTTGACTTCCTTGCCCGCTTGAGCCGCAACCGTTGCCACTACGCCCGGCATCGGAGCGCCGATGTGGTTGGGATTGCCAGCTTCGGCTTTGGGACGGACCGCTTTGGTGGCGGTTGCCGCACGGTTTGGCACGCGGATGGTGCGCGGCTGCCCGTTGAGTTCAAAGAAGACCTTCACTTCGCCGTTTTCATCCATGTCACCAACAGCTTGGAGGCGCACTTCGAGCGTTTTGCCCGGATCAATTTCGGCGCTGATCTCTTCGCCTGCTTCCATGCCATAGAAGAAAGTCTTGGTCGGGAGGGTGCGCACAGGACCATAGGTGCGGTGACGGCCCATGTAATCAAGGAAGACCTTGGGATACATGAGGTAGCCGTTCAGGTCCTCGTTATCGACGGCTTTGCCTTCGAGCTGTTTGGAAAGGTCTGCGCGTATCGTCTCTAGATCAACAGGCTTGAGATGCTTTCCAGGACGGTCTGTGATCGGCTTTTCCCCCTTTAGAATCTTCTTCTGAAGATCGACTGGCCAGCCACCAGGAGGTTGCCCGAGGCTTCCCTTCATCATGTCGATCACCGAGTCGGGGAAGACGACGTCGCTTGCTGGGTCTTGGACCTGAGCAGGGGTGAGGCCCTGTGAGACCATCATGAGTGCCATATCGCCAACAACTTTGGACGATGGGGTCACTTTGACGATGTCGCCAAACATCATGTTCACATCGGCATAGGCCTGAGCGACCTCGTGCCAACGCTCTTCAAGGCCGAGGCTACGCGCTTGGGCCTTGAGGTTGGTGAACTGGCCACCCGGCATTTCGTGAAGGTAAACCTCGGACGCGGGCGACTGAAGGCCCGACTCAAAGGCGACATACTGGCTACGGACCTGTTCCCAATAGTTGGAAATCTCGCGGATCGCTTTGATGTCGAGACCCGTGTCACGCTCGGTGCCTCGCAGCGCTTCGACGATAGAGCCCATAGTCGGTTGCGACGTGCCACCCGAGAAGCTGTCCATCGCAGCGTCGATGACGTCAACCCCAGCGTTGGCAGCGGCAATCACGGTCGCGATGGATGCCCCCGAAGTGTCATGTGTGTGGAAGTGGATCGGAAGGCCAACCTCTTCTTTGAGTGCCTTAACGAGGGCCGAGGCGGCGGCAGGCTTCAGAAGACCTGCCATATCCTTGAGGCCGAGGACATGCGCGCCCGCTGCTTCAAGCTCTTTCGCCATGCCGACATAATACTTGAGATCGTATTTCGAGCGGGCAGGGTCGAGCATGTCGCCAGTGTAGCAAATGGTGCCTTCACAGACTTTATTCGCCTCGACCACAGCTTCCATCGCGACGCGCATGTTTTCAACCCAGTTAAGCGAGTCAAAGACGCGGAACACGTCTACGCCAGACTCGGCGGCCTGACGCACGAATTCCTGCACGACGTTATCGGGATAGTTGGTATAGCCAACGCCGTTTGACGCACGAAGGAGCATCTGTGTCATCACGTTCGGCATCGCCGCGCGGATGTCACGAAGGCGCTGCCACGGGCATTCCTGCAAGAAGCGATATGCCACATCAAAAGTTGCACCGCCCCAGCATTCTACAGAGAAAAGGTTCGACATCTTCTGCGCATAAGCGGGGGCCACGCGGATCATATCGATCGAACGCATACGCGTTGCGAGCAGCGACTGGTGACCATCACGCATGGTGGTGTCGGTGATCAAAAGCTGGTTCTGATTGCGGAGCCAATCTGCCACGGCGGCAGGACCGTGTTCCTCAAGAAGCTGGCGAGTGCCGCTCTGAACCTCCGTGCCCGGTTTAACAGGGGCCTTCGGTTCTTTGAGCTCCGCATGGGGACGCGGACGGCCAGCGGTCTCGGGGTGACCATTGACGGTGATGTCAGCAATATAGGTTAGGATCTTGGTTGCGCGGTCGCGGCGCTTGGAGAAATTGAACAGCTCTTGCGTCGTGTCGATGAACTTGGTCGTGTATTCATAGTTCAGGAACGTCGGGTGCTTCAGCAAGTTGATCACAAACTCAATGTTTGTGGACACGCCGCGAATACGGAATTCACGAAGCGCACGATCCATGCGGGCGATTGCCATCTCGGGCGTGGGAGCGCGTGCGGTGATCTTGGTCAGCAGCGAGTCGTAATAACGCGTGATCACTGCGCCCGAATAGGCGGTGCCACCATCAAGGCGGATACCCGGACCTGTTGCCGAACGATAAGTCTGAATACGGCCATAGTCGGGGATGAAGTTGTTCGAAGGATCTTCAGTGGTGACGCGGCATTGAAGTGCATGGCCATCGAGCTTGACGTCGTACTGAGATGCGCACCCCGTGGCGTCCACGATGGATTTGCCCTCTGCAATGAGGATCTGGGCGCGAACGATATCGATGCCAGTGACTTCTTCGGTGACGGTGTGCTCCACCTGAACTCGGGGGTTCACTTCGATGAAATAGAACTCGCCCGAGTCCATATCCATGAGGAATTCCACAGTGCCCGCACATTCGTAGTTCACGTGCTCGCAGATTTTCTTACCAAGATTACAGATACGCTCGCGTTGGGTTTCGCTGAGGTAAGGGGCAGGCGCACGTTCGACGACCTTTTGGTTGCGGCGCTGAACGGAACAGTCGCGCTCCCAGAGGTGATAGATGGTGCCGTGCTTGTCACCGAGGATTTGGACCTCGACGTGACGAGCGCGCGTGATCATCTTTTCCAGATAGCCTTCACCATTGCCAAATGCGGCTTCGGCTTCCCGGCGACCTTCACGCACTTTTTCTTCAAGTTCTTTCTCGGAATTGATGGGGCGCATACCGCGACCGCCGCCACCCCAAGAGGCTTTGAGCATTAGCGGATAACCGATCTCGGCCGCTTCTTTACGAATTGCGTCCATATCATCGCCGAGAACTTCGGTCGCAGGGATCACAGGAACGCCAGCGGCGATAGCGACCTTGCGGGCGCTGGCCTTGTCGCCAAGCTCGCGCATTGTTTTTGCTTTGGGGCCGATAAAAGTAATGCCAGCAGCTTCGCATGCGTCGACGAACTGTGGATTTTCCGAAAGTAGGCCATAACCGGGGTGGATCGCATCTGCGCCTGACATTTTGGCGACGCGGATGATTTCCTCAATGCTCAAATAAGCGGCAACGGGGCCCATTCCTTCGCCAATGCGGTAAGCTTCGTCCGCTTTGAAACGGTGAAGACCGAGTTTGTCTTCTTCGGCATAGACCGCAACGGTCTTTTTCCCCATTTCGTTCGCAGCACGCATGATGCGGATGGCGATTTCGCCGCGGTTGGCAATAAGGATTTTTTTGAATTCGGCCATAGCAAACAGTCCCCTTTTGCAGTTGCAGCAATCTGTAGGGACATTTGCAGGGGGGTCAACCGCAAAACGCATATTTGTTAGCGTTAACGCGGATGGACTGGCGGAATAATCGATTATTTCGCCAGTCCAGTGATTTCCTTACTCGCCTTGTGGCACGCGGCGATTTACCAGCGGGATTTCTTCAAGGAGAAGTGAGAAGAGGATGCCTAGGATTGCAAGGCCTCCGGCCACCCAGAAGATAGGGTGAATCGCATTTACGACGGCGTCTCCGACAAGGGCTTTCACATTGTCAGGAAGGTTGCGTAGAGCTGCTGGGCTAAACTCTCCACCACCGCCAGCCATCGTGAAGCCTTCCATCTGTGCGGCTAGGCGTGACGAGAAGAGCGCGCCGAATGCTGCAACCGCGAGCGAGCCTCCAACCTGTCGGAACATAAGACCTGCTGCCGTTGCTGTGCCGATGACTTCCATCGGGACGGCGTTCTGTACGGCAGTCGTGACCACTGGGAAGATGCAGCCCATGCCGAGTCCCACGAACACAATGCACAGTGCAAAGTAGGCTGTGCCCGAGTCCACAGAGATTTGGCTGAGGAGCGCCATGCCGATAATCAAAGAGGTCATGCCTACGATTGGGAGCCAGCGATACTTGCCAGATTTGCCCATCGAGCGGCCTGCAATCGAAGACGAGAACAGGATGCCAAAGGTCATAGGTACGAGCATCAGGCCCGATACAGTCGGTGTGACTCCTTTCGCGATCTGAAGGTAGATCGGAAGAAAGGTGATCGAACCAAACATCACTGCGCCAGCGATGAAGCCAATGACGCTGGTGACCCAAAACACGTTCTTCTTGAAAAGACCAAGCGGAAGGATCGGCTCCTCAGCGCGGGCTTCGGTCATCACAAAGGCGACAAGTGAAACCGCTGAAATGACCGCAAGTCCGATGATTTCAATGGAATCCCAGGCAAAGGTTTGACCGCCGAGAGAAGTGAACAGGGTAAGGCCAGCAAGTGTGGTCGAGAGGAAAAGCGCGCCCCACCAATCGATTTTGTGCTTCACGCGACGACCTGTGGGTTTGAAGCCATACGCAAAGCCTGCAACTGCCAAAGCGCCGAATGGGATGTTGATGTAGAAAATCCAGTGCCAGCTAAAGACTTCGACGAACCATCCCCCAAGTAGCGGGCCGATGACCGAGGAAACCGAAAAGACGGCGGCAAAGATGCCTTGGGTCTTACCGCGATCTTTGGGCGGGATCACCTCGCCGATGACGGAGAGCGCGAGAACAAAGAGGCCACCGCCGCCAAGGCCCTGAAGAGCGCGAGCAAGGATCAAGAAGGTCATATTGGTCGCAACGCCGCAAAGCGCCGAGCCAAGAAGAAATAGACCTACCGAGACGAAGACAGTGTTACGGCGTCCATAGAGATCGCCAAGCTTTCCATAAAGCGGCGCGACGACGGTTGATGCGAGGATATAGGCCGTCACCACCCAAGAGAGATGCTCAAGACCACCAAGGTCAGCAACAATTGTCGGTAGGGCAGTGGAGACGATGGTTTGATCGAGTGCGGCAAGCAAAAGCAGCACACCGATCGAACCGATGATGAGTTTGAGATTCGGAGCGTCAGCAGGGGCCGGCGCGGAGTGAGGATGATTAGACATATATAGGTCCTAGAGGGATTTCCGCTGGCGAGAGTCTATTGCGTCATTATGTGACAGTGACATATATATGCTAATGACACATATTTGACAATGGCACATAAATCTGGAAATGGCTCGCAAATGACCGAAGGCAATGAAATGTTTCGTCCAGATCCGCGCGTTCAGGCGAAAGTCGCCGCACGACTCGCGGGGCAAGGGTTCTCTCCAGAGGCAATCGACGCCCTTTTGCGCTTTGATGTGGCAAACTTCCATTGGCGCCGTCTTTACGAAAAGGGCGAGCTCAAAGGCAAAATGATCGAGGGTCTGGATGATCCGCTTGAACCCGCGATGCTTCAAGGTTTGATCGCAATCGCGCGGCTCAATGCTGGCGTTGGCTTGTTGCGTCCCGAAGAGCCGACAATCGGTCGCGTTGCTGAACTGATGGAAGTTGACCCTTCACGTGCCTCGCGGATCGTTGCCGAGCTTGTTTCCAAGGAATTCGCTATTCGAAGGCCTTCGCAATCGGATGCACGCAAAAGCGTGATCGATCTTACGCCAAAGGGTGGCAAATACATCTCTGACTTTATGGCCTCGAAATGGCGGCTTTTGATGCAGATTTTCGAAGGTTGGTCCGAAGCGGATATCGAACGGTTTTCCTTGTTGTTTCAGCGATATGTCTTGGGCGTTGCGCGTGTGACGGGGGCTTCGCTTTTCGGGGATGACAAATAGGACAGTATAGCGCGAACATTTGAGGAACATACTTTCCCTCTTCGCTCAAAGGCACTATCTTGCCCCGCATGAGCAGTTTTTCCGAAGATGACGCCTTTGAAGCCGCAGCCACAATCCCGCTAAGCCAGCGGGCTATGATGGGTGCTCGACCCTCTCCTTATCTCGAGGGTTTGAACCCTGCGCAACGCGAAGCCGTTGAAACGCTTGATGGGCCTGTGCTCATGCTCGCTGGAGCAGGGACGGGCAAGACAAAGGCGCTCACGTGCCGGATTGCGCATCTCATGACCACGGGGCGCGCGCGTCCCAATGAAATTCTGGCTGTGACCTTCACCAATAAAGCCGCACGCGAGATGAAGCTCCGCGTTGCGACGCTTTTGGGCGAAGCGGTCGAGGGGATGCCGTGGCTCGGCACTTTCCACTCAATCTGTGTAAAGCTGCTGCGCCGTCATGCGGAGTTGGTCGATCTCAAGACGAACTTTACCATTCTGGACACCGACGATCAGATCCGCCTCTTGAAGCAACTACTGTCGGCGGCGAACATTGATGACAAACGCTGGCCAGCAAGGATGCTTGCTGGGATCATTGATCAATGGAAGAACCGCGCTTGGACACCTGCTCAGGTGCCCACGGGTGAGGCGAGCGCCTTTGATGGCAAGGGCGTGGACCTCTATTACCAATACCAGATGCGCCTTCGGGACCTGAACGCCGTGGATTTTGGTGACCTTCTTTTACACATGGTCACGATTTTTCAGACGCATCCCGATGTGCTGTCACAGTATCAGCGTTGGTTCCGCTATATTCTCGTGGACGAGTATCAAGATACCAACGTTGCCCAATACCTTTGGCTGCGTCTCCTCGCGGGTGGGCACAAGAACATCTGCTGTGTCGGCGATGACGATCAGTCGATCTATGGCTGGCGCGGGGCCGAGGTTGGCAACATCCTCCGCTTTGAAAAGGACTTCCCCGGAGCCAAAGTTGTAAGGCTCGAGCAAAACTATCGCTCAACCCCACATATCCTTGCCGCGGCATCGGGCGTGATTTCGGGGAACAAAGGCCGACTTGGTAAAGAGCTTTGGACCGAAGTTGAACACGGCGAAAAAGTTCGGCTCATCGGTCACTGGGATGGCGAAGAAGAGGCCCGTTGGATTGGCGAAGAAATTGAGGCGACTCAGCGTGGCACACGCGGCCAATCGCCCAAGTCACTCGACGATATCGCCATTCTCGTTCGGGCGTCCCACCAGATGCGCGCCTTTGAAGATCGTTTTCTCACGATTGGTCTTCCATATCGCGTCATCGGCGGTCCGCGCTTTTACGAGCGTTTGGAGATCCGCGATGCGATGGCGTATTTCCGGCTCGCAGTGAGCCTTGATGACGATCTCGCGTTTGAGCGGATCGTCAATACGCCAAAGCGCGGTCTTGGTGACAAGGCCGTTCAAACGATCCAGCGGACTGCGCGATCCAATGGCGTTTCGCTTGTCGAAGGGGCGCGGCTTGTGTGCGAAGCCAAGCTTCTTGGTGGCAAGGGCCTCAAGGAGCTTAGTTACCTTGTCGACAGTCTTTTGCGATGGAATGCTCAAGTCCGCGCCGAGGCTGACACACACGTCGAACTTGCCGAAATGATCCTCGATGAAAGCGGCTATACGGGGATGTGGCAGAACGACAAAACGCCGGAAGCCCCTGGGCGGCTTGAAAACCTCAAGGAATTGGTCAAAGCGCTCGAGAATTTCGACAACCTTCAAGGCTTCCTTGAGCACGTCGCATTGATCATGGACAACGAATCCGAGGATTCCGAGGAAAAAGTCTCGATCATGACGCTCCATGCGGCCAAGGGCTTGGAGTTCCCTGTTGTGTTCCTTCCGGGGTGGGAGGATGGGCTTTTCCCGTCCCAGCGGAGTATGGATGAAAGCGGTCTCAAGGGGCTCGAAGAAGAGCGCCGCCTTGCTTATGTTGGTATCACGCGCTCCGAAGAGATTTGCACAATCTCCTTTGCTGCAAACCGCCGCGTTTATGGCCAATGGCAAAGCCAGTTGCCGAGCCGTTTCATTGACGAACTCCCCGAGGCTCATGTCGAAGTCATGACGCCTCCCGGCCTATATGGTGGTGGCTACGGTGCAGCGGGCATGTCAACCAGTGCGTCTCCCTCAATTCGCACAGTAAATGAAAGCCAGATTTTCGAGCGCGCAACCAAAGCGGATGTTTATAATTCACCGGGCTGGAAGCGAATGCAGAGCCGCGCCCAAGGCGTGCGAGGCATGTCTCAGCCCGTCGAGGCGCGGGGAATCACAATCAACGCGACTGCGGTATCCTCTTTCGCGATAGGAGATCGCGTTTTTCACCAGAAATTCGGCTACGGCGAGGTTATGGACATCGAAGGCGACAAGCTCGACATCGAATTTGATAAAGCAGGCACAAAGAAAGTAGTGTCCAAATTCGTAGTCGCCGCTGATTCCGCAAACGACGTCCCGTTTTAAGTGTTCATTCCCGCGACGATGGGCCAGAGCGTCGCCACAAGCAGAGCGCCCATTGTCCAGTTGAAGGCGCGAAGCCGTGTTGGATTCGTCAAGAATCGCCGCATCTGCTGTCCGAGAACGGTCCAACAGCTAATTGCTGGGATGTTCACGGCGCCGAAGATCAGGGCAACAAAGATAACATTCTGAAATGAATGGCCTCCCGAGTAGGCCGTTGTCGCGGTCAAAGCCATTGCCCAAGCCTTGGGGTTGACCCACTGAAAGGCGGCTGCCTGTAAAAAGGTTATAGGCTTCTTCTCGGTGTCGGGCGCATCAGGGCGCTTCGGTGCGGATGTCGCGATCTTAAATGCGAGGTAAAGAAGGTAAGCGACACTTACGACTTTGAGCACTGAATAGCTCATGGGCCAAAGATCGAAAATCTGCGTGAGGCCGATTCCCACCAAAAACACCATCAAGATAAAGCCGATGCCGACTCCCATCATATGGGGCAGGGTGCGGCGCAGGCCGAAATTCGCGCCCGATGCCATAAGCATCATGTTGTTCGGACCCGGTGTGATCGAGCTGACGAAGGAAAAGCCGATAAGTGCGGTGAGGAGTTCGTAGGTCATGCCGGGACTATATGTGGTCAGCGGGGCAATTTGGTTGCATATATTCGATAAGATTTAGGAAAAGGTGCAACGAATGGCTAATTTTGACGAACTTGACCGAAAAATATTGCGTGCCCTTGAGGCGGATGGACGACTCGCGAATATAGCGCTTGCTGAAAAGGTGGGTCTGTCCACCTCTGCTTGTCTCAGGCGTGTTCAAGAGCTTGAGAAGTCTGGCGTCATAAAGGGCTATTCCGCTCGGCTTGATCCCGCAAAGACGGGGCGGGGCTTCTTGGTTTATGTCACGGTCGGGCTATCCGAGCATACAAAAGACGCTCAGGAAACCTTTGAGCGGGCAATGCAGGCAGCCGATCCCGTCACCGAATGTCATAATGTTGCTGGTGCCTTCGAATATCTGTTGCGTGTCGAGGTTGAAAATCTCGCTGCCTACAAGGCTTTTCATACAGAAACGCTCGGCACTGTGCCGAATGTTCGCTCCATAACGAGCTATATGGTCATGGGGTCCCCCAAAGACACGCGGTCCTGACTCTAAAAATCAAGCCCTAGAAACAGAAAACGACGGTGCCAGGGAGGAGGAGAGGCACCGTCGTTCTGTTCGGCGTCCGCTCAGGGAGGAGGAGAGAGCGGCGCTTACTGGACCGTCGCGCAGGGAGGAGGAGAGCGCTTGGGTCCTATTTAACGAGGGCTCAGGGAGGAGGAGGAGCGCCTCGTATTCTTGAAAGCGACGGCATCAGGGAGGAGGAAGATGCCGTCGCCTTTGTTCGGTGCGCCCTCAGGGAGGAGGAGAGAGGGCGGGCCGGTTCTCAGGGGTTTCAGGGAGGAGGAGGAAACCCGAGAGTGTTCTATTTCTTAGGCGCCGTAAGCGGCTTCGGTTGCTACGCGCTTGATCATTGTGCGAGCGATGCCAAGGTCAGCAAGTTCGCGGTCATCAAGCGATTCAAGCTCGCGAAGGGTGGTGGTGTAGACCTTGCGCTTAGCGAAGAAGTCGGAAACCTGTGCGGCGATGTTGCCAGCGACTGCGGTAAGGCCGAATGCTGCGGTGCGGGTCTCGGTTGCGTATGCCATTTCGTATCTCTTTCTCGTCTTGCCCCCGTTCGGGGCTTTGTCTCGTTGCGCTCAGTGTTGCGCCGTTGAATTGATATTTGCCAATTTTGCTGCAGCTGCACAACGCGCGAATGAGCAATGCTGCTATGCAGAAAGTGCATACGGAGTGCTGACCTGTCCGATCGGGCAGCGCATAGCTGTAAGAGGAGACGTTTGTCTGAAGGGGGGGGAAGAATGGCACTCTCTATATATGGGGCCTCTCGACAGGGTAATCCCGATGTCTCCAAGAGTGCGAAATGGAGCTCGCCTTCATCCGTTTGGACGCTTTGGAACTACATGGGGAATGATTTGGATTCATATGGAACTTGGTGCGATTCCGAATCACGGCGCTGTGTTTTCTCGTGAATTGAGGCGAACATGCTGCGAACATCTGTGGATAACTTTGGGGATTCATGGGGAAATTCAAACTCGGCAGAACTTTTTTGGTCCTGTATGGAACTCGTGGTTTGGGGTCAACAATCACAATATGTTGTGCCTATTTTTGCCTTAAATCCCACTTATGGTCTTGGGTTGGCGGTGGTGGCTCGCGGTGTGGATAAGTTTCCAGATGGGTTTTCCCAAATAGTTCCATGAAATCCCAAAAATGTGTTGCTTCATCCGCTCGCTCATGGCAATTTCAAGTCATCGAAAGCGATGGGTTTGATATTTAAGGGGCAAAAGAACCCCACCGGCATAAGCAGGTTTCATACAGGCTCCCACTCTTTCGAAAACAAGAGATCCGGCGCGCGAGCGAGCAGACATCCCCCCAGGTGGCGCGTGCAGTCGGACATCCCGCGAGGGACGACGACGGCGGATTGAGCAGTGGCAGCAGCTCAATCCGCCGTTTCGTTTTTCGCTAAGAGTGACAGGTTAGAAAAGGCGCCGCATTCGTGGTTCTGGCATTTACAGGCGAACACACCCAGAAGGTGGACAAGAAGGGACGGATGTCGATTCCGGCCCCTTATCGCCGTGTGCTAGAAGGTGGCGACCCCAAGTGGGCAGAGGGGCTCTCGCCTCGTGTCGTTATTGTTTACGGTCAGCACCTCAAGAACGAGCTTCAGGCCTTTACCGTGGTCGAGCACGAAAAGATTGTAGGCGAGATTTATGCGATGCCACGCGAGCGCACCGCAGATAAGAAGCGCCTCTCGCACTTGATGATCACCCAGTCGACCGAGCTTGAGGTCGATAAAGATGGTCGCGTGATCCTTCCGATGAAGCTTCGTGAAAAGCTTAAGATTGATGAAGGCGAGATTTATTTCCGCGGCATGGGCGAAAGCTTCGAGATGTGGAACCGCGAGACGTTCCAGGCCACGGTCGGTGCAGATATCGACAGCTGGCTCGATGACATGCCTGATGATTTTGATCCACTCAGTGTCTTGGGGGGAAGCTGATGTCCTCGCCTGACCAACCTCACATCTCAGTTCTTTTGCGACCGCTCATCAAAGCGGTCGCGCCTGTTTCTGGCGTTTGGCTTGATGGGACTTTCGGGGCAGGGGGATATTCCAAGGCTTTGCTTGAGGCTGGTGCCGATAAAGTCATCGGCGTCGACCGCGATCCGCTTGCTTTCGAAATGGCGGCATCATGGGCGCATGAGTATGGGGATCGGCTTGAATTGGTCGAGGGAACGTTCTCTCGCCTAGATGAGTATGGATCTGACCTTGCAGGCGTGGTGCTTGATCTTGGTGTGTCATCGATGCAGCTCGATTTGGCTGAACGCGGCTTCTCGTTCATGCGAGATGGTCCCCTTGATATGCGCATGTCGCAATCGGGGCCGAGCGCCGCTGATTTGGTGAACACTGCGGAAGAAGTCGATCTGGCCGAGATCATCTATCTCTACGGAGAGGAACGTGCATCGCGCCGCATCGCCCGCGCTATCATCAATGCAAGACCGATTGAGACGACGCTCCAGCTTGCCAAAATCGTCGAGAGCTGTCTGCCGCGCGCCAAACCCGGCCAAAGCCATCCTGCGACACGCACATTTCAAGCATTACGCATCGCAGTGAATGATGAATATGGCGAGCTTGCCGAGGGCCTCATGGCCGCCGAGCGCGCACTTGTACCAGGCGGTCAGCTTGCCGTTGTTACATTCCATTCGGTCGAAGATCGCATGGTTAAGCGCTTTCTTCAGGCTCGTTCTGGGAGCACTGGCAATGCCAATCGCTATGCGCCGGAACTCCATCGCGAAAAGCCTGCTTTTGAGTTGAAGAGCCGCAAGGCTATCGGTCCTGACGATCAAGAACTTGCCGAAAACCCGCGTTCGCGGTCGGCAAAGCTTCGGGTTGCCATTCGGACCGATGCACCTTGGGCCGAAGTTGAGCGATCCGCGCTCGGTATGCCTCTCCGCAAGGGTGAAAAGTAATGCGTAGTATTCTTTATGTTCTGTCTGCATTCGCCGTTATGGCGCTGGCTTTTTGGGCCTATCGCGAGAATTACGCGACGCAGCAGCAGATCAAGGAAGTACGCTCGCTTCACACCCAAATCGGAGCGGCTCATGCACGTCTGAACACGCTCGAAGCAGAATGGGCCTATCTCAACCGCCCTGACCGACTTCGCGATCTTGCGGACTTGAACTTTGAGCGTCTTGGCCTGCTCCCGATCATGCCCGATGCTTTTGGACGCGTTGATCAGGTGATTTACCCGATGCCGGATTTGTTGCCGATCACAGATGCGATTGAGGTAAAAGGCACTCTGGAAGGGGAGGAGCCACTATGATCCGCACTCCGCTCCGTCCTCTCGCTCGAATTCTCAAAGCGCGTCAAACCGGTGAAAACCCTGATGTGATCGAAGCAGAGAACAAACGCGTTCGTCACGAAGAAATGCGAGACAAATCGCGCACGCGTGCAGAAGGCCGCCTGCTCATGCTCGGGCTGATGTTCTTTTTCGCCTTTGTCGCGATTATCGGTAAAATGGGGATCATTGCCTCGACCGAGCCCGAAGAACCGCGCACCGCGTTGGTAACCAACCCTATCATCAATCAACGTGCCAATATCGTTGATCGCAATGGCCGCATCCTTGCGACCAACATGGATACCCATGCGCTCTATGCACAGCCGCAGATGATGGTTGACCCAGCGCGTGCTGCGACCGAGCTTGCCGCAATTTTCCCTGAACTTGACGCGGAAAGACTGAACAAGGACTTTACCGGAAATCGCAAGTTCCTTTGGATCAGGCGTCAGATCAGCCCCGAGCAAATGCAGCAAGTGCATGACATTGGCGAACCGGGTCTATTGTTTGGTCCGCGCGAGATGCGGCTCTACCCGAATGGCCCGATCGCGTCCCACATTTTGGGCGGCGCACGTTTCGGCCGCGAAGGCGTGAATTCTGCCGAAGTTATCGGTGTTGCGGGTGTCGAAAAACAATTCGACGACTATTTGCGTGATCCCGCAAATGAAGGTGCTCCGCTTCAGCTTTCGATCGACCTTACAATCCAAGCCGCCGCAGAGCGCGTATTGGCTGGCGGTATGATGCTGATGAACGCAAAGGGCGCCACGTCGATCCTTATGGACGTGCGAACTGGCGAAATTATCTCGATGGCGTCTTTGCCTGATTTTGATCCGAATAATCGCCCGCAAGTGCTCACAACGGGCGACCAGTCTGACAGTCCGCTCTTCAACCGTGCTGTCCAAGGTGTGTATGAGCTCGGTTCGACTTTCAAGATCTTCGCAGTGGCACAGGCGATGGAACTCGGTCTCGTAAATCCCGACACGATGATTGATACAAAAGGCCCGATGACTTGGGGGCGCTTCCGTATCAATGACTTCCACAATTACGGTCCGCAGCTGACCACGACCGATGTCATCGTGAAGTCCTCGAACGTTGGGACCGCGCGGATTGCTCTTCAAATCGGGCCTGAGCGTCAAAAATCTTTCCTTGAAACGCTTGGCTTCCTTAAGCCCACTGGCGTCGAATTGATCGAAGCTGCCTCTGGGCGTCCGCTTCAGCCAAAACAATGGTCAGAGATTTCGACCATGACCATTTCATATGGGCACGGACTTTCAGCTTCACCGCTACACCTCGCTGCGGCCTATTCGACCATCGCAAATGGCGGTTTGCAGGTCACTCCGACGCTGCTCAAGCAGGACCACGCGACTATGGGCGAGCGCCTGATCTCGGAAACCTCTGCGGATGCGGCTGTTCAGATGCTTCGTCAGGTTGTTGTGCGGGGCACCGCGTCGTTTGGCGAAGTTGCCGGCTATGAGGTTGCGGGCAAGACCGGAACTGCGGACAAACCGAAACCAACAGGTGGTTACTACGATGACAAAGTGATCGCGACCTTTGCGTCGATGTTCCCTGCGTCCGACCCTCGTTACGTGCTTATCGTGACACTTGATGAGCCGGTCGAGACCTCTGGCACCGAACCTCGTCGCACAGCGGGTTGGACCGCTGTTCCGGTCGCCGCAGAGATGATCCGCCGCGTTGCTCCTCTTCTTGGACTAAGACCACAGATTGAAATGTCCTCGCTAGAGGGTGTAACACTCACCTCGAATTAAACGAGGAACGTAATGACCGACGGGGCAGCAAATAAAACTTCTAATCTTGCGGCCCTAGGACTGCGTGCACGTGGCGGACGAGAAGCCGTAATCACCGGTATCAGCGTTGACAGCCGAGAGATTACCGATGGCACGTTGTTCTTTGCTCTACCTGGGACGAAAGTTCACGGCGCGACCTTTGTGAGTAAAGCTATCGCTATGGGGGCGAGCGCTATTCTGACTGACCTAGAAGGCGCGGCACTTTGCGGAGCCGAGGCTGAGGCAGTAAACATTGCATTGATCGTTGCCGAAGACGCGCGAGCCGCACTTGCCCAAACGGCGGCTATTTGGTTTGGCCCAACGCCCTCTACCGTTGTGGCGGTCACCGGAACCAACGGTAAGACTTCTGTTTCGACCTTTTGCAGGCAAATCTGGCTCGAGTTGGGGCACGAGGCATGTAACCTTGGCACCACTGGCGTTGAGGGTGCATGGACCTATCCGCTTCGACACACGACGCCCGAGCCAATCACGCTACACCGTGTCATGGCAGAAGCCGCTCGGCAGGGCGTGACACATCTGTCGATGGAAGCATCAAGCCATGGGTTGGATCAGCGCCGTTTGGACGGTGTGATCCTAAAGGCGGCTGGCTTTACCAATTTCACACAAGATCATCTTGATTATCATAAGACCTTCGAGGCGTATTTTGATGCCAAGATGGGGCTTTTTGATCGGGTGCTACCCCCTGAAGCAGGTGCTGTCATCAACATCGATGACCCCAAGGGGAACCGCGTTGCCGATATTGCGGTAGATCGGGATCAAGACGTTATTCGGGTCGGACGTCGCGAAGATGCTGACCTCTACTTAAGTGCGCAGCGCTTTGATGCAACGGGACAAGAGCTTCGCTTTTCGTTCGAGGGAAAAACCTATCTCAAGCGGCTTAATCTTGTCGGCGGATTCCAAGCAGACAACGTTTTGCTTGCTGCTGGCCTTGTGATTGCGGCGGGCGAAGACCCTGCGGCTGTCTTCGAGACCTTACCATACTTGACGACCGTCCGTGGCCGCATGCAGCTTGCCGCAACGCGGTCTAACGGCGCGGCAGTCTTCGTCGATTATGCGCACACGCCTGACGCGGTTCGCACCGCACTCCGTGCCATGCGTCCGCATGTGATGGGCCGTATCATCGCGGTCGTCGGCGCTGGCGGTGACCGCGATACGTTAAAGCGGCCCCTAATGGGCGCAGAAGCTGTGCGCAACGCTGACTTTGTGATTGTAACGGATGACAATCCCCGTTCCGAAGACCCGTCCAAAATCCGCGCCGCGGTGATGGAGGGCGCGATCAACGCAGGTGGTCTTGACCGCACAATCGAGATTGCAGACCGTGCCGAAGCGATCCTCAGAGCTGCGGATATGCTGGAACCGGGCGACGCCCTTCTTGTTGCGGGCAAGGGTCACGAGACTGGTCAAATCATCGGTGATGATGTCCTCCCCTTTGATGATGTGGAGCAGGCAAGCGTTGCTGTCGCGGCTCTGGATGGAAAGATCTGATGACACTTTGGACTTCGATAGAAGCCGCTCAGGCCACTGGCGGTCATGCAACTGCCCAATTCGAGGTGAGTGGCGTTTCGATTGATACTCGGACAATTCAGGCAGGCGACCTCTTTGTAGCCCTCAAAGCTGCCCGCGACGGGCACGAGTTCGTGGCGCAGGCCTTGGAAAAAGGAGCAGGCGCAGCGCTGGTGACTCATCGTCCCGAAGGAGTGGCCGAGGATGCGCCGCTTCTCATCGTTCCTGATGTGCTCGCCGCTCTCGAAGCCTTGGGTCGCGCCGCACGCGCACGCACAGAGGCCCGAGTTGTCGCCGTGACTGGGTCTGTCGGGAAAACCTCGACCAAGGAGATGCTGCGTACGGTCCTCTCTAAGCAGGGCAAAACGCATGCTGCCGAGGCAAGCTATAACAATCATTGGGGGGTGCCCCTTACGCTCGCTCGGATGCCTCAGGACACCGAGTACGCAGTGATCGAGATTGGAATGAACCACCCGGGCGAGATTTCCCCGCTTGTCGCGATGGCGCGCCCCCATGTTGTAATGGTCACAACCGTTGCTGCTGCGCACCTTGAGGCCTTTGAGAACATCGAAGGTATCGCACGCGAGAAAGCGTCGATCTGTGACGGACTGGAGCCAAATGGCACTGCGGTTCTGAACGGTGATCTCTCCACAACCTCAATCCTAGTTGATACGGCCAAAGCCAAGGACGCCAAAGTCATCACATTTGGTCAAACAAAGGGATGTCATCACCATTTGACCGAGGTTCGTATCCGCGAAGGTCACACAATTGCAAAGGGCTTTGCATGGCGCACTCCGATCCTTCTTAAGATCGGCACAGAAGGTCGTCACTTTGCCCAAAATGCTCTGGGTGTAATCGCCGTAGTATCTGCACTTGGCGCAGACCGTGTAAAAGCATTGCTTGATTTGTCGGAATGGGCTCCACCAGCAGGACGGGGGACGGCAGAAACCGTCTTTCTGGATGCCGCAAAATCCGACGAGTACCTTGACCTGATCGATGACGCGTTTAACGCCAATCCCATGTCGCTCGCCGCATCGCTCGAGGTTCTTGCCTCACGGACCCCGCGCGATGGGGTTGGCCGCTGGCACGCGGGCCGCAGGATTGCGATTTTGGGTGATATGCTCGAGCTTGGACCAGATGAAATCGCGCTCCACAAAAATGTGGCCAACGACAGCTCACTTCAAAACGTAAGTCTTGTGCACTGCGTTGGTCCGCGGATGAAGCACTTGTACGATGCACTCCCCGAAGAAAAACGTGGACGTTGGGCGCAAAGCGCGACCGACCTCTTGCCGCAGATTGCAAAGCTCGTCGACAGCGGCGATGTGGTTTTGGTCAAAGGCTCCAAGGGGAGCAAGGTCAGCCTCGTTGTTGACGCCATCCGAAAAATGGGGCAACGCAACCCTAGATTGGAAGAAGAGGTTTAACAGATGCTTTACTTGCTCACAGCGCTGTCTGACGGCGGCGATTTTTTCAACCTCTTCCGCTACATTACATTCCGCGCAGGTGGTGCTCTCTTTACTGGGCTGATCTTTGGCTTCCTGTTCGGCAAACCCCTCATCAATGTCCTACGTCGCAAACAAGGCAAGGGTCAGCCGATCCGTTCGGATGGCCCCGAAGGCCATTTCGCCAAGCAAGGCACTCCCACGATGGGTGGGCTCTTGATCGTCGGAGCGCTGGCCACCGCGACGCTTCTTTGGGCGCGGCTTGATAACCCCTATGTGTTGCTCGTTCTTTTTGTGACGCTCTCATATGCGGCAATCGGCTTTGCTGACGATTATGCAAAAGTGCGCAAGCAAAACACAGATGGTGTGTCTGGCAAAGTTCGTCTCGCGCTCGGCTTCATCGTCGCTGCAATCGCTGGCTTTTGGGCTGCGAGCTACCATCCCGCGGATTTGACCAATCAGCTTGCACTCCCTGTTTTCAAAGACGTGTTGCTCAATCTGTCGTTCTTCTTTGTGCCATTTGCGATGATCGTCATCGTCGGGGCGGCCAATGCGGTCAACTTCACTGATGGTCTTGACGGCCTTGCCATTATGCCTGTGATGATTGCTGCGGCAACCTTCGGCATCATCGCCTACGCGGTCGGCCGTGTTGACTTTACGAACTACCTCGAAGTCCATTACGTCCCTGATACAGGCGAGCTGCTGATATTCTGCGCAGGTCTCATCGGCGGTGGCCTCGGCTTTCTTTGGTACAACGCCCCGCCGGCAGCCGTTTTTATGGGTGACACAGGTTCACTCGCCCTCGGAGGCGCGCTTGGCTCAATAGCCGTCGCAACCAAGCACGAAATCGTCCTCGCGATCGTCGGCGGCCTTTTCGTGATGGAAACGCTCAGTGTAATTATCCAAGTCGCCTATTTCAAACGCACGGGAAAACGCGTTTTCCTCATGGCGCCGATCCATCACCACTACGAGAAAAAAGGCTGGTCCGAACCTCAGATCGTGATCCGCTTTTGGATCATTTCACTCATTCTCGCGATGATCGGCCTTGCGACACTCAAAGTTCGCTAATTGCCTTTGTGCTCAAAGTATCCCGGGTGAATTGGCCAAAGGCCAAGAGGGCAGCGCCCTTAAATCAACCCGCTCACCCCAAGCCCGTCCCTTGCAATAAAGCACAAGGGGCGGCACCTTCCTGCCAATTAGCGGAGGCTTAGCCATGATTCCAGTTCAAGGGTTCGAGAACCAAACTGTTGCCGTTTTGGGCCTCGGCCGTTCGGGCCGCGCGACGGCCAAGGCACTTGCCGCTGGCGGTGCTCATCCTGTGTGCTGGGACGACAGTCCCGCCGGCCGCGAGGCAGCACAGGCCGATGGCTTTGAAATCCGTGATCTCTCGCGCGAGGGTGCTTTTGACGATGTCGCGGCACTCATCGTCTCGCCGGGTATCCCACATCTCTATCCTGCGCCCAATCCCGTGATTTCACTCGCTTGGGACGCGGGCGTGCCGGTGGACAATGATATCGGGCTCTTCTTCCGCTCTTTCGCGGCCGAAGGGTTTGACGACTTCGATACTTCCCCGCGCGTCATTGCAATTACGGGGTCGAATGGCAAATCCACGACCTCTGCGCTTACGCACCACATACTCAAGGAATGTGGCCGTCCAACCCAGCTTGCCGGTAACATTGGCCGCGGTGTCCTTGATATTGACCCACCTCAAGACGGCGAGGTGATCGTGCTCGAGCTGTCATCCTACCAAACTGATTTGGCGCGCGCGCTCACGCCGGACGTTGCAATATTGACGAACCTGAGCCCGGACCACCTTGATCGCCACGCTGGAGTTGGCGGATACTTTGCGGCCAAACGCCGACTTTTTGCCGAAGGAGGCCCTGATCGCGCGATTATCGGTATCGACGAAAATGAGGGTCGCTATCTCGCCAATCAACTAGCGATGGGCCGTGCCGACGATCGTCTGATTGCCATTTCGACCACCCGCAAATTAACGGGCGAGGGGTGGAGCGTTTTCGCGCGCAAAGGCTTTCTTTCCGAATACCGCAAAGGTCGACAGGTCGCGTCGATTGATCTGCGCGAAATTGCGGGACTTCCTGGGGCTCATAACCATCAGAATGCTTGCTCGGCCTATGCGGCCTGCCGGACCCTTGGGATTGGTCCGCGTCAAATCGAAGAGGCGATGAAGTCCTATCCCGGTCTTCCGCACCGTTCGCAATTGATCGCCGAAATCGGCGGCGTCAAATACGTTAATGACTCCAAGGCAACCAACGTGGACAGCGCTGCCAAGGCGCTACAGGCGTTCCCGCGTATTCGCTGGATTTGCGGTGGACTTGAGAAAGAGGGTGGCGTGGATGCGCTTTTGCCGCACATCGGGTCCGTTGCCAAAGCATATGTGATCGGTCGAGAAGCCGAAAAGTTCGCACTCGAACTCAAAGGTGTTGTGGCAGAGATTTGCACCACAATGGACGTTGCCGTTGCACGCGCCGCCGCCGAGGCAGAAGCGGGCGACGTCGTACTCCTCGCGCCGGCCTGCGCGAGTTTCGACCAATACGATAACTTCGAAAAGCGGGGCGATGATTTCGCGGCTCAGGTTGCCAAACTGGGTTAAGCGGTGATTGCGCGGCCCGCTGCGGCTGCCGATGCCCACGCCCATTGGAAATTATATCCGCCGAGCCACCCCGTCACATCGACACATTCGCCGATGAAATAGAGGCCTTTTACCTTCTTGGCTTCGAGCGTCTTTGACGAGAGTTCGTCCGTGTCGACGCCGCCAAGTGTAACCTCGGCCGTGCGGTATCCTTCACTCCCCGTTGGCACGATCTCCCAAGCGTGGAGTTGTTCCGCCAAGTCGGTGAGCCGCTTGTCGGACCAATCCGCGATATTGCCGGATATATCCATGACACCCGCAAGATGCTCGACCAGTCGCGCAGGGAAGAGTGCGCCAAGAATGGTGGTAAGGTTCTTTTTCCCTGCGCCACGCTTCTCTGCCTTGAGAAACTCGGCCAAAGGTTTCTTGGGCGACATATTGAGCGTGATTGCTTCGCCTTCGCGCCAGTAAGACGAGATCTGGAGCATTGAAGGACCGGATAGGCCGCGATGCGTAAACAGCATTCCTTCGGTGAATGCAGGGCCGCGCGCAGCGCGCGCCGTTACCTCGGTCGAAAGCCCCGCGAGCGGCTTGAAGCGATCTGCGTCAAAGGTAAAGGGGACCAGACCCGCACGGGTCTCGGTGACCGCAATGCCGAAATCCGAAGCAATCTTATATCCGATACCTGTTGCGCCCATTTTCGGTATCGATTTGCCGCCCGTTGCCACAACGACATTCTCTGCCTCGATCGTCACGGGCCGCCCTTGTCTCACGAGCTCCACGCGGAAGTGATCACCGTCTTTCTGGACCGTTTCTATCTCGGTCTGGAGCCAGAGGTCCGCACCCGCCTTGTCCATTTCTTGACGAAGCATCGCGACCACGTCCTTTGCACTCTCATCGCAAAAGAGTTGCCCAAGAGTCTTTTCGTGCCAAGAGATCCCATATTGGGCCATAAGCTCGATAAAGTCCCATTGTGTGAATTGTGAAAGCGCAGACTTGTGAAAATGCGGATTAGCGCAAATATAGTTCGAAAATTGAATGTCGAGATTGGTGAAATTACAGCGACCGCCACCCGAAATTCGGATCTTTTCACCGACGGCTTTCGCATGGTCGACGACCAAAACACCCGCTCCAGCGCGAGCGGCGCAGAACATTCCTGCTGCTCCGGCCCCAAGAATGAGTGTTTTGACTTTCATACCTTTGGATGCCTTCTTCAAACCAGTTCGCGCGATTTCCGCCGATTGCCCTGAATTTACTGGCAATTCAGCGCGGCCCGAGTTAGCATTAATCTCAGACCCGGACAACGGGCACAATTGAGGCAGTTAAAGCGGTATATCCATGACGGAAATGGTCTATGGAACGATCCCAGCGCAAGCTGGCGATCCTATCATTCCACGTTGGTGGCGCACCATCGACAAACTCACGATGACGTGTGTCTTTATGCTATTCGGGATCGGGCTTTTGCTCGGGCTCGCGGCGTCTCCTCCCCTTGCTGCGCGCAACGGGCTAGAGCCCTTTCACTATGTTCTGCGCCAGGCTTTCTTTGGCGGCAGCGCGATGTTTGTGATGCTTATCATGTCGATGATGTCGCCTACGATGGTGCGCCGGCTCGGTGTGATCGGGTTCTTGGGGGCATTTATTGCGTTGGCCCTGCTACCCGTTTTCGGCACCGACTTCGGCAAGGGGGCGGTGCGTTGGTACTCGCTTGGCTTTGCTTCGTTCCAACCTTCGGAATTCCTCAAGCCCGGTTTTGTTGTCGTGGCGGCGTGGTTTATGGCGGCGGCTTTTGAGATTGGCGGACCTCCGGGGCGAATGTATTCGTTCATCCTCACCGTTATGATCTGCCTTATGCTCGCGCTTCAGCCGGACTTTGGTCAGGCCTGCCTTGTGCTCTTTTCCTGGGGTGTGATGTATTTCGTCGGTGGTGCGCCTATGACGCTCCTCTTGGTGCTTGCAGGTTTAGTCGTTGTCGCAGGTACATTTTCCTATGCGAGCTCCGAGCACTTTGCCCGCCGTATTGACGGCTTCTTGAACCCCGAAATCGACCCACGTACTCAAATTGGCTATGCAACCAATGCGATCCGCGAAGGCGGGTTCTTTGGTGTTGGTGTCGGTGAAGGCCAAGTGAAATGGTCGCTTCCCGATGCGCATACCGACTTTATCATCGCGGTTGCCGCAGAAGAATACGGCCTCGTTTGTGTGCTCGCGATCATCACTCTTTATGCGATAATCGTTGTGCGTTCACTTCTTCGCCTCATGAAGGAACGTGATCCCTTTATCCGTCTGGCTGGCACTGGTCTGGCTTGTGCATTCGGCGTTCAAGCGATGATCAACATGGGCGTTGCCGTGCGACTGCTTCCCGCCAAAGGTATGACGCTTCCTTTTGTTTCTTATGGTGGCTCGTCGCTCATCGCTGGCGGTATAGCTGTTGGTATGTTGCTCGCCTTTACTCGCACCCGTCCACAGGGTGAGATCGGTGAAATTCTCCTGCGGGGGCGTCGATGAGTAAAGCGCCACTTCTTATCATCGCAGCGGGCGGCACGGGCGGGCATATGTTCCCCGCCCAAGCACTTGCTGAAGTCATGCTGTCACGTGGCTGGCGCGTGCGTCTCTCCACAGATGAGCGCGGTGCGCGCTATACTGGTGGTTTTCCAGACGCTGTCGAAATCATGCAAGTCAAAAGCGCCACTTTCGCCCGTGGCGGCGCTGCGGCAAAGTTGCTCGTGCCGTTCACAATCGGTGCCGGAGTTCTTGCTGCGACTTGGCGGATGCTGATGGATAAGCCAGCAGTCGTTGTAGGTTTTGGTGGGTATCCGTCGATCCCTGCGATCGCGGCCGCAACAATTCTGCGCCGCCCTCGGATGCTGCACGAACAAAACGGTGTGCTTGGTCGCGTTAACCAACTCTTTGCAAAAAAAGTGGACGTGGTGGCGTGCGGCACTTGGCCGACAACGCTTCCCGATGGGATCGAAGGCATCCACACCGGCAATCCAGTCCGCGCCTCAGTTTTGCGCCGTGCCGCTGCTGGATATATCGAGCCGGGTGAATACCCAATGTCGATCCTTGTAATGGGTGGCTCGCAAGGGGCGCGCATCCTGTCGGATGTGGTGCCCGCCGCGATTGCGGCTCTTCCCATCGAACTTCGCCAATATATCCGCGTCAGCCATCAAGCGCGTGCCGAAGATCGCTGGCGCGTGGCCGAAACCTATGCAGACGCTGGGATTAGCGCCGAGATCGAGCCATTTTTTGATGATGTGCCAAACCGCATGTCAGAGGCCCAGCTTGTGATCAGCCGTTCAGGCGCATCTTCGGTCGCAGATATAAGCGTGATTGGCCGTCCTTCGATCCTTGTCCCACTCGCTGCTGCGATCCGTGACGAGCAAACCGCAAATGCTCAGGCGCTTGTGGACGCTGGAGGCGCAATTCGAATTCCAGAAGCACAATTTACCGTTGAATCTTTGACCGAACAGATTCTAAACGTCCTCGGCAATGCGCGTGGGGCCGCGATGATGGCGTCTGCTGCTTTGTCCTGTGGAATTCCCGATGCCGCCGACCGTCTTGCCGCTCTGGTTGAAGAGCTCGCATCCGGCGATAAGAAAGAAGAAGAGTAAAATGAACGCTGTTACCAAGCTCCCCCTTGATGTTGGCCCGATCCATTTTGTCGGCATTGGGGGTATCGGTATGTCCGGTATCGCGGAAGTTCTCGTGAACCACGGTTATCGGGTTCAGGGTTCGGATGCCAAAACGAGCAAGATCACAGACCGTCTTGCGGGTATGGGCGTTAAGATTTTCGAAGGTCAGCGTTCCGAAAACCTCGAAGGTGCCGAAGTCATCGTGATTTCGTCCGCGATCAAGCCGGGTAACCCTGAGCTTGATGAAGCGCGCCGTCGTGGTCTGCCCATCGTACGACGTGCAGAGATGCTTGCTGAATTGATGCGTCTTAAGTCCAACGTTGCGATTGCAGGTACACACGGCAAGACGACGACAACGACGATGGTGTCGGCGCTTCTGGATGCTGGCAATTTTGACCCCACGGTCGTGAACGGAGGAATTATTCACGCCTATGGCTCGAATGCTAGGGTCGGCGATGGCGAATGGATGGTTGTCGAGGCCGACGAGTCTGATGGCACATTCAATCGACTTCCTGCGACTATCGCGATTGTGACCAACATCGATCCAGAGCACATGGAGCATTGGGGAAGCCTGGAAAACCTCCGCAAAGGTTTTTACGATTTCGTTTCGAATATCCCCTTTTATGGCGTTGCTGTATGCTGCACCGATCATCCAGAAGTTCAGTCGCTTGTCGGTAAAATCACAGACCGCCGTGTTATTACCTATGGGTTTAACGCCCAAGCTGATGTGCGGGCTCTCAACTTGACCTACGTCAAGGGTGTCGCCCATTTTGATGTTGGGCTTCAGGCAGAAGGCGATGTGATCGAGGGTTGCACCCTCCCAATGCCGGGAGATCACAACGTTTCAAATGCACTTTCCGCAGTAGCAGTTGCACGCCACCTTGGCATGAAAAAGGAAGAGATTCGCGCCGCACTTGCCGCATTCGGCGGTGTAAATCGTCGCTTTACCAAGGTCGGTGAAGTCAACGGCGTCACCATTATCGACGATTATGGACACCACCCGGTGGAGATCGCGGCTGTCCTGAAAGCTGCACGTCAGGCTTCGGACGGCCGCGTGATCGCCGTGCACCAGCCACACCGATACACGCGCCTTCATTCGCTTTTTGAGGATTTCTGCTCGTGCTTCAATGATGCAGACGTTGTGGCAATCGCAGAAGTTTATGCTGCTGGCGAAGTGCCTATCGAAGGCGCAAGCCGCGACGACCTTGTTGCGGGTCTGATCCGACATGGGCACCGCCATGCACGCGCCTTGATCAGCGAAGAAGACCTTGAACGACTGGTGCGTGAACAAGCCAAACCGGGCGATATCGTCGTTTGCCTCGGGGCAGGGACGATCAGCACTTGGGCGAACAACTTGCCTGCGCGACTAGGCGCGAAATAAATCGGCGAGGCGGGATCAACCCGCCCGTTGATATTGAATATCAGGCGTCCAATGTGGCGTTCTAAGGTCAGGGATCAAGAGGCTGGTCCCGTCCAAAAGAAGGACCGAGCAGTATGTCTACTTCAATTCTTATGGCTTTGGTGTGGTTCGTTGCCGCCAATATCGCAGGGCTCTTGCCTTCGAAGGATAACCATTGGCGGCGGGCGTATGTTTTGATCGCGACGGGTGTTCCGATCCTTGGGTATGTCACGTTTGAAAATGGCCCCTTGGTCGGCATTATCTGCTTTGCAGCGTGTGCTTCGGTGTTGCGATGGCCGATCATTTTCCTTGGACGTTGGATGCGCGGAAAAATTCAGCGCGGCCAAGCTTGAACCTGACTCCGCGCCCCTGTATCGACGAGGTCAACTAGCCGTAGGACATTACCATGAGACTTCCGCAGGTGCGTGGCACGCTAACCGAAGGCAAGAGCCTTGCCGAGCTGACTTGGCTACGCGTTGGCGGCCCTGCGGATGTGTTCTTTCAGCCTGCGGATGTCCAAGATCTCTCTGACTTTCTCGCGGCTCTTCCTGCCGAAGTTCCCGTGTTTCCGATGGGCGTTGGATCGAATTTGATTGTCCGCGATGGCGGTATTCGCGGTGTAGTGATCCGTCTTGGCCGTGGCTTCAATGGGATCGACATCAACGGAACGACAGTTGTCGCAGGCAGCGCTGCTCTGGATTCCATGGTTGCGCGCCGTGCAGCTGAGGCGGGTGTGAATCTTACGTTTCTGCGCACTATACCTGGATCGATCGGTGGTGCAGTGCGGATGAATGCTGGCTGTTATGGGGAATATACGGCTGATTTCCTCAAAGAAATAACCGTGGTGCTGCGTTCGGGTGAAGTTGTCACTCTCGGCAAAGATGCGCTCAACATGCGCTACCGTCAAAGTGATCTTCCCGAAGGTGCTGTGATAGTCAACGCGACCTTTGAGGCGCGCGAGGGTGATCCACAAGAGCTTGCAATGCATATGGACGCTCAGCTCAAGAAACGTGATGAAACCCAGCCCACAAAGGACCGCACCGCAGGAAGCACCTTCCGCAATCCAGCGGGTTTTTCAAGCACAGGGCGTGCGGATGATACGCACGAGCTTAAGGCTTGGAAGGTGATTGATGACGCTGGAATGCGTGGGGCAACGCGCGGCGGTGCAATTATGAATACGATGCACTCGAACTTCCTGACCAATGCGGGTGGCGCTACAGCTGCTGATCTTGAAGGATTGGGCGAAGAAGTAAGAAAAAAGGTTTACGATTCAAGCGGTATCACGCTAGAATGGGAAATCATGAGGGTCGGCGAACCGTCCCCGAACGAATAAGAATACCGGTCACAAGACCACGGCCCACAGGCAAGGGCTTTATAACAAACGACGAGTCATAAGGCTCGCAAGCAGAGGCGGTGGGAATGTCGAGCAAGGCAGCCCCGAAAGTGTGTGTGTTGATGGGTGGTCCATCGGCTGAGCGAGAGGTGTCTCTTAGCTCGGGTCGCGAGTGTGCAAAGGCGCTTCGCGCAGGCGGTTTTGATGTCATCGAGATTGACGCGGGCGTATCGCTTGTCGAAGATCTCAAAGCTGCAAAGCCAGATGTGGTCTTCAACTCGTTGCATGGCCGTTGGGGCGAGGACGGTGCGGTCCAAGGCATCCTTGAATGGCTTCGCATCCCGTACACACATTCAGGCGTTTTGGCGTCGGCTCTTGCTATGGACAAGGATAAATCCAAAGAAGTTTATCGCACCGCTGGCCTTCCTGTTGTTGAGAGCATTCTCGCTGCGCGAGAAGACGTAAAGTCCCGTCACATGATGGCAGCGCCCTATGTGGTAAAGCCAAATAACGAAGGCTCGTCCGTAGGTGTCTACATCGTTCACGATGGAGCAAATCAGCCGCCACAGCTTTCTGACGACATGCCCGAAACTGTGATGGTTGAGGCATTTGCACCTGGCCGCGAGCTGACAACGGCAGTGATTGGGGATCGCGCTCTTGGCGTGACGGACATCATCACGACTGGCTGGTACGATTATGCGGCCAAGTATGAAGTCGGTGGCTCGCGTCACGAAATCCCAGCAAATATTCCTGACGACATTCGTGATGCCTGTCTTGAGTATGCAGTTCGAGCACATAACGCGCTTGGATGTCGCGGTATGAGCCGCACCGATTTTCGATGGGATGAAAGCAAAGGTCTCGCCGGTCTTATTTTGCTCGAAACGAATACTCAGCCTGGGATGACGCCCACTTCACTCGCCCCCGAGCAAGCGGCCTATGCCGGAATTGATTTTGTACAGCTTTGTAAGTGGTTGGTGGAGGACGCGTCATGCTCGCGATGAAAATGCGCCGCGATCCGACACCATCGCGCTGGGGGTATCGTTATCAGCGCTGGATGCTGTCCCCATTTTATCGGGCCTTGATTAGGGTCGGTATCCCAATGACAGTCGCTGGCCTTGCAACGGCGGCTTGGCTCTCTAGTTCAGATAACCGTGCTGCTTTGATCTCGGGCTATGAAAGCGTTCGCGAGGCAATCGAACATCGACCAGAGTTCATGGTCACAGCGGTGGCAATCGATGGGGCAGAGCAGCGTCTTTCGGACGAAGTTCGTACTGTTCTCGCACTATCGCTTCCGCTCTCGTCTTTTGATCTCAGCCTCGAAGAGCTTCGGGAAAAAGTCGAAGCGCTCAATGCAGTTGAGAGCGCGACACTTCGCATCAAGCCGGGTGGTGTTTTGCAAGTCCATGTCGTGGCACGCACTCCTGTAGCGGTCTGGCGTGGCGATAATGGGCTACAGTTGATTGACGGCGAGGGAAATTTCGTCACCTCAATCGATGCGCGCTCTGATCGTTCTGACCTTCCGATGATCGCGGGTGATGGTGCAGAAGATTACATCGAAGAAGCAATGGCGCTCTTCGCAGCGGCTGCTCCGGTCTGGGATCGGGTGCGCGGCCTTGTGAGGATGGGCGAGCGCAGATGGGATCTGGTCCTTGATCGGGATCAGCGCATTCAGCTCCCCGACGAAAATCCGGTCCGCGCCCTCGAGCGCGTGATCGTAATGGCGCAAAGCCAAGATCTTTTGGAACGTGACGTTACTGTCATCGATTTCAGACATGCAAGCCGGCCAACGATCCGGCTCAACGAACAAGCCGTAAATGAAATGCGGCGCATCAATGCGGCAGTATCCGGGACAGGTAACTAGAGATGAGGCACCTTTACGAAGCCCAGCGGGCAATGAGAAACATGCGTCAAGCCGCCATGCAGCGTGGTGTGGTCGCAATTCTCGACATTGGTTCATCCAAGATCGCGTGTCTCGTCTTGCGTTTTGATGGGCCAGAGCGTTTCCGCGAAGCTGAAGGCGTTGGCTCTCTTGCTGGTCAGTCTCAGTTCAGGGTTATCGGTGCTGCAACCACGCGTTCGCGCGGGGTGTCTTTTGGCGAGATTGAAGCGGTCCAAGAAGCTGAACGTACCATCCGCACAGCTGTGCATGCCGCTCAGAAGATGGCGAACGTGAAAGTGGATCACGTTATTGCCTGCTTTAGTGGCGCACGTCCGCGCTCCTACGGTCTCGATGGCCGCGTTGCGATTGACGGCCAAATCGTGAGCGATAGTGATATCGGTGCCGTCCTTGCCGCTTGTGATATGCCTGACATCGGTGAGGGTCGTGAGGTTCTTCACGCGCAACCTGTGAACTTTGCACTCGATCATCGGTCTGGTCTTGTTGATCCGCGTGGTCAGGTAGGCAACGAACTTGCCGCTGACCTTCACCTTCTGACGGTCGAAGGTTCCGCCATTCACAACCTTCTTCATTGTATCAAACGTTGCGACCTTGAGCTCGCTGGTATTGCCTCGTCGTCCTATGTTTCCGGTATCGCTTCTCTGGTGGAGGACGAACAGGAACTTGGCGCGGCTTGCATTGATATGGGGGGCGGCTCTACGGGGCTGTCCATCTTCATGAAGAAGCACATGATCTATGCCGACAGCGTTCGCATGGGCGGCGATCACGTAACCAAAGATATTTCTCTTGGTCTCCAAATCCCGATGGCCACCGCCGAGCGCATCAAGACGTTCTATGGCGGTGTTGTAGCCACAGGTATGGATGACCGCGAAATGATCGAAATCGGCGGCGATACGGGCGATTGGGAGCGGGATCGTCGCACCGTGAGCCGTGCCGAGCTGATCGGCATCATGCGTCCCCGCGTCGAAGAAATCCTTGAGGAAATCCGCGCGCGCCTCGACGCTGCGGGCTTTGAGCATCTTCCCAGTCAGCAGATTGTTCTGACGGGCGGTGCAAGTCAGATCCCGGGCCTCGATGGGCTTGCCAGTCGCATTCTCGGCCAACAGGTCCGTCTCGGCCGGCCGCTCCGTGTTCAGGGCCTGCCACAGGCGGCAACAGGACCCGCGTTTGCGGCGGGCGTGGGCCTCACGCTCTTTGCGGCGAACCCGCAAGATGAATGGTGGGACTTTGAAATCCCCGCCGAACGCTATCCGTCGCGCTCGCTCAAACGGGCCGTCAAATGGTTCAAAGACAACTGGTAATACGCAAGATATTGCCGATCACGCTATAAGAAGCGGAAATCCCGTAAAAATCGTCAAGATTTTGCGGGATTTTTATGTTTTTTCCGTGACGTTCTGGCAACATCGCGTTAGAATCACATCAATATTCGGCGAAAGAGCCCGGCGGGACGGGCCTAAAAAATACAGGCGGTAAGAGTATGGCACTTAATCTTTCCATGCCCGGGCAAGAAGAACTCAAGCCCCGGATTACGGTTTTCGGTGTTGGTGGCGCAGGCGGCAACGCAGTCAACAACATGATCGAAAAAGAACTCGACGGTGTTGAGTTCGTCGTTGCAAACACCGATGCACAGGCGTTGCAGCAGTCGCGTTCGCAGGCTCGCATTCAGATGGGCATCAAGGTAACCGAAGGTCTCGGCGCAGGTGCGCGTGCGACTGTTGGTGCCGCCGCAGCTGAAGAGAGTATCGAACAAATCGTTGATCACCTCGCGGGTGCACACATGTGCTTTATCACCGCTGGTATGGGAGGCGGCACCGGAACCGGCGCTGCCCCGATTATCGCTCAGGCTGCGCGCGAACTTGGCGTTCTCACCGTTGGTGTTGTGACCAAGCCATTCCAGTTCGAAGGCGCGAAGCGTATGCGTCAGGCCGAAGAGGGCGTTGAAGCCCTTCAGAAGGTCGTGGACACGCTGATCATCATTCCGAACCAGAACCTCTTCCGTCTGGCGAACGAGCGCACGACCTTTACCGAAGCCTTCGCAATGGCTGACGACGTTCTTTATCAGGGCGTTAAAGGCGTGACGGATCTTATGGTTCGCCCCGGTCTGATCAACCTCGACTTTGCTGACGTTCGCGCCGTGATGGACGAAATGGGCAAGGCAATGATGGGCACCGGTGAAGCCGAAGGTGAAAACCGGGCAATCGAAGCCGCGGAAAAAGCGATTGCAAACCCGCTTCTCGACGAAATCAGCCTCGAAGGCGCCCGCGGTGTTCTCATCAACATCACCGGCGGCCACGATCTTACCCTGTTCGAGCTCGATGAAGCCGCGAACAAGATCCGTGAAAAGGTTGATCCCGATGCAAACATCATCGTTGGTTCGACCCTCGACACCACCATGGAAGGTCGTATGCGCGTGTCGGTCGTTGCGACTGGTATCGACGCCGTTCAGAAACGCGAAGAAACCCCGTTGCCACGCCGTTCGATGGCCGAGCCATTGACGCAGCAGGTCAGCGCAGAAGCCCCGCGCAGGGCTGAACCAGCTCCGGCACCTGCTCCTGCACCTGTAGCAGAGGCACCGCGTTACGCTGAACCCATTCAGGAACGCACCCTGTTCGACGACAGCTTTGAAACTGCAAGTGAGCAGGCCGAGGACATCTTTGATGACTTCGACGACCAGCCCGCAATTGCAGAGGACGATCTTCCGCCGCCCGCTTACCAGCCGCGTCCGGAGCCGACCATGCAAGCCGCCGAGAGCTTTGTTGCTCCTCGTGCGCCTGCTGCTGGCACGCCTTCGCCTGAAGCGATGGCACGTCTTCAGCATGCCGTTGCTCGTCAACCGCAAGCGGCACAGCGTCCAGCGGCTCCTGCACCTCAGACGCAACCTGAACAGCAGCGTGCTCGCTTTGGAATCAACTCGTTGATTAACCGGATGACCGGTCAAAATGCAGAAGCCGAGCAGCGTGCGCAGCCTCAGGTTCGTGCGATCCGCAACGAAGACCCAGAGCTTGATCCCGAACAAGAACGGATCGAAATCCCTGCGTTCCTTCGTCGTCAAGCGAACTAAGCTATTAAAAACAGTATAGAAAAGACCGCCTTCGGGCGGTCTTTTTGTTTTTCGTCTGACGCAAATTTTCGTCTTGTTACAAACCACTCTCGATTGTTTCAGCTAGTCGTAATCTGTGAATTGTCCATTCGACGACAAAGCCTTACCTCTCTGGCAACGCAACAGCCTAGGGGCACTCTGTGCAAACGACCCTTAAGTCGAAAATTAGCTTTAACGGAATTGGTCTACATTCTGGGGCACCCGTAGAAATGACCATCCGTCCGGCGTTCGCTGATAATGGCATCGTTTTTCATCGCACCGATATTAGTGCGAACAATGACGTCGCTGCGATCTGGTCGAACGTGAGCCAAGAGGCTTTGAACACGCGTATCGTGAACGACCATGGTGTTTCCGTCGCAACAATAGAGCATATCATGGCTGCTCTGAGCGGTTGCGGTATCCAAAATGCGCATATCGACATTGATGGACCTGAAGTCCCGATTATGGATGGAAGCGCGGCCGTCTTCGTAAAGGCCTTGGTCGAGGTCGGTTTGACCGAACTTGATGCCCCGCTTTATGCAATTGAAGTCCTTCGCCAAGTGCAGGTTATACGCGGCGAGTCGATGGCTGTTTTGCGCCCGTCGACCGAGCTTTTCATGACATTTTCGATTGAGTTTCCTGATCCGGCAATCGGTGCACAGACAAAATCTATGTCTCTCGCAAACGGTGCTTTCGTGCGTGAACTCTGTGACAGTCGGACTTTCTGTCGCAACTCGGATGTTGAAGCGATGCACAAGGCGGGTCTGGCTTTGGGCGGCTCGCTCGAGAACGCTGTCGTTGTCGAAGGCTCCAAGGTGTTGACCCCCGGCGGACTTCGCCACGGAAACGAAGCTGTCCGCCATAAGATGCTGGATGCTTTGGGTGATCTGTTTACGGCAGGTGCGCCGATTATTGGGGCCTATGAGGGTGTTCGCGCGGGCCATGCTTTGACAAATGCTCTTCTGCGTGAATTGTTCTCGGACGAGTGCAACTATCGCTACGTGACCTGCGCACCTTGGCAAGCAGCGCGACTTCCCGGTGCAGGCGTGAACCAAAGCGATCTCTTGGCAGTTGCCTAAAGTTTGAACGCCACTAGGCAACGGATATTCGCCGAGAGAGCAAAAGGCATTTTGCCCCAAATTTTTATGTGCTAGACCTTTTCGGGACAAAGGGCATAGCTCTTTGAATGACACACCAAGAATGTCGGGGGCGCGGTAATGTCAGGCGGCAAATTTGACGCAAAAACAAAGCTCAAGACCGGAGCGGTTTTAACTGCGCTTGTTCTTATTTCCGCATGCGGCAAGTTCAACAGCCGTCCCGAAGTTCCGCTCGAGAACTACACCCCAGAGCAAATTTACGAGCGCGGCGAGTATGAACTTGAGCGCGGTGACGAAAAGGACGCGGTCTTTTATTTCAGCGAGATTGAGCGCCTTTACCCCTATTCCGAATGGGCGAAGCGGGCCTTGATCATGCAGGCCTATACCTATCACCGTGATCGTGATTACCCGAACAGCCGTTCGGCAGCGCAGCGCTTTGTTGATTTCTATCCGGCTGACAAAGACGCGGCCTATGCACAGTATCTTTTGGCGTTGAGCTATTACGATCAGATTGACGAAGTCGGCCGCGATCAGGGTCTGACGTTCCAAGCGCTCCAAGCGCTCCGCACCGTGATTGAACGTTATCCCGATAGCGAATATGCGCGTTCGGCGATCCTAAAGTTTGACCTCGCCTTTGATCACCTCTCTGCAAAAGAGATGGAAATCGGTCGCTACTATCTCAAGCGCGAGCATTACACTGCAGCGATCAATCGCTTCCGCGTTGTTGTTGAGGAATTCCAGACGACCTCGCAAACGCCCGAAGCGCTCCACCGATTGGTTGAAGCCTATCTCGCGCTCGGCCTTAATGAAGAGGCGCAGACAGCGGGTGCAATTCTTGGACATAACTTCCCGTCGACCGAATTCTATCAGGACAGCTATGCGCTTCTGACGGGCAAGGGACTCGAACCCAAGGTATTCGAGAACAACTGGCTGTCGGCGATCTATCGTCAAACAGTCAAAGGCGAATGGCTCTAAGTCTTTAACGAGGCAATGCAATGCTCCGCGGGCTTGATATCCGTGACATGTTGATCATTGACCGGCTGGAACTTGAATTTCAGCCGGGTCTCAATGTGCTGACTGGCGAGACAGGAGCAGGCAAGTCTATCCTCTTGGACTCGCTTGGTTTTGTGCTTGGCTGGCGGGGCCGTGCAGAACTGGTGCGGGCTGGGGCGGAGCAGGGCGAAGTCACCGCTGTGTTCGATCTACCAAAAGACCATCCAGCCGAAGCAGTGCTTGCCGAGTTTGAGATCGAGCACGAGGGCGAACTGATTTTGCGCCGCGTGAATACGACAGACGGACGCAAGACCGCATGGGTTAATGACCGCCGTGTATCGGGTGAAGTGCTGCGTCAGCTCTCTGATACGCTCGTTGAGTTGCACGGTCAGCATGATGACCGTGGTCTTTTGAACCCGCGCGGTCATCGGCAACTCTTGGATCAATTTGCGGGAAATGATGCGCTAATCACCGCGACAGGTGAAGCGTGGCGCGCGCTTTCAAAGTCTCGCAAGGTGTTGCGTGAGGCCGAGGCCAAAGTTGCGGAAGTCCGAGCAGAAGAAGACTTTCTTCGCCATGCTGTCGGCGAGTTGGACAAGCTTGCACCCGAACCGGGGGAGGAAGCCAAGCTCGATACTGACCGCCGCCTCATGCAAGCCGCCGAGAAGATCAAACAAGACGTCGCGCAGGCGTTGAACGCGCTGAGCTATGATGGGGCTGAGGGTATGATTTCCTCGGCAAACCGTTGGCTCGAAGGTGTCGTTGATAAGGCCGAGGGGCGCCTTGATGCGCCGCTCGCCGCGCTCGAGCGCGCCATGGTTGAACTGTCAGACGCGCAAAGCGGTGTTGAAGCATGCCTTGATGCACTCACGTTTAACCCCGCAGAGCTTGAGGACTGTGAAGAGCGTCTTTTTGCAATTCGAGGTCTCGCCCGTAAACATGGCGTTCTGCCTGATGATCTTGCGAAATATGCAGATGAACTGCGTGAACGTCTCGCTGTGCTTGATGCCGGAGAAGCGGGTCTTGGCAAACTTGAGCAGGCTGTAAAAGAGGCTGATAGAGCTTACCAAAACGCGGCTGAGGCTCTTTCATCGGCCCGTCGCGAAGCCGCAGTGCGTCTTGATAGTGCGATGGCAAAGGAACTTGCTCCGCTCAAGATGGAGCGCGCCGTATTTGTGACGGAAATTGCGCAAGGCGAAGCAGGGCCCGAAGGTTGCGACGAGGTAAGTTTCACTGTCGCCACAAACCCTGGCTCTCCTGCGGGCCCACTCAACAAGATTGCGTCCGGCGGCGAACTTAGCCGCTTTCTTCTGGCGCTCAAGGTCTGCCTGACCCAAGGCGTGAGCGGGATGACGATGATCTTTGACGAGATCGACCGAGGTGTCGGTGGCGCAACCGCAGACGCCGTGGGTCGCCGATTGGCAGAAATTGCCAAAGGTGGCCAAGTTCTTGTTGTCACGCATTCGCCCCAAGTTGCGGCACTCGGCGGCCACCACTGGCGTGTCGAAAAACGGCAAACCGCTGATACGACGACTTCTACTGTTGTCGCGCTTGGTGCAGATGAACGTATAGATGAAATCGCACGCATGCTGTCCGGTGATCGCATAACGGATGAAGCGCGCGCGGCTGCACGCGCTCTTATGCCAAGCTGATTAAGGCACCATCTTTCCGGGGTTAAGGATTCCTTTGGGGTCTAGGGCTGTCTTGATCTCGCCCATGACATCCCATGCGTCCCCGTGTTCGGCACGCATATAGCCGAGCTTGCCCATGCCGATCCCGTGTTCGCCAGTTACGGTACCGCCAAGCTCTAGCGCCCGCTCTGCCATGCGATGTGAGAGTCCTTTGGCGATCTCGCGTTCTTTGGGGTTGCTCTCATCCATCAAGAGGATCGCGTGGAAATTCCCATCCCCAACGTGACCAAGAATTGGGGCAGGAAGTCCACTTGCCAAGATATCTGCTTGGGTTTCGCTCACGGCACGTGCGAGCTGACTGACAGGAACGCAGACGTCTGTCACAATCGCGCGCGAGCCGGGGCGTGAGGCAAGAATAGCCCAATAGGCCTTGTGCCGCATGGCCCAGAGGCGATTTCGGTCCTCGGTCTTGGTTGCCCAGTCAAAGCCCGTTGCACCGTGATCCTTGGCGATCTCGCCGAACATCTCGGCCTGTTCTGCGGTTGCACTTTCGGTGCCGTGGAACTCGACCAAGAGATGGGGCTTTGGGGGAAAGTCAGCGTCCGAATAGGCGTTCACGGCCAACGCGGTCGCGGTATCCACAAACTCGATCCGCGCCATCGGAATGCCCGTTTGGATCGTCTCGATGACGGCCTCCACAGCACCTTCGAGGGTTTCAAAAGCGCACACAGCCGAAGAGATACTTTGTGGTTGGCCCTGTAGGCGCAAGGTGAGCTCTGTAATTATCCCAAGCGTACCCTCGGATCCCACGAAAAGCCCCGTGAGGTCATATCCCGCCGAGGATTTTCGCGCCCTTGTCCCTGTGCGGATAATGCGCCCATCCGCCAATACGACTTCGAGCCCGATCACGTTGTCACGCATGGTACCATAGCGAACGGCGGTGGTTCCGCTTGCCCGTGTTGCTGCCATCCCGCCAATTGATGCGTTCGCACCGGGATCGACGGGAAAGAAAAGGCCCGTGGCGCGAAGCTCTTCGTTCAGAGCCTCACGCGTCACACCTGGTTGAACGCGCGCGTCCATGTCTTCTGCATTGACCTCCAGCACTTTGTTCATGCGAGACATATCGAGACAAATTCCGCCCTTTATCGCTAGGCCATGTCCTTCAAGCGAGGTGCCAGCACCCCAAGGGACTACGGGGGTATCCGATGCTGCGCAAATGCGTATGATTTCGGCAACTTCTTCTGTCGAGCTGGGGTAGGCAACTGCATCGGGAGGTGTGAGTGGAAAATGGCTCTCTGAGCGTCCGTGGTTTTCGCGTTCTGACTTGGAGACAGACAAGCGATCCCCTAGTAATGTTGTGAGCAATTGAAGTGTGCTGTCAGACGTCATTTGGTGCCTTTCTCTTTGGTGCAAGACTAAGACAAGACGCAATGAGGCGAAAGATAAGAGCGTATGGTAGAGCAGAGTAACAACCCAGTTTTATCGGTGATCGCAAACTGGAAACAAGAAGCGCTGCTCTCGCTTCGGGTCATTCGAAAGCAAGGCCCCTCACAAGCGCAGTTCTGGGTTCTTGCCGTCTTGCTTGGTCTTCTAGGCGGCGGCGCAGCGGTGCTATTCCGTCAAGGTATCGAGGCAGTGCAGGCATTTGTCTACCAAACAGACAACGTCGCATGGCTCTATCGCAATGTGGATCGTTTGGATTGGTACTGGATAGTTCTGATCCCTTTACTGGGCGGGCTTTGCGTCGGAATTATTTTGGATCGTTTCACGCAAGATGGACGCGTGCGTTCGGTTGCAGATGTGATTGAAGGCTCTGCATTGAACCAAGGCAGGGTCGAGGTGAAAGAAGGCGCCGCGTCAGCGCTCGCCAGTTTCATTACATTGTCGACGGGTGGATCATCAGGACGAGAGGGGCCGGTTGTTCACCTTGCGTCTGTTATCGCGACGATTACATCCAAACTGATCCGTGCAGATGGCGTAACGGGACGAGATCTATTAGGCTGCGCTGTCGCGGCTGCGGTTTCTGCCTCGTTCAACGCTCCAATCGCGGGTGCCCTTTTTGCGCTCGAGGTAGTGCTTCGACATTTCGCGGTTCATGCCTTTGCGCCGATTGCTATCGCCTCTGTCACTGGTGCGATCGTAAGTCGGCTTGCGATTGGCGACAGCCCCGAGTTCACCATCTTCTCACTGACGGCGCTTCGGTTCTATGCCGAAATCCCCGCCTTTATGATCCTTGGTCTGATTTGCGGATTGGTGGCTTATGCTCAGATCCGCACGATCTTTTTTGCAGATCACTTCGCTTCTGCAGTTCAAGCAAAACTGCATCTCCCGCGCTTTTTGCGCCCCGCTACAGCAGGCCTTTTACTGGGGGTTATCGCGCTAGCGTTCCCTCATATCATTGGCGTGGGGTATGGGACCACGGCGGATGCTCTGTTCGGTCGACTTGGGTTTTGGGCGGCGATCCTTTTCGTCGGGGTCAAGATCATAGCTGTGGCGATCACCATGGGTGGGCGCATGGGAGGGGGCGTGTTCTCACCCTCTTTAATGATCGGGGCGCTCACGGGGCTAGCTTTCGGAATATTTGCCACTTCGATTTTTCCTGATCAATCAGGCTCGCCCACTCTTTATTCCCTTGCTGGAATGGGGGCTGTTGCCGCGTCGGTTCTCGGCGCGCCAATCTCGACCACATTGATTGTTTTTGAGCTTACCGGAGACTGGCAAACAGGGCTCGCGGTTATGGTCACGGTTTCACTTGCGACCGCTCTTACCTCGCGGCTTGTAGATCGCTCGTTTTTCCTCACGCAGCTGGAACGGCGTGATGTTCACCTAGCGGCAGGTCCGCAAGCCTATCTCCTTGCGACGTTTAAGGTCACAGGGGTCATGCGGCAGCTAAACGCCGATGTCGATATAGACGAGGCCGCCTGCGCGGAATTGATCGCCAAGGGTATCTATGTCGAAACCGAAGAGACGCTCGATAAAGCGATGCCAGTCTTTGAGCAAAGCGGTTCGAATTTTCTGCCAGTCGTGAAGTTCAGCAAGAAAGATGGCCCCCCAGAGCTCCGAGGGGCCGTATTCCATGTGGACGCACTTAGGGCCTTTAACCGCGCTTTGGCTGCTGTCGCCGCCGAGGAGCATTCTTAGACCTGTTCGATTGCGACCTTGGCTGGGTAGAAGGAAAGGTAGCCTTCGATTTCTTTGAGGCCGTCGTTGGGTTGTTCAAACGACCAAACGGCATCGTTGATGGGGCCGCTCTTGGCGACGATATTATAGTAGGTCGCGATGCCCTTGTGTGGGTCGTTCGAGGCCGTTTCCGATTTATCTAGGAAAGCCATCGCGACGTCGCCGCGTGGAAAATAGATTGCCGGCGCAAAACCTTCTTCGCTCAACTCAAGCGCATTTGCCGTTTCACCAATTACAGCGCCACCAGCGCGGACAACCCAAGTACCGTTTGCGGGACGAACTTTGATATGGTCAGCCATCGAGGGCTCCTTTCATTGCAAATTGCGGCCAGTTGCATTGACCGCAGAATATAGAGGCTCGTTGTGACAGTAAGACGTCAAAGAGGGGCGCAAGCACGATCAAGCCAAAGCTTGTCCTCACCATCGACGCGAGGCCCAATGACGCGCAAGGTAGCGGCATGATAGGCATCAATCCAGTCCTTCTCGTCTTTTGAGAGGAGGCCTGCGTCTATGAGTCGCCGATCTAGGGGGACAAAGGTCAGCGTTTCAAAGTCGAGTTGTTTGCGATGGCTATCGCCTGTGGTGAGCGTATCGGCTTCTTTTACGACGATCAGATTTTCGATGCGGATACCGAACGCGCCTGCGCGATAGTATCCAGGCTCGTTCGAGAGGATCATACCAGGTTGGAGCGGTACGTCTGAAACCCTGCTGATCCGCTGCGGGCCTTCATGAACGCAGAGATAAGAACCTACGCCGTGTCCTGTCCCGTGATCAAAGTCGAGGCCGTCGCTCCACAGTGGAAAACGAGCAAGCGCATCAATGTGTTGACCTGCGATGCCCTTGGGAAAGCGCGCGCGACTAATGGCGATCATCCCTTGGAGGACACGCGTATAACAGCGCTTCTCCTCTGCGCCCGGAGTGCCAATCGAAATTGTCCGTGTGATGTCCGTCGTGCCATCAAGATACTGCCCGCCCGAGTCCACAACGATCAGCTCGCCCAAGTTCAGGGTGCGATTGGTGCCTTCGGTCACGCGATAATGGATCACAGCGCCGTTCGGTCCAGTTCCGGCAATCGTGTCAAAACTGATGTCACGAAGCGCATTCGTGTCGCGGCGAAATCCTTCGAGCGTTGTAACAACGTCGATTTCAGTCACACCGCCTTTGGGGGCCTCGGCATCGAGCCAAGCGAGAAAGCGGACCATCGCGGCGCCGTCGCGTAGGTGCGCCTCGCGAGCGCCTGCAATTTCGGTCGCGTTCTTGCACGCTTTGGGGAGTTCACAGAGGTCGGGGGCTTCTACGACTGCGATCTCCGCATCTTTCAAAGCCGCTAGAACCAATTCGGGACAGCTCTTTGGGTCGATCCGCACAGGGCCGCCAAGCGTGGAAAGCGCAGCAATAAAAGAGTCCATCGGCTGCACCGAAACGCGTTCGCCAAGGTGCCCGCTGATGTCTGCGGTCTTCCCCTCGGGGGCGAACAATTCGGCAGAGCCATCATCATTCAAGAGAACAAAGCTCTGTGGCACAGGGTTCTTTTCGATGTCATTGCCGCGGATGTTCAAAAGCCAAGCAATGGCATCAGGAAGAGTGATGACCGCGCAACTCTGCGACTCTCTTTTGAGCACAGAAGCAAGTTCGGTCAGTTTGTCGTCGTGGCTTTTGCCGGAGAACTCTATCGGGTGCGCAAAGAACTTTGCCGTTGGGCGCGATGGGCGGCCTTCCCAAATCAGATCGACGAGATTTTCGGTCGGGCGAAACTCGATATTTGGGGCCGTTGCACTAAGGGTGGCGATCTCTTTGACGGTATGAAGCCAAGGATCAAAACCGATCACCTTGCCTGCGCAGTTTTGCTCCAAGAGCCACTCAGCAAGCGAGACTTCTGGCCAGTGGACCGGAGTGAAATCTGACGCCACCTGATCCAAAACCTGAAGCCGATAGCGGCCGTCGATAAAAACACCCGCAATGTTGTCGAGAACTGCGCAAAAGCCAGCCGAGCCCGTAAAGCCGGTGAGCCAAGCAAGGCGCTCATCGCACGGCGCTACGTATTCGCCTTGAAAGGCATCTGCGCGTGGGACCAAAAAGCCATCCAGCCCCGTTTCTTGGATCAGTTTCCTCAGAGCGGCAAGGCGCGGAGGTCCCTGTTCTGGCGAAGTCGGGGCCGTAAAGCTTTGGAACATTAAGATACCTTCTTCATGCCGAGCACGCGCGCGCGCTTGCGTGGATCGGAGTCAAAGAGCGAAGCGAGCTGTTCAGTCATTGCACCGGCGAGTTGATCGGCATCCGTAATTGTGACTGCACGCTCGTAATAGCGGGTCACATCGTGGCCGATACCAATTGCCAATAGCTCTACTTGCTTGCGTTTTTCGATCATCGCGATCACGTCGCGCAAGTGCTTTTCGAGATAGTTCGCGGGGTTGACCGAAAGCGTCGAGTCATCGACCGGAGCGCCATCCGAAATCACCATAAGGATCTTGCGTTGTTCACGGCGCGCGACAAGACGGCGATGCGCCCATTCGAGGGCTTCACCGTCGATATTTTCCTTTAGAAGCCCCTCTTTCATCATCAGACCGAGGTTCGCACGCGTGCGGCGCATAGGGGCATCGGCGTTCTTGTAGATGATGTGGCGAAGATCGTTCAGACGCCCCGGTTGCTGCGGGCGTCCTTCGGCAAGCCATTTTTCACGGCTAAGACCACCTTTCCACGCTTTGGTCGTAAATCCGAGGACCTCGACCTTGACCGAGCAACGTTCGAGTGTGCGGGCCAAAACATCGGCGCAGATCGCCGCAATCGAAATCGGGCGACCCCGCATCGAGCCCGAGTTATCGAGCAAAAGTGTAACGACAGTATCGCGGAACTCGGTGTCTTTTTCCCATTTGAACGAGAGCGGTGTCGTAGGGTTCGCGACAACACGGGCCAAGCGGCCAGCGTCAAGGATACCTTCCTCTTTGTCGAATTCCCATGACCTGTTCTGCTGGGCCTGAAGGCGGCGCTGAAGCTTGTTGGCAAGCCGAGAAACAGCGCCCTTCAACGGTTCAAGCTGCTGGTCAAGATAGGCGCGAAGGCGCTCTAGCTCTGCCGTTTCGGCAAGCTCTTCGGCTCCGATTTCTTCGTCGAACTCGGTTTTATAAACTTCATAGTTCGGATCTGCGTCCGAAACGGGCGGCGGCGGCGGAGGATCAAGCGGCGCTTCACCTTCGGGGGCCTCGGCCTCTTCATCGTAGTCTTGGTCGGAAAGATCGTCGGCGCTCACCTCGGCTTGCGACTGATCCTGTTGCTGCTCTTGCGAGCGCTCAGGGTCTGCCTCGGCCTGTTCCTGCTGGTCTTCGTCCTCGCCGGTAGAGTCAGGAGTTTCTTCTTCTTCCTGCTGCTCCTCGGCTTGGTCCTGTTGATCTTCGTCCTCTTGATCAGGGTCGTCGCCAAGCTGATCGGCGTAACCGAGATCGGAAATGATCTTGCGCGCAAGTTTAGCGAATGCCTTTTGGTCGTTCAGAACATCGCCGATACCTTCGAGCGCTTCTCCCGCTTGGTCTTCGATGAAACCGCGCCAGAGGTTCATCACGTTATCTGCGCCAGCAGGAAGCGGACGCCCAGTTGCAAGGTGTCGCACGAGATAACCCGCCGCTACGGAAAGAGGCGCCTCAGACGAGGTGCGGATCTGCGAATACCCCTTACGAGCAGCCTCCACGCCGATTTTCACATCGATGTTGCTTGCGGTCCCAGGCATGTGCTGTGCGCCAACGGCTTCGACACGCGCCGACTCCATTGCGTCATAGAGATCGCGGGCCATCTGACCCTGAGGTAAATAGCGATTTGCGATGGCCGCATCATGGAATTTGTGACGGAGCGCAAAAGCATCCGCAGTTCCACGCGCAAGCAGTACTTCGTCACGGGTCATCCGGCGGCTCACCTGAGGCAGGCGCACGTTTTCCTTGGTGAGACCGGGAGGGTCTACTGAAAAAGTGACGGTCAGCTCCGCATCTTCCGCCATAACCTTGGTCGCTTCGGCCAGGGCCTTCTTGAACGGATCGGCGGGGTTGTCGTTCGGTTTGCTCATACGGGCAGCTTTCTTGACGTCTTCAACGGGCAACCTAGTGCAGCAAAATGCCAATGACCAGTGGTCGAAGGTGTGCTTTTCGCACTAGGAAAGCAGCAAAGCGCGACATTCTCCAATTTGCTGCATCGCACGCTCCATCGACCAAGCGGCCTGGTCTTTGTTAGGGCCAAAATGAGCGGCAGTCAGGAGCTTGGATTGCGCAGCTTTCGCATCAATGCGCCATGCTAAAACCTTGTGTCCCTCTCCAGACGGCATTGTCGCGTCGATAAGCTCAATCATTGCGTCGCGAAGTCGCTGGGTTTCTTCAGACGCAGGACCGTCGGTGAGCCACTGGAACTCCACCAAAGCAGATAACCGACCCGCACACGTGGCAAAGCGATAAAGCGGATCTTCGGCGCTGCCAGCGTAAGCGGTCCTCGGGGTATTCGCCCAACCGAAGACTATCAACATAGCCAAAATCAAAGTTCTCAATTCGCTCATGAATTAAGCATTGATGGAAAATTTTCGCCAATCAACTGTGCAGATTGAAAACTATACCATCGCCACCGCTCATAAACAAAAAGACCCGCCGAATAGGCGGGCCTTTTGAAATCTGTTCGATAAGAGTGCCTTAGATTGCGACAGATGCCGCACTTTCGGGCAGTTCTTCGTCGAAACAACGCTGGAAGAACTCGGCCACGGTTTGGCGCTCAAGCTCGTCACATTTGTTGAGGAATGTGAGACGGAACGCATAACCGACATTGCGGAAAATCTCTGCGTTTTGCGCCCATGCAATCACGGTACGGGGCGACATCACGGTCGAAAGGTCACCCGCCATGAATGCAGTACGGGTCATGTCCGCAACGGTCACCATTTGGTTGATCGTTTTGCGGCCTTTTTCGTTGTTGTAATGCGGAGCCTTGGACAGAACGATAGCAGCCTCGGCGTCATGGCTAAGATAGTTCAGTGTCGCAACGAGCGACCAACGGTCCATCTGGGCTTGGTTGATCTGCTGGGTGCCGTGATAAAGGCCAGTTGTGTCACCGAGACCAACCGTGTTCGCCGTTGCGAACAGACGGAAGTAGGGGTTCGGCGTAATGATCTCGTTCTGGTCAAGAAGCGTCAGCTTGCCATCATGCTCCAGTACGCGCTGGATCACGAACATAACGTCAGCGCGGCCCGCGTCGTATTCATCGAATACGATAGCAACGGGATTGCGAAGCGCCCAAGGCAGAATACCTTCGTGGAATTCGGTAACCTGCACGCCATCACGCAGCTTGATCGCATCCTTGCCGATGAGGTCGATACGGCTGATGTGGCTATCAAGGTTTACGCGAACAGCAGGCCAGTTCAAACGGGCAGCGACTTGTTCGATATGGGTCGATTTACCCGTACCGTGATAGCCCTGAACCATCACGCGGCGATTGTGGCTAAAGCCAGCAAGGATGGCGAGCGTGGTGTCGGGGTCGAATTTATAGGTCGAGTCGATTTCAGGAACACGCGAGGTGCGATCGGCAAAGCCCTTGACCTTCATATCCGTGTCGATGCCAAAAACCTCGCGGACCGAGATTTCTTCCGTGGGCTTTACGTTCTGATCCGTCATCGTTCGATCATTCCTAGTCTAGATCCAAAGGGGCAGTGCCCGCGTCGCTGTGCAACATATCTCGAAGTGCGGCGAGTAAAAGAGCAAAGCACACCTTTTTGCTGCTTTTATCGACTTCTGCGGCGCTTTGGCCCGTATGGAAACAGTGAGTTGAAGAGGATTATCTGGAGAAATTCGCACAAATTGGCCATAAGAGGCGTAAGAAAGCCCAGAGGAAATGACGTGCGTCAGCATTTTCGCAAGCTCAGGAAACCGTCGAGCGGTGAACGCAAACTTGCGTTCGCCTATTTCCTTGTGGCTGCGCTCGGCTCTTTGATCGCGTTTCTCTCAGTCGTCCGCATGAGCAATAAAGGGCCATTCGCAGAGGTCGGTCTTTTTGAATGGTGGGTTATAGTGGCTGGCGCGACGGGTGCTGTGCTCGCACTTAAAGCTTCGCTTAAGTTCCTAGGTCAGAGCGGCCCGATGGGTGCAGTTAATGCGCTTTGGGGTGGGCTTTACCTAAGTCTTGTCGGATCGCTCATCGCGGGAACATTGGTTCTACCCGTTTATGGGACAATGTTTGGACCGTTTTCGCTCGCTGTTACGCTCATCGGAGCGCCGATTTTGGCTGCTGCATGGCTCTCGTCGGTCTTGCTGGTCCACGTCTTGCTCGTGGCACACAAAGACGAATTGCAGCATGGGGCGCGCCTAATGCGTCTACACAGCGCTCAGGCATAAGAGCACTGTGTACACTTAATTTCTCAGTCACCAAAGTGACGGCTGGCCTTGATCTGATCCCAAGCCCATACGACTTCTGTCAGCTGGTCCTCGTGCGAGCGATCACCGCCGTTCATGTCGGGGTGTAGCACTTTGATCAGGGACTTATAGACCTTGCGGATTTCCGACTTGGTCATCGAGTCCTTGGCATCGAGGATCTCGATTGCTTTGCGTTCGGTCGGTGGTAAGCGGCGTGTTCCGCCATTCGCCTTGCCGGGATTGCGCGTCGCATTCACGCCTAGAACCTGATGCGGGTCATCGACGCCGAGACGCGCCCAAGCGCGTTGCTCTTCGGACTTCTTACCGAAAGGCTTTGTCTCGCGTTCCCAAACGCGGTCTTTGCTGAACTGAGCTTCGAGTTCTGCCTCGGTGGCATTCTCGAAGAAGTTCCATTTGTTGTTATACTCGCGCACGTGGTCCTTGCAGAACCAGAGGTAATCATCGAGCACATCTGGGCTCTTGGGTGCGCGGTATTGGCCAGATTCTTCGCAGCCCGGATGTTCACACACACGGGTCGACGTATCAAACGCACCAGACATCCCGCGGCGGCCCCGTGGGTTTTTCTTCTTAGAGGCCGACACCGAAATGTCGAAACCGAAAGGGTCAGTCTTGGACATATGCAGCCTTATCTTTTCGACTCGGAGCGGGAAGTTTAAACCAAGGGCCAGAAGATTGAAGGGGCAGTGGAGAAAATAATGGGTCTTGCCAAAGAAATTGAATCACGTCTAGTGGCGGCGTTTTCACCGGAACACATTGAAGTCATTGATGAAAGTGAAGGCCATAGAGGCCACGCTGGCTATCAAGACGGCGGCGAAAGTCACTGGCGCGTGATTATAACGGGCGAAGGTTTTGACGGAATGAGCCGGATTCAACGTCATCGGGCGATCCATTCCGCTATCGGTAAAGATATAATCGAGCGGATTCATGCTCTCGCGATCGATATCCGCTAGGTCTTAGATTCGTCGTCGTCCGCCGCAGTCGGTTCAGTTTCTTCGGCCACGGGGCTTTCGACGGTGGGTTCAATAACAGGGGCAGGGGCTGTGATCGTTGGCGCGGCAACAGGAGCTTCCTGCTCTTGGTCCGCGCGTTCGCGAACAAAAACCAAAAGGTGCTGGAAAGTCGTGGTCTTACCTGTAAGGCCGCTGCGTTCCTCAATCGGGAGCGTGTCTGAGCGCAAGTAATACCAACCCTGATTGCCCATCTCGTTCATGATCTCTTCGACCGAAACTGCGAGCTTGGCATCAGCCGCCTTGGCATCCTTGGTTTTTGTGCCTTTGCGCGGGGCAGGAACGACTTTGTATTCGTAGCGCGTCATCTCAGGTCTCCGATGGGGATGAGAGTGAAACTATCACCACTAGCGTTGGTGTCCACCCGAAGTGGCAACCTTAAAAAGAAAAGCGCGCCGCGAATATTCGGGCGCGCTCTTATGAATTTCTCTAAGTCGAACTTATTTGCTGAAGGTCGACAGATAGGCCCAAATGTTCTGTGCATCCTCTTCCGAGCGAACTTTGTAGCTCATTTTCGAACGAGCTTTTTTGTCGCCGAGGGTCTCACGGAGCCATGCGGTCGGGTCTTGGACATAGGGAACGAAGGCCTCTTCGCTCCAAACAGCGCCGGCTTCGCCTGCAGCAACGATCGAGTCGCCATAGTTGAAGCCTTCAACCTTGCCCGCAGTTGCGCCCGAAAGACCAAAAAGGTTCGGGCCGGTTTTGCCGCGGCCAGCAATTACTTCGTCGCCGTTTGCGATCATGTGGCAGCTAACGCACTGACGGCCAAATGCCTCTTCACCTGCTGCTGCATCGCCCTCGGCAAATACGGGGGTGGCGAGAATGGCAAGAGCGGCGGAAATTTTCAAAGACTTCATCAAAGGACTCCTTTGGTTGTGGCGCGTCAGGCGCACCTTGGGCGTAAAATAGATCAGACGCGCACAACCTTAAACCCCCCGCGCTAATCCGTCGCGGCGACTTTGGTCGCGTTTGTTTTGGGGCTGGAAAAAGTCTCTTAAACTTGTATTGGGCTGCGCATGAAATTGACAGACGACACAATGATCCCAGTTTGGAACGAAGGGCAGCTTGTCCCCTTCGACAAACTCGAGGCACACCGCCTCGGGCTGCGCCACAAAGCAGTCAGCGTGTTTTTGTTGTCGGACGCAGGAGTTCTGTTGCAACAGCGCGCTTCGGGCAAATACCACACGCCGGATCTCTGGGCGAACACGTGCTGCACTCATCCACATTGGGGCGAGTCTTCAGAAGACTGTGCACATCGTCGCTTGGAAGAGGAACTTGGGATCGCTGATGTCGCGCTTGAATGGCGAGAGCAGGTGGAATACCGCGCCGAAGTGGGCGGCGGGCTCATTGAACACGAGGTCGTCGATATATTTATCGGTCACTTTGATCCCGTGAAACCGCTCGGGCTAAACAAAGATGAGGTTCAGGCGACCCGTTGGCTCACGAGAGAGACGCTTGAGGCTGACATCGCCGCGCACCCCAATCTCTATACGCCTTGGTTGCAAATCTACCTAGCTGATCACGCTCGCGCGATTTTTGGGTAGTGCGACAATTTAAGGATTTTGAATTTGTAATGTTTCATGTAAAGCACCTCGCAAATAGGAGTGCTTTATGTCCAAAACGTTCAAAATTGCGATTGCTGTTACCGCTGTAGCCATTGCCGGTGGTGCTTATTTCATGGGGCAGGAAAATGCCTTTGCTCAGATGGCCCATGGCCAGGGTATGGATCATTCCCAGATGCATGCACAAATGCATGGCAATGGTGCCGAAGTTGATCATAGCGCGATGGGTATGCCAGGTTTGCGCGGACTTGATGCGACAGACGCAGAAAGCACAGAACTTGCGGTCATGTTTGACGGCTTCCAGACAATGACGCGGACTGTTGAAAACCTTGATAACGGTATTCGCACCGTGACGTCTTCTTCAGATCCGGTTGTGATGGATGCTTTGGTGAGCCATGTCACCGGCATGATCAACCGCGTGGAAGAGGGTCGTGATCCCAAGATTATGGTTCAGAGTCCCACGCTGGATATTTTCTTCATGCGCGGAGAGAACCTTGTAAACGAGATTGAGATCACCGATGAGGGTATCGTTGTAACTCAGACCACGGATGATCCTGAACTCGTAAAAGCGCTCCACGTGCACGCTGGCGAAGTGTCTCGCATGGCTGCTGGCGGTATGGATGCGCTCCACGAAATGATGGCGGAACGCGGTTCCAACTAATCGAATTAGGTTGATCCCCGTTTCGCAAGGTCCGGAACGGGGAAGACCAAATCATAGAGCCAGTTAAAGCAGAACGCATAAACGAGATAGAACCCAGCAAGGGCGATATCCATCACAAGCGCGTTCCAAAGGCTTACCTCTAGATAAAATGCGATGAATGGTGTCAGGACGAACAGAAGTCCGGCCTCGAAAAAGATGGCGTGAAAGACGCGGATCGTGACGGTCTTTTGAACCGTGCCGCGGAATCTGACCATGGCGATATCAAAGAGCCAATTGTAGAGGTAATTAAAGACCATCGCGATTGTGGCGCTTCCGACCGTTATGACGCCCATGTCTTCCATGTCTTGATCAAAGATCAGTGCACCAGCAGGAGTCGCGATCAAGAGAGCAATTAGCTCGAACGAGACGGCGTGTCGTATGCGGTCGGCGGTTTTGCGCATGACTTTGGTGCCTCAAAGTAAAAGGGCGACCCGAGGGCCGCCCCAGAAACAAGTAGAGCAAATATTAGAGGCCGAGCTTTTTAAGCACCAGCTCGTTCACTGCGGCTGGGTTTGCTTTGCCACCTGTGGATTTCATAACCTGTCCGACGAACCAACCTGCCAGCTTTGGGTTCTGCTGTGCCTTTTCGACCTGAGCAGGGTTGGCAGCGATAACCTCGTCAACAGCCGCTTCAATCGCGCCCGTGTCCGTAACCTGCTTCATACCGCGCTCTTCTACGATAGCCTCAGGGTCGCCGCCTTCGGTGTAGACGATCTCAAAGAGGTCCTTGGCGATTTTACCCGAAATATCGCCCTTGGTGATCAGGCCGACGATCTTGCCGAGCTGCTCGGGTGAAACAGGGCTGTCCTCAATCGCTTTGTCGTCTTTCTTGAGGCGTCCGAAGAGTTCGTTAATAACCCAGTTCGCCGAAAGCTTCCCGTCGCGGCCATCTGCAACCTTTTCGAAGTATTCAGCGTTGGCGACTTCGGCGGTTAGAACCGAAGCGTCATAATCCGAAAGACCCAAGTCGCCCATAAAGCGGGCTTTCTTAGCATCGGGGAGTTCAGGCAGCGAAGCTGCAATGTCATCAACCCAGCCCTGCTCGATCTCGAGAGGGAGAAGATCGGGATCTGGGAAGTAGCGGTAATCGTGCGCCTCTTCTTTCGAACGCATCGAACGGGTTTCGTTCTTGTCCGGATCGTAGAGGCGGGTTTCTTGAACAACAGACTTGCCATCTTCGATCAAAGCGATCTGACGGCGCGCTTCATATTCGATGGCCATCTGGATAAAGCGCATCGAGTTCATGTTCTTGATTTCGCAGCGGGTGCCGAGGTGGCCAAAGTCGCCTGTTTCCATGAACTTCTCGTAGTCACCGGGCTTGCAGACCGATACGTTCACGTCAGCGCGCAGGTTGCCGTTCTGCATGTTGCCGTCACAGGTGCCGAGATAGCGCATGATTT
>CAYWUN010000012.1:0-42924 GCA_964461315.1 uncultured Aestuarium sp.
CTCATGCCCGAGATGAACGACATCCATCGCCTCTTGTCTGTTGGTGAACCTATGAGCGACCCGAGCGACCCTCGTGTCGAAGCTCTCGGTGCGCTTTCGCGTGCAATGGGTCCTATCGCACCTGACCGCGACGCCCCAGTTCGAGAAGTTATGGCGCGTCTGGGTGACAACTGGTCGGCGCTTATTCTCAAGGTGCTAGAGACGGGGCCTTATCGACATGCAACGCTAAAGCGGGTGATCGGGGCCTTGGCGTCGGAGGGCGAGATATCCCAGCGCATGTTGACCCTTCGGCTACGCGCATTGGAGCGGGACGGGTTCGTCGCTCGTGAGGAACTTCCTACTGTTCCGCCTCGGGTGACCTATTCGCTGACGCCGCTGGGGCAGGGGCTCAGCGCCGTTTTCGGCCAAGTCCTTGGATGGATCGAAGCGCACGAGAAAGACATCCAAGCCGCTCGCAAGCGTTTTGGTAATGACCTTTAGCGCTGTGCGCTTTCAAGTCCTGCGGTGACAAAGTCCAAAAGCACGGGGTATGCCTTGGCGCTGTCGCTCGCGGTAACGCCGCCATCCGTGAGTTGGTCTACGCGGGCGTGACGCGATGCAGTTGCGAGCATTGCTGGAAGCATCATTGCAAAGCAGCGATGAATTGCGTCGGTGTCTGCGCTGGGCATCGCGTCTTGGAGTTTTGCGATGAAAATCTTGGCCGTCGGGTCAAAGTACTTCCCCAAGAGGGGCAGCCAGCGTTCGCTATCTCCGAGACGCGCGATAACGCGGAAATAGTCGGGCCACCCAGTATCGCTTGTTGCCTTCTCAAAGAGAGCAGAGAGAAAAGCATCCGCAATCTGGCGCACACTCGGTTGGTTTAGCGCTGCGAGGCGTGTCTCTCGGTCAGTGCAGAGGATTTTGGCGCGGCGCGCGACCACTTCTTCAAAGAGGTTTTCCTTGGTTCCAAAGTGGTAGTTGGCAAGGGCGAGTGTGACCTCAGCCAGTTCTGTAATTTCACGCAAGGATACCGCGTCAAAACCGTGCGCACCAAAGAGCACCTCAGCAGCGTCCAAAATCTTGGCTCTGGTCCGATTTCCGTTCGAACGAGTGAGGCCAGCCTTACGTGTCATCTACCATCCATGTATCGGTTTTTCGGATACAAAGCGTCCGAATTAGTGATTTTTTCGTTGATTGGCTAAGTGTATAAATAAGCCAAGGCGTAAGGAAAAGCTTGTTTACTCACGATTCGAGGATTCAGGAGGGGCTCGAATGGGTTCTAAACACGGAACGCGCCTGTTAGGGAGGAATAAGTAAATGAAACTAAATACGAAATTGAAGTCGGTCGCTCTTGCTTCTGTCGCGGCAACCGCTCTGGCGTCTGGCGCTTTTGCGGCTGATGGTCTCGCGTTCTCGCCGCTTTCACTCGACATTCCGGCCCTAAAAGGCCTCTCCGAAGGCGTAAAGCACGTCGGCGGTGGTATGGGGTATGACGTTGTTGTTCTCGACCCCAAGTTCGATCCCACCCTCCAGCAGCAACAGCTTCTTCAGCTGATCGAGACTGGCCGCGTAAAGTCCGCTTGGGTTATTTCCGTGAACCCCGGCGCAATGGGCGAAGTCATCGATGCAGCGCAGCGCAATGGTGTGGTTCTGGTCGTTAACGGTCTTCCGCAGGAATACGGCCTTGATGGCATGACTGCTGGCGTGACCTTTGCAAACATCGACTACGCTGATTACGGCGGCAGCGGCGGTGACCTTGCAGCTCAGTGCGCGAACGAAGTTCTCGGCGGCACCGGTAAAGCGCTTGTGTTCCAAAACAAAGAGGGCGTCGCGGGTAAGGAAGCCATGGAAACTGCAATGGCAGAACGCCTTGCAGCTGGCGCACCCGGTGTCGAGGTTGTCTCGAACATCATTGCAACGGAACGCGCTGATGCGCTCAACAAAGTAAGCCAAGTTCTTCAGGCAAATCCTGACATCAACGTCGTCATCTCTGTGAATGACGAAGGTGGTCTTGGTGCACTTGGTGCCTTTGAGGCAGCAGGCAAAGAAATCCCTTGCCTTGTTGACCTTGGCGGCAACGACGAAGTCATCGCTGCGGTTGAAGCAGGCGATATGTATGGTGCAGTCGCTCTGAACTTCGGTGCCGACTTGATGCAAACCTTTGAAGCGATCAAGATGATGTCAGCTGATCCGTCCGCAGACGGTCGCCAACAATTTGTGCCGCTCGACAGAAAAGTTCGCCAGTAATCAATGACCAATTCTACTCAACATGAAGGCAGCGCGGAATCCTCCGCGCTGTCCCAGTCTTCGACTGCCACTGATGAACATAAGCTGCCGTTTAACATTGCAGCTTTGGTCTTTGTCCGAGAACGCGGGATCATCGTCCTTTGGCTCTTGCTGCTCGCATTCTTTACCGTTTGGGATTGGCCCTATTTTGCGTCCGTTCCCAATGGACTTTTGATCCTTCAAGCCGCTTCACTCACCGCAGTTTTTGCGCTTGGCGTTGCGATCGGAGTTATTTCTGGGGCGCTTGATCTTTCGGTCCCCGGCACCGCTGCGCTTGCTTCCGTCATCGCAGGAAGCCTGATTGTTGCTGGGACCCCAGTTTGGATAGCTCTTTGCGTCGCGCTCATGGTAGGTGCGGCTGTAGGTTTGGTGAATGGTTTAATCACGCAGACAGGGCTGAACCCGCTTGTTGTTACAATCGGCACGCTAAGCATTATGACCGGCGTCGCTTCGGTCATCTCGGGCGGTTACAATATCTCTGGTCTACGTGTGCTCAAGTTCATGGGGACGGCACGCTATCTCGGCATCCCTAGCCATGTTTTCATAGTTGCTTTCGTTTATTTTGTTGCCACGCTCTTCATGACCCAAACCCGTCACGGTGTGCGTTTGATTGCAGTCGGTGGCAACCCCGAGGCTGTGCGCCGCGTGGGTATTAACGCTAATGCCTACAAACTATTGGGTTTTGTCCTTTCTGGCGTCCTCGCAGCTCTTGCGGGTCTAATGCAGACTGCATTGGTCACCGAAGCGAGCCCGCAGGCTAGCCCCGGTATCATTTTCCAAGCCCTGACTGCTGTGGCTTTGGCTGGCGTCTCCCTCGCAGGCGGGCGTGGAAGTCTTCCTAAGGTTCTTGTGGGTGCCATCGTCCTTGCAACCATCTCTGACGGCCTCACCGTAAAAGGTGTTCCACCTTATTGGGCGACAGTCGCCACAGGTGTTCTGATGATCGGTGCGCTCATGCTCGACAAGGTTCTCACCATCACAATCTCGGAGCGACTGGTTTCTATCGGTAACATGTCTGTCCACGGCGGATCAAAAGGGAAGGCTGCAAAATGAGCAACTCCTACGCACTCCGTTTGACCGGCATCGACAAGCACTACGGTTATGTTCAGGCACTTGAAGACGTGGATTTCCACGTTCGTCATGGCGAAGTCGTAAGCCTTCTTGGTGACAACGGCGCAGGTAAGTCGACGCTTCTCAAGGTGATGTCAGGGGCGCACCGCGCGTCCTCAGGCACCATCGAAGTTGACGGCAAGCCTGTGAACTTCCAGTCGCCGCATGATGCGTCCAAAGTGGGCATCCAGATGGTTTATCAAGACCTCGCTTTGGTCGAAGCCTTGGATATCGCAACCAATCTCCAGCTTGGTGAAGAGAGCCTTCGCGGATTTCCGTGGAACCTCTTTGGGGTCCTCGATCGCAAAAAGATGCAGCGGGACAGCATTGCGCAACTTGATCGACTTGGTGTGCGCACCGCACCTCCGACGCGGCCTGTGGAAATGCTTTCGGGTGGTCAGCGTCAGGTCGTAGCCATCGCACGTGCTGCCGTCCGTGTGCTCGAGACCCATGGTTCGGGCGTGATCCTTATGGATGAGCCTACTGCGGCACTGGGATACGAGCAGACGCAGATGGTTCAAGAGCTTATTCGCCGTATGGCGGATGAAGGGATCGCAATTGTTCTTGTGACCCACAACTTGCCACTTTGCTTTGATGTGTCTGATCGGATCGTTGTGATGAACCGTGGCCGCAAGCTTGCTGACGTAAGAGTCGCTGATACCGACCGCGATAGCGTTGTTGGTTGGATCACAGGCGCAAAGGAAGCGCGGATCGACGAGTAGACACACGCGTGAGGAGCCAAAGAAATCGGGGCGGTCCAATTTGGCCGCCCCGTTTTTGTTTTCAGAGTGTGAAGTTGTGTTGACCTGCTGGATAGCTGGTCTCTTCCCTGTCCCCTAGGGACAGATCAAAGGGCACTGGGCTCTCAATTTCGATAACGGCCCCTTGGACATTCACACGGATCGCGCCGTGCGGTGTCGGGACTGTCCCACGTGCGCTCGTCAATCGTCCGAGGCGCGGAGCGATCCGCGCGCGGCTATAGCCGGCTTCGGCGGGCGTGATGCCAAGAACGCCAAAGACAAGGTCCCGCGTCGGTGTCGAGGACCAGCCGTGAACGCGTGTGCCCGTTCCCCAGTTCTCACCAAAAGTATCGTATCCGTCCCCCAAAAACTCGTTCCAGCGAAGGATTAAATCGGGGAGCATCGCGGCATGTCCAGCCTCCGTGACAGAGTCATGGACGACATAGGACATAAAGGGTTCGGCGATGACGATTTCGTTCTCGACATCCCAGTCTGGAACCAGGCCGCCGCGGGTCATCCGGCGAAAACGCTCTGCATGTTCTCCGGGGGCAGGGGTAGCACCAGGGAACATCCAACTGCGAACAACTAGCTTGCTTGGATCTGTGATCGTTTTGATGATACGATCATGGCGTTCTTTCGGGGCAAGGCCTGCAACGATGGCAATCGCACCGGCGAGCTGGTTGATCGGACGCTGCTGTACGCCATCGACGCAATGATCGACGTAAGTCCCGCGCTTCTCATCCCAGAAACGGTCAAAGCCGCTTTGAACGCGCTCATAGAGCCCTTCGGCCCAAGATCGGCTGGCATTCTCGCCAAGCCATCCCGCCATTTCGGCGAATTCTTTGAGCCCGCGCGCCCATAGGCTCGTTACGATCGAGCTTTGTGCCTCGGAATAGAGAGCGGACCAGTCAATTAGGTTCCATTCAGGAACGTCTTGGAGCACGCCGTCACGAGTTAGGAATGGCAAATACCAGCGCAGGATACGCTCGGCTGTGGGCATGAACTCTTTGACGCGGTCTCTATCACCGACAAAGCGGTAAAGGTTCCAAACCCCGTGAATCCAATGAAGCGACCAGTCAGGGATGGTGAAGCCTTCGCCATGTTCTACGTCACCTGCCACGCTCATTGGAAGGATGCCGTCTGGTCGCGGTGAATTCCCCAGATCGAGGTAGTGCTCGGCGAGGCGCCAGTCAGAGTTGGTGGCGAGGTGGACCATCTGATGCACCACGGCGTCGCCAACCCACGCGCGTTGTTCTCGCGTTGGACAGTCTAGGAATCCATCCCAAGAGTTGAGCGCTACGGTGCGTTTGCCTGCGCGGTAGAGCAGAGTGACCTCAGGATCGCTGCAATCGAAATCCGCATCACCCGACCAAGGGTAATGGTGCTCACGCACTTTGAAGTCTTCGAGTGTCACTTCACTCTGCGCGCTGTGGATCAGGACATAAGCGAAGCGAAACCCCTTTTTGTCAAAGACGCGATGGGTGTCGCTTTCGCCTCTCGCGATATAGCGATTGCCGCCCGCTGCGCCGAACTCGGGCGGACGGGTTACATGTTGTTCAGCGTAGTAAAACTCGAACACAGTGCCTTTGGGGGCACTTACCGTAAATTCGACAAAGCCAGCAGTGATTTTACCCATATCGAGCCGTATGACCGAATGCCCGATGTTCGCATCGACACAAAGTGGGAGACTGGATGAGGCCCAATTTTTTACCGCACGCGCAGCGCCTTCTGTCCTTACCGCAGGGGCAGGAGACTCGAGGGGTGGCTCCGCCACGGAGGTCGCATAATCCACTGATGCAGGCGCCAACATCTCTCCATCAAGATGCGCGATGCCGCGTTCGAGCATTGCGCCATAGGGGTCGGTTGGCGGCGTCGAGCGTCCACGGCCACCGATATGGATCGGTGTGACGATCTGAGCAGCTTGCCAGTCGGTGTCATCGAAGCCTTGGGTATTCCAATCGCTTTCCTCTTCTCGAGCATCAAAGCTTTCAACAGCCACACCGCGCAGAATATCTGGGGCGTTTGGGTCACGTGCATCCTCGCTCCAGCCGCGGCCAAGGCGTGTGCGCCAGCTTGCATCGGAAAGGAGCCATTCGCCGCCGATATCGGCTTCAAAGACCAAGATGCCGGACTTGCCGAGCATCCCATTTGCAACCGCCGGCGCCCAATCTGTGCGAGAGGTTCCGTGATATTTGACCAAGATCGCAATCGTGTTCTCACCTTCACGTAAGTAGGGCGCGAGGTCATAGGTGTCATAGCGCATCCGGCGTGGCTGGCTTCGAGCAGGGCCAAAGCCTACAAACTCACCATTCACCCAAACCATATAGCGGCTGTCAGCGCTCAGCCGCATAGGGGCGCGGCTCGGAACATTATCTATACTGAACGACTTGCGGAACATACCATGTGCTTCGGGGCGCGGGGCATTGTCCCAGTGAAAGGGCGAGCCTGGCTGGATTGGGGCTTCGCCAACCCAGATCCAATTGCCATTCCAACGAATTTCGGGGAAGTCCTGCGATGTGATGTCCATAGCTTTATCCAATGTGCAAATATCGTGCGCCAAGTCCCTGACCCTCGACTGATAGATCAGTGAACGGGTTGCGGCGGGTGTCGGTTACGACTTTGTAGAGCTGATGCAGCGTGGGGAGGAACACTTCCCAGTTGCCAATCTCACCAGCAGCATGAGCGGCCCAAATCTTTCCGTCTGCTTCCGTTTCAGGCTTCTTTGCGCCCATTGCGGTCGATTTTCCAGTCACACCATCATCAGACGGTGACCACTGATGGAGCCGATACCCAAGCGGTTCTTTCGTCTCCATGCTCGCCTGATCAAAGCCGAGACCTGCGACGATCATCACATGCGTATGGCTGATCACATTGCGAAGCGCATCTGGGACGTCTTCGAGCTTTTCAAAGCGGATATAGAGGTCTTGCCGTCTTCCATCGTCCCAAGTCTGGGGTGCATTGTGGATCGCACCAAGCGGGTTGCCATGAACGGGCGGGCGCGGCCAGCTCAATGGCTCATGCTGCTCTGGGTGCCATAGGATGAAACCTTTTTCCATGTTCGACCAGAACCAGTCTATCTGCGTTGCTGTAACACCAGAAAGGCTCCAGTCGATGTGAGTGCCGATATCGTCGAAACTGACCGAATACTCCATCTCACTCATTCCAATAGATCAAAGGCTGACCGGCCACTGGGCTCTGGAAGTAGGGGATTGTGGTGCCCTGAAGTGTGCCGATGTAAATGGTCGAAAGGTCAGCGCCGCCAAATGTCAAAGACGCCATCCAGCGTGCCTCTTTGCCGCCGCAAGCCTGCATCAGGTCTGGCGTTACTTTTCCTTCTTCCCATGCTTTGTCGAGCCGAGCAAGGGCTTCTGGGTCTCCGCCGACATCTAGGATCGTGAGGAGATCACCTTCGGGGGTAATTGCGACCAGACGGTCCGCCATGATCAAGGTTGTCCAAAGGTTGCCATAGGCGTCAAACGCGATCCCATCGCAGAAACCGCCCACATTTGTCGGTCCGTAAATCTCGCGGTCGCGGAGAGTCTCACCATCCACGCGAAAGCGCGTGATATTGCGGCTCGTCGTTTCAGCAACATAAAGGAATTCTTCATTAGGATCGAAGCGTAACTCATTGGTTCCGCATAGATTATCCGCAACAATTCTTGCGCCGCGCTCGTCGATTAGCGCGATATAGCCGTCACGGGAATTGGTCTTCACGTGATCGGTCCAAGGGTTCATCGTTGTGGTGACTGTGAGCCAAAGTCGCCCCTTGCTGTCGCGGGTCACGAAGTTTGCTTTGCCAAACGGCTTGCCGTCAAGATTATCGATGATCACCGAAGTCTCGCCAGTGCGGGTCATCCGCTCGACTTGATCAGTGCCAAAGTTTGCAATGAGGAAGTCCCCGTTGGTGTCGAAGGTGAGACCATTGGGCAGGCTTCCCATCGTATTGACCAAGCGGTCTTCAAAGCTGCTGGCCATGTTGGTCTCAAGCCCCTTTTGGAGGATCAGCTCTTGCGAGCCGTCTGGAGCGATCCGCATGACCCCTCCACGACCGTCAGCGGCCCAAAGCGTTCCGTCTTTTTCGGCAAGAATGCACTCGGGGCGTTGGAGGTCTTTGCCAATGTACTTGAGTTCGGCAGGGTCGACTTGAAATCCGCTAAGGGGGTTCTTCATTTCGGTTCCTTAGTCTGCGGTCCAGCCGCCATCGATGGTCATAGTCGATCCGGTCATCATTGCCGACGCGTTAGAGGCAAGGAAAACAACGGCCCCCATGAGGTCTTCGACCTGCCCGAGGCGTCCCAGTTTGATTTTGCTCAGCACGAGGTCGAGGAACGCTTTGTTCTCGAAGAAGGGCTTCGTCATGGGTGTTTCGATAAAGGTTGGCGCAATGCAGTTAGACCTGATCCCATGTGGGGCGAGGTCGAGCGCAAGTGTCTTGTTAAGACCTTCGAGCGCCCATTTGGATGAGCAATAAAGTGAGCGGTTTGGCCCGCCAACTTGGCCCATCTGGCTTGATATATGGATGAGTGAGCCGGACTTTCCGGCCTTCATTAGGCCGCTCGCGACCGCCTGCGAGACAAAGTAAGCAGACTTGAGGTTCAAATCGAGAACTGCATCAAAGTCCTCTTCGGTGACCTCCCAAATCGGCTTAGGGCGGTTGGTTCCAGCATTATTTACGAGAATATCAAAGGGCCCGTGATCTTTGATCGCCGCTTTCGTCGCGGCAATATCAAGGACATCAAGGACGAGTGTTTTTGCTTTGCCGCCGGCAGCGATAATCGCGTTTGCGACTTCTATGATCTCTGTTTCTGTTCGGGCGACAAGCGTGACTTCGGCGGCCGCAGATGCGAGCGCCGCAGCGCACCCCAGCCCGATCCCACGACCTGCGCCCGTCACGAGGGCGCGCGATCCATCGAGCGAAAAGCTCGGGGTGCGCGGAAGCTCCATCAGACCTGATCCTGACCCGCGATGGGGGAAGCACCCTCTGCATAGGGGACATTCTGGCCGCCGTAGCGACGAACGCGAATGTTGGCTTGTTCGGCGTGGCCTTGGAAGCCTTCGAGCATGCAAAGCCGCGAGCAATAGCGGCCAATGAGAGCCGATGCCTCATCCGTCAAAACCTTTTGATAGGAGTGGGTTTTGAGGAACTTACCGACCCAGAGGCCGCCCGTATAACGGCCTGCACGCTTGGTCGGGAGCGTGTGGTTCGTGCCAATCGCTTTGTCGCCATAAGCAACGTTGGTGCGCGGTCCAAGAAACAGTGCGCCATAAGAGGTCATGTTCTCAAGATACCAATCGTCGCGATCCGTCATGACTTGGACGTGCTCGGACGCAATCTCGTTCGCGATCTTGAGCATTTCGTCGTGGTCTTCGGCGACGATCACTTGCCCGTAGGTTTCCCAAGCTTTGCGTGCGTGTCCTGCGGTCGGAAGGATGGTCAACAGGCGCTCAACTTCGGCCATGGTTTCCTTGGCGAGCTTTTCCGAGGTGGTCAAAAGGACCGCAGGGCTATCGGGGCCGTGCTCTGCTTGACCCAAAAGGTCGGTCGCGCACATTTCGGCATCTACGGTCTCATCCGCGATCACCATCGTTTCCGTGGGACCAGCGAACAGGTCGATCCCAACGCGGCCATAGAGCTGGCGCTTGGCTTCGGCGACAAAGGCGTTGCCCGGTCCAACGAGCATATCGACGGCAGCAATGCTCTCTGTACCAAGAGCCATCGCACCTACGGCCTGAATGCCGCCAAGTGCGTAAATCTCATCTGCACCTGCCATGTGCTGGGCCGCGACGATCGCCGAGGCGGGCTTGCCTTGATAGGGCGGTGCACAGGTGATGATACGTGGAACACCAGCGACCTTTGCCGTCAGGACAGACATGTGTGCAGAGGCAAGCATTGGATATTTGCCGCCTGGAACATAGCAACCTGCGTTCTGTACTGGGATGTTCTTGTGACCGAGGATCACACCGGGAAGCGTTTCGACTTCGACATCGCGGAGCGCATCCTTTTGAATTTGGGCAAAATTTCGAACCTGTTCTTGCGCAAATTCGATGTCCTTGATGTCCTGAGCGCTCATATCCGCAAGGCAGGCGTTGATCTCAGCCTGTGTCAGGCGATAGTCATCGCGGTCCCAATTGTCGAATTTGATGCTCAGGTCGCGCACCGCTGCGTCACCACGCTTTTCGATATCCGAGAGCGTTCCCTCGACGATTGCGCGGACCTTTTCATCGGCGGCTTTGACCACGCCGGGGTCGATCCCCTCTTTGAGCACTTTGGCCATTTTTACTTTCCTCCTCCGGCGAAAACTCGCCTCAAACTTACTTCGTTCAAACCGATTAGAAGCTAGTTGTCATATTGTTCTTGTCGATACCTTGGTCCGAATAATCCGATGAACAACCTTGCGCGGTTTGCTTGTCAGGTAAGGGGCGCGGCGATACTGTTTGAACGTATGACCAAGTAATAACACGGGAATGGCTCGATGAAAATTGCTGTGATCGGCGCCGGTGGATTTGTCGGTCAACGCGTCACAAAACGGCTCTTGTCCGACGCTGATGTGAGCGAAATTTCTTTGCTCGATTGCGTCGACTTTGCCGTGCCTGATGCGAAAAAGGTAAAAAAGGCGGTCGGTGACTTCAGCGATTCGGATACGAGATCGCGTGTTGTCGATGGTGCGGATGCAGTCATCTTGCTTGCGTCGATCCTCGGAGGTGCGGCCGAACGGGACTATGATCTTGCGCGGCGCATAAACGTTGACGCGACGCTGGATCTTTTTGATTACCTTAGGGGCAGGGCGCAACAAACCCGCATGGTCTTTGCTTCGACCATTGCCGTTTACTCCAAGCCTCTTCCAATGGTCGTAACCGATCAGACGGCGACTGGACCAACGATGGTCTATGGCGCGCAAAAATTGATGATGGAGGTCGCCCTTTCGAACTTTACAGCGAAAGGCTGGCTCGATGGTGTGAGTTTGCGCCCCTCTGGCGTGATGGCTCGGGACGGTGCGGACGCGGCTCTTAAGACTGCCTTCATGTCGAGGCTCTTTTGGTGTGTTGCGCGGGGTGAGGACATCACGCTGCCAGTCGCTGAAGAAAGCCGCACTTGGCTTACTTCTGTAGACAACGTCGCCGCAAACTTCATTCATGGTGCAAAGGTGTCAGGGCTGGGGTCAAATCGCGCTTTCACGCTGCCCGCGCTTTCACTCACTTTTGGTGAGCTGGTTGCCGCCCTTCGTCGGCGTTTTCCAGAAAGCCCATCGAACATTCGTTTTGAGCCGGACGCCGAGATCGTCGCTCTTTTTGGGAGCTATCCCGAACTGGTGACCGAGACCGCCGACCAGCTTGGATTTACACGCGATAAAGATGCAGATGCCCTTGTCGCTCAAGCCATGTTCAAGGAGGAAACATGAAGCTCGCAACTCTGAAAGATGGCACGAAAGACGGCCGCCTTCATATCGTTAGCCGCGATCTTAGCCGCGCCGCACCGGCCACATCGGCAAAGACCATGCAAGAAGCGCTTGAGCACTGGGAGGCCATCGAGGCGGATTTGATCGCCCAGTATGAAGCCGTCAATGCAGGCGAGGGCGAGACTTTTGACCAAGCTTCCGCGATGGCTCCGCTGCCTCGTGCGTGGCAGTGGCTCGACGGTTCGGCCTATGACAGCCATGGCGATTTGATGGATGCGCTCCTTGGTGTCACGCCCGTCAAAACGGGAATCCCGCTGATGTATCAGGGCGTCTCGGACAAGTTCTATGGCGCGCGCGATGACGTGCGGATGCCGAACGACGAGGACGGTGTGGACTTCGAGGGCGAGTTCGGCGTGATCGTGGATAGCGTCAAGATGAGCTCGGATGTCGCGACCGCTGGTCGTCATATTCGCCTGATCGTTCAGATCAATGACTGGTCTCTGCGCCGTCTCGCTGGTCCCGAAATGCAAACAGGCTTTGGCTGGGTTCGCGCAAAGCCTGCCTGTGCAATGGCGCCCGTTGCCGTGACGCCGGATGAACTTGGGGCTCAATGGCGCGATGCGCGAGTTGATCTACCGCTTTTGGTCGATTGGAATGAAAAGCGATTTGGTGCGGCGAACGGCTATCATATGTCGGTTGGCTTTGATCAGCTTGTCGCGCATGCGGCCTATTCCCGTGATCTCGTTGCAGGAACTGTGATCGGGTCGGGCACCGTCTCGAACTCGAACTTCCGCGAGATTGGCTCGTCCTGCATCGCAGAGCGCCGCGGTATCGAGAAGATGGACGAGGGTGAACCACGCACGCCATTTATGGCGTTCGGGGACCGTGTGCGCATGGAAGTCATTGGAGCTGACGGGCGGAGCGTCTTTGGCGCCATCGACCAAAAGGTCGTCAAAGCCTGATCCACGTTCTCATGCCAAATCAAAAAAGGCGGCTCGTATTGAGCCGCCTTTTTCAGTTATTCGATACCTTAGTAAGGTTCGGCGATTGCCTTGAGAGAGGCGAACATCAGGCCCGCCATTTCCTCGGCTGGGGCGTGATTTTGCTCCATCTCGCCAAGCTTGAGTGAGTTTCCGACCACCAACTCACCGCGTGGCAGGCGGCGCGCCATGAATGACTTCATCGCTTTTCCGTAGTCAGATTCTTTCTCAAGCTCATCCACTAGAACAATCGCGTCCTCGACTGCCATGCCCGCGCCAGAGGCGAGGTGCGGCGTGGTCGCATGAACGGCATCCCCGATCAGGATGACGCGACCAACGTTCCAATCATCCGAGATCAAGATTGACTCTAGGGGACGCGCAATGATGACTGTGTTCTCGTCCATGCTGTCCCGTAGTTCAGCTAGTGGGCCGCCAAAGGGCATCAGCAATTCGCGAAGTTTGGGGAGAAGCTCTTCGTCGTTGTAGAAAGGCTTCTCTTTGGCGTTTTCGAGCAAGAACATATACATCTCGTCTTCGCCGCAAGGTGTAAAGCCAACCTTGATCGGGCCAAAGAACATCCGTGCACCTTCCCAGCCCTCAGGGCGTTTGAATTGTGCACGCCAGCAAACTTGACCAGTATAGCGCGGAGCAGGGGCGTTGGGCATGACCATGTCGCGTGTCTTGGAAAAGAGGCCGTCCGCCCCGATCACCAGATCATAGCGCCCGCTAGAGCCGTCGGAGAACTCGACGTCGACACCGCTGTCATCTTGCTTGAGGCTGGTCGCTGTTGTTGCTGTGCGGATGCTGACCCCAAGCTCACGCATGCGGTCTTCCATCAGGCGATGAAGATCGGGGCGCATGATGCCCCCTTCAGCCGGCACGTCAGGGGAGAAGAGGCGTGGGCTTTGTAGCTCTCGGATTTGGTTGCCCATGGGATCATAAAGCGTGAGCGTGTCGTGCAAATGGCCAAGACGCATAAGCCCGTCCGAGAGGCCAAGATGCCCAAGCGCACGTGCTGTCAAAGGCGAAAGCGTGACGCCAGTGCCCGCAGTTCCCCAGCTCGTTGCAATATCAACCAGATCGACTTTGACGCCGCGCTCCGCGAAGCGAATAGCTGCCGATGGGCCGCCAACGCCGCCACCGACCACGAGCACTTTTTGCGCGTGATTCAATAAATTTCCCATGAAATTCCTCCCTTTGGGGTGATCCTAGAGAGGGGCTACACTTCGGTAAAATTGATTGATCGGATTTTCCGTATCAGATCGATGGATACTTAGAGTGCGTCGATAATTTCTTTTCTGATCCATGCAAGACACTCGTCTCCTTCGGAGAAACGGTGCCATTGAATGAACTCTTTAAGCGGTGGAATTTCGACGGGAAGGTCCAAGACTTTGAGCGGTTCAGTCTGCGCAAAGATCTTTGCAAGCTTGCCCTGCATGACGGCAATGTTGTTTGTGCCTCTGAGAAGGTGTGGAACAGCCGCAAAGCTACCCGCGACCGTTGCGATCTTGCGCTCTGAACCTGTGTGTTTGAGGAAAAAGCTCTCGAATGTGAGGGTGTGCGAGCCAAACCGCATAAGCACATGGCGAAGGTCAAAGAATTGTTCACGCGTGATCGCATCGCCGATTGTCGGATGGTCAGCGCAAGCAATGACCACGTATTCATCGTCGAAATAGGGCTCTGATGGGTGATCTGGCGCCATATAGACTTCGGGCATCGCGATGAGATCAACATCGCCACGTGCAAGAAGCTGATCAGGGTCCTTGGTCGGTTGGTCTACAACGATCGTTAGGTTCGGCGCCTTCATATTGATTGCGCGGATCGCTTTGGCGAGCACAGTAATGACCACGTAATCCGAGGCAACAATGTGAACAGTTCGGTTCACTGTTCCGGGATCAAATTCAGGCGGTCGGATGATTGTGCCCTCGATTTGCATCAAGGCAGCACGGACTTTGGGGGCAAGGGTCTGGGCGCGCGCGGTCAACACCATTTGACGGCCAACTTGCACCAAAAGATCATCGCCAAAATATTCGCGAAGTCGCGCCAGAGCGCCCGAAGTGGCGGACTGACTGAGACATAGCTTATCCGCAGCGCGGCTCACGTTTCGCTCGGTCAGCATAATGTCGAGAGCGACGAGCAAATTGAGATCAAGCCCTTTGAAACGCATGGGGCACCTATCTGGTTTATCGAATAGTTGGAGTATTTGGTATCAGAGGGATCGATGCAATAGGCGAGGTGATCACCAAGCGGTCGCGCCGCCATCAATTCTGAAATCTGCACCCGTCACATAAGCGGATTCGTCCGATCCAAGGTAAATGGCGAGATATCCAACATCTTCGGTCGTCCCGATCCGCTTGGTCATCAACTTGCTGCGGACCGTTTCCATGAGCGGGGTGTCGAGGTGCTGAGCGGTTTCTTCGGTAAGCGTAAACCCCGGTGCAATCGTGTTTGCTCTGATGCCTAGAGGCCCACCTTCCATTGCCATTTGCCGTGTCATTGCGAGCACGGCACCTTTGCCAGCCGTATGTGCAATCGCCGGAAGGCCAGGGAGCGCGACATGCGCATTGGCAGAGGAAAAATTAATGATGCTCGCTGCCCCGGAGGCGGCAAGCTTGTCCCAGAGTGCACGGGTTACAAGGAAAACTGTGTCAATTTCCCCTTTGGTCGTCGTATGCCAGTCGACAAGCGTCATCTCGGGGATCGGCGCGAAACGCACGATAGCCGCCGCATTGACGAGGATGTCTACGCGTTGCGTGAGAGCCGCAAGGCTCTCTGCGCCATCCTCTGTCGTAAGGTCGGCGGGGTGCACTGTGATACCTTCGGCGCTGAGTGATGCCAAAGCTGCTGCGTCGATATCACAAGCGAGGACATTGGCGCCTTGAGCTTTGAACATCTGTGCAATTTTGCGACCGATGCCGCGTCCGGCACCGGTGACAACCGCTGTTTTCCCCGCGAGCCGGGTCATTCGTCAAAGATTGCAACGGCGCGGCACCAGCCGGCAGATGCGCCTTCGACCTTCACTGGGAAGGCATAGACAGTGTAGCCCGTCGCTGGGAGCACCTCGAGGTTCGAGAGCTTTTCGATGTGGCAATAGACGGTTTCGACGCCAGCTTTGTGTCCTTCCCAAAGAAGGGATTTGTCACCGGTGCGGGCAATGGCTTCTTTTTGGTATTTCATCGGAGCATCCCAGCCCCAAGCATCAATCCCGCAAACTTTGACTCCGCGAGAAGTTAGGTAAAGCGTCGCCTCGCGTCCCATGCCGATCCCTTTTGCGAGGTAATCGTCGTGGCCGTACCTCGCACCCGCAGAGGTATTGACCAATACGATATCACCCGCTTGAAGCACGTGACCAATACGCAGGAGTTCGGCTTCAACCTCGGCAGCTGTTACAACGTGCCCGTCAGGCATGTCGCGGAAGTCGAGCTTTACGCCTGGACCCATGCACCATTCCAGCGGTACTTCATCGATGGTGATTGAACGCTCACCATTGTTCATCGTGGGGTGATAGTGCCAAGGCGCATCCATATGCGTTCCGACGTGGGTCGTGATCTGGCAGCTCTCACTCGCAGGACCTGCGCCTTCGAGCATATCTTCGGGCTTGAGGCCTGCCATCGGGGCGAACTCTGCCGCGCCGAATGCATGATCGCGATATTCGATCTTGGGAAGTAGTGGCGGCGGATCAGAAGCGATCCCCGTTTTGAGCGCCACCGAAAGGTCCACAATACGTCTTGCCATGAAACTCGTCCTTATTCGCTATGTTGACCGACGCGCTGACGTCGACCTGGGGCGTAGGGCCCTTCGATGTAAATTAGTTCCCCCTCGATGCGCAGGGCCACGGGCGTAAGTCTTTGTCCGAGGCATGGGCCTATGGTGCATTGCCCTGTTTGGATATCGAACTGGGCACCATGAGCGCCGCAGATGATGCGGCTCTTGTCGCCCGTCAGGAACTCGTCCTTTTTCCATGCCATGCGGGCATGTTCGTAATGGGGGCAGGCGTTGCGCCATCCAAAGTATTGGTCACCCTGCCTGACGACGAACATCGTATCTCGACCTTCACCCAAGGGGTCAAACCCCCTTGAGTGAGCGTCTTTGATATCACTCGTCCCACAAATGGGAGAGGTGACAAGGCGGGGCTCAATGTTTGTCGGGGCCACCGCCGGGGAACCACTTCTCTACGTTTTCAAATAGGAACATCTGACTGACTTCTGCTCCAACTGGTGCCTCGCGGGGCACCCAGTTGTCGTCATGCACGTCCATGTCCGCGTCATATTCAAAGTGCGTCATGAGCGGGCAATTGAAATACCAGAACCAGTTCGAGCCGAACTTGTGACGACCCGGACCCCAGAAGCTCTCGTAGCCCTTCTTAATCAGGCGGCTGCCTGCAAGCATAAGGTCGGTCGGTCCCTGCATATGGAAGGCAAGGTGCTCAAGACCCTGCATGTAAGGAGGGGTGTGGAGCATGAAAAGCACGTGGTGATCAATGCAGGCCTGTGGGCGAAGGAACGGTCCAACGCCGTTAAAGCGGTCCGTCACAACGAATTTAAGACGCTCTACATAGAACTTTTCCTGCGTTGGCATGTCAGGCGTGAAATATACGATATGCGAGAGCGTGCGCGGCTTAGCCTCTGCATCTTCATTCGCACCAATCTTGTTGAACCCACGCTGAGGCGCTGAACCGGGTGAGTTTACCAGCTCGGGTTCAAGATCAAGAGCGACGCGACGGGTAAGCTGGAATTTGAGTGCAAAGCCTACGTCATCTTCACATGTGATCGAGCCGTCGGCCGCACGAACGACAGTGCGGTCCTTGGAAAGCTCGGCTTCAATTTCGTCGATACTGGCCTGATCTTCGACGCCGTAAACCGTCTGGCGCAAGGTCGAGCCTGATGCGAGAGGCGCAGGAAGGTCGGCGTCATCACGCTTGCGAATGGTGATCGCGGTGTTGTCGAGTGCTGTGAACGTGCCGCCATCGGCCCCCCAGCTTTCTTCTGCTAGACCGTAGTCGTGTAAAAAAGTGCGACAGGCGTCGAGATCATCTACGCCAAAAACAATCTCATCGGGTCCGATGATACGCATTCATGTCCTCCCTTAAATTTGCCCCGAAACTATGGAGGCTATATCCATTGGGGAAATTGTTATTTCACATCTGGGCTATCGATTTGGCCGATATATGTCTGTCGGACTTTCAATTTCTCAAACCAAACGATGCTGGCTAGTTTCGCCTCGAATTGGAGGAACAACTGCATGGCACTATTTGAGTATTTTCCGAACTACGTTTGGAACCTGTCACTTTCGATTGCGATGCAATCGGGCGCAGAGCTTGGCGAGATTATCGATATGTCCAAGCCTCTCTTGGAGAAAGCGCAGGCAGGGGAAGACGCGGGAACAGGCGAATTTCTGCAAGAATGGATGAAGAAGGCCGAAACGCTGATCGAGCTTGCCAAAGAGGACGAGGATCGCAATCGCCTTTATTCTGCTGCTGACAAGTTGCGCCGTGCATCGCTCTATCTGCTGACCGCTGAACGGATGCAGGGCCACGGTCATCCAGGGCGCAAGGAAACCTTCGCCCGTGCGCTCGATGCCTTCGACAAATACGTTCGCTACAACGGCGAAAACTGCGAGCGCGTAGAGGTGCCGTATGGTGACAAGGTTCTTGCGGGCTATTTCACCCGCGCCGAGGGTGTCGAAGGGGAAGCGCCGTGCGTTTTATTCTTAAATGGTCTCGATAGTTGCAAAGAGCTTCTGTATTGGACTTGGCTACCGCACGCTTTGGCAAAGCGTGGTATTTCGACGCTCTGCCTTGACCAGCCAGGAACGGGCGAAAGCATTCGACTTCAGGGGCTTTCGGCGCATCCGGAAAGCGAACGTTGGGGCACACCCGTATATGAATGGCTTGCGGCACGCGACGACGTCGATGCCAAGCGGATCGGCGTATCGGGTATTAGCCTTGGCGGATATTACGCGCCGCGCGTCGTCGCGAATGAGCCGCGCTACGCCTCGGGTGCCGTTTGGGGTGCAAACCACAATTGGGCAGAAGTCCAGTATAAACGCATGAAGCGTGAGGGTGAGAACCCTGTGCCTCACTATTGGAACCATGTTTGGTGGGTCTTTGGTGCCAAGGACCAGGAAGACTTTCTTGAAAAATCAGCCGGCATGAACCTTAACGGCCAGATGGAAAAGATCAAAGTTCCGTTTCTCGTCACGCACGGCGAAAACGACCGTCAGATCGGGATGGAATACGCGCATCAATCCTTTGAGCAATTGACGAACTCGCCGCGCCGTGAGCTCAAGATATTCACGCCGCGCGAGGGTGGGGTGGAACATGTCGGCGCGGACAACATGGCCTATGGGCGTAGCTATATCGCCGATTGGTTTGCCGAGACTTTGGGCGGCCATACGTCCTGATCTGAAACGCGGTAGCGCTCGTATCGGGCGCTACCGTCTATTTTCGCGATCAATAGTCAGACAGATAGTCCGCCGCGACATAGCCTTTGATTTGAGGCGCATCGGCAAGAGAAACTTGGCACCAAAGCTGTCCAACTTCGGTTGTGCAGCTGCCTTTTTGAAGTCGGGTGCCATCTGGAAGGCCAAGTACAATCCGATAACCCAGGCCAGGTCCGGCACGGAGCTTTAGAAGCTCTCCTTCGCCCGCGCGCTGAACTGACACCGGATTCGTTAGGATGCTGTTGCTGCAACTTGCAAGGATCGCGAGCGCCATCAATAGCGGAAGAGTTTTGTTTTTCATCTTGTTGCTCCGGTTTTGCCTCGTGCCTGACTATGGACACAAAACCTTTGAGCGATGCAACCTTTGGAATTTCAGGTGGCTCGCAAATTACGCGAGCTCACCCTCTTAGATTGTTGATAATGCTCACACTTGTAGATTTGACGGCGGGCGCGAGATTTAGCAGAAGAGCAAGGCTAACGAAGCCTGCAACAAAGTGAATTTCGCTCCAGCCGAGGTTCGCGACAATGAGTATATCGGTTCGCGCAGAGATGATTGACGAGAGCAAGGCAGCAAAGGCGAGGCCGAACCCAATCCCAAAAATTGCGCCAGCGAGTATGAGTGCTGCGCCAAAGGTCCACACCACGGCAAAGATAAATCGCGTTGGGGAACCAATTGCTCGAAGCAGTGCAATTTGGCGCTGGAACAAGCGAGATATGATGAAAAGCCCGAGAAGAACGCTCGCTACAACGAGCATTTGGGTGACGAATGCCATGAAGGACATCGCCTGACGAATGTCTCCCATCACAGTGTAGAGATTGGATAGAACTGATCCGGGGAAAAACGCCATCGTTTCGCTATCTCGCGTGAATTCAGATTTCAGCGCATAACTTGCCCAGAGTTCCTTTGGGTGGACCACGATCGCTGGGGTGCCGGGGAATAGCTCTGCATCGAAGGGGGCGCCGATCTGATCACCCGCTTCGATTTTGTGACCGTTGGCGAGACCGTGGATTTCCCAAACGGCTTCGATCGGGATTAAGATAGCACGATCCCAAGGCGTTCCTGTGGGCGCCATGCGCCCGACGGCAGTGAGGTGCTCTTCATCATGTACGTTTTCCTCGGTCGCTTCGCCCTCACCATGCGTAGGTTCGAATTCATCGCCAATCTCGAGTGGCACAAGAGCGCCCAGTACGGCCTCTTGGCTCGTTGCCCAAAGGCGTCCTTCGATTTTGCCTTCTGCTAGATAACTTACAAAGTCTGACGTGGTGCCAACGACTGCGGCGTTTCCAAAGCTGTCGCCAAATGCGAGCGGAGCGGCAAAGGCTACCTTTTCGTGGCTTGCTATTTCATTGAACACTTGGCCCGAAAGGAGGCCCATGTCGCTCGGTTGAAGATAGACCGCAGCAAACATAGCCGTCAGTTCGCTCCCCGGTGCCGCAACGATTAGGTCAAATTTGTCAGCCGCTTGAGCAGTGCCATGACGCAGAGCGCGGTCCTGGGCCGAAAGTGCGATCCCGAGGCCCACTGAAACCGCGATAAGGAGGACAAAGATGCTGATCGTTCCGCGAAAGCGCCAAAGGATAGCCTTTGCGAGGGGCCATGCGTCGTAACCCGTTAAGGTGAGTGAGCCGATTGCAAGCCCAGGGGCAAGCAGCAAAATCGTCCATAACAGGTCTTGAACGAAAGCAGGGAGAGAAAGCCAGAGATCGGTCATTTCTTGTTCCAGTCGTCGCTGAGGGTGCCATCGGAAATCGTGAAGACGCGGTCCATGCGATCAATCAGGTTTTGGTCGTGACTGACTGCGATAAACGTCTTTCCGCTTTCCCGTGCGAGCGCGACGAGATCTTCGATCAAGCGATTGGCTGCCTCGCGATCAAGGCTTGCCGTCGGTTCATCTGCAAGAAGGATCGGTGCATCAGAGGCAAGCGCCCGTGCAATCGCGACCCTTTGCCTCTCGCCGCCAGAAAAGCTTGAGACTGTGCGCGAGGTTGGATCAATGCCGAGCTTGATAAGGTAGTGTTGTGCTCGGTCCTTGATGGCAGCGCGCTCCGAGATTGGTCGAAAGAGGGCAGACACCGAAGCATTTTCAAGCGGGCCAAGTTCTTCGAAAAGATGGAAGTCCTGAAAGACTAGGCCGACATTGGTGGCGCGAAAATCGGCGCGCTTTCCTTCGCTGAGGCTCAGGATTTCCGTTTCGCCCCAATAGAGTTTGCCGCGCACGTCGCTGATGAGGCCCGCTAGTGTATAGAGAAATGTCGACTTTCCAGCGCCCGATGGTCCCTTAATTGCAGCAAGTGAGCCTTGCGGTACGAATAGATCGGGCAGCGAAAGGATTGTGCGACCGTCACTGGCATGAACGCTTAGCGGTTCGGACTTTAGATCGAATTTCTCAGGCATAGGCAGCATCAGTCAAACGGACCAGGCTCACAAATCCGAGCTCCGGATCACGGTATGCACCCAATTCTAGAATGCCCGACGTTACGATCTTCACATTATAGGTGACCGGTTTAATGATCCGCTTTGTATAGACGGCGACAATATCGCTCGGCCAATCGGCCTCGGTTTCGCAAAAGGGGCAAACCGACATGGGGCGGCGCGTAAGTACGAAAAAATTGCTCTCCGCCTTCAGTGGGGGGGCCATATACCCATCAACCGAAATGCGTTTGCCTTCCGATGCCTTTGCCAAATCCGAAATCGCCTGACGATCATAAAGATCGCGAAGCTTGATGATGTCGTTTTGGGCAAAGGCACTGAGAGCAAGCATAGGAGTTGCAAGCATCGAAGTCAGGAGTGTTCGGCGATTAAGCATGTTTTTGACCTTGAGGAAGAGAGAAGGGACCTCGCCGCGACGAGGTCCCCATCAAAGGTTTAGGTGCTGAAATTACTTGGCGTTCACAGCGTGATCCATCACGTGGAAGATCAGGTTCTGTTCAATGGTGCCGCCTACGAGATGTGCCCATGGGCCTTTTGCATAAACCGCAACGTCTTCTCCCGAGTGGGTTTCAGATTCCATCGGGATCAGTGCCTGCTGGAGGTAGTCGACATCCATGGCTTCCTCTTGCGTCACGTCAGGACGCGAGCCAGCAAAGTCGTTCGAACCTTCAGCCTGCTTGAGAACGGAACCCGAGCCGTTTGCATAGGTGATAACCGAGTAGGGCTTGCCGTCAGCAGCAAGAGCGAGCTCGTCCGAGTGCATCTCGCCTGTTTTGGAGACGTTATAGCAAAGTCCTTGGATCGGCGTGCCGCGGCCACAGTAACCGTTAAAGGTAATCGCGTGCTCATGGTCAGCTGTGACGATGATCAAAGTGTCTTCGTCACTGGTCATCTCATCAGCGAGAGCAACGGCTTCGGTCCAGATCATGCCGTCAGCAGCGGTGCGAGCGAAGTTGCCAGCGTGGTTTGCGTGGTCAACACGGCCAGCTTCGATCTCGAGGTAGAAGCCTTCTTCGTTCTGGCTCAGGAACTCGATTGCGGTGCGGGTCATGTCAACGAGTGACGGCTCAGTCGCTGGGCGGTCGGCTTCGTAGGACACGTGGCTGTCCGTCCAAAGGCCGAGGATCGGCTTGGACATGTCGAGCGCGTTCAGCTCTTCGAGATTAGAAGCATACTGAATGCCTGCGTTCTTGGCTTCTGCGATAAGGTCAGCGCCGTCTGGACGGTGGCCGGTGCCGCCGTTCGGGGTCGCAGCGTCCTTTGGTGTGAAGTAGCGCGAGCCACCACCCAGTGCGATATCGATCATGCCCGAAGTCATGCCGTCGATCATCTGAGCTGCGATGTCTTTTTGAGCGGTGCAGCCCTCTGGAACCGAGTCTTCCCAGTTACGGTTAGCGGTCTTCGAGAAAACTGCGGCTGGGGTTGCGTGGGTCAAGCGAGCGGTCGACACGATGCCAACCGATTTACCCGCAGCCGTTACCATTTCAGCAAAAGTGGTCAGCTCGTTGCCTGCAACGGTCGAGCAATCGTCATGCACAGCGTCGCCGCCGAGGTTGATCAGGTTAAAACGTTGCTTAACACCGGTGTTCATTGCGCCCGCAGTCGGAGCCGAGTCCGGAGTCTGAGCGTTGATGTTGTAGGTTTTTACGATGCCGTTGTAGTAATCATTGGTTTCGTAGGGAAGAACGTGCTCTTCGCCCAGTTTGCCCAGCTGCTGACCGACGTAAAGACGGGTTGCATAGTTGGTGCCTATGCCGTTGCCATCCGCAATCATGAGGATCACGTTCTTTGCGCGGCCTTCATTTTTTTCGCGTGCAATGATCTCGGCGATGGTCTTTTGACCTTGAGTGAACCAATCGCTGGATACTTGAACCTGCGGAAGGTCTTGAGCCAGTGCAGCGGTCGAAACGCCCAAAGCAAGGGCTGAGATTGAAAGAAGTGATTTCATGTTGTCCTCTGAAGGTGTCGATGAGCGAATTGAGGAGCGCTCGCTCCTTGAGGGGCAATCAACAGATGGTTTGTAACAACTGGGTGCAGCCTTTGTGACGGGAAGGTAAAATCTGCTTCTAGTTCACTCTTTTTGGGGCCTGCTCGTTCTTAGCCGCTGATTGTGTTTGTAAATCTTTTGCGAACACTGCACTTCTTGATGTAAGTAGAGGCTCTTCCCTTGCTACAAAATCGGCATGGGTTTGATCTAAATCTATTTGCGCGCTCTGATTGCGTGGTAAATTGGCTTCATCGACAAAGGCATCAATGAGAGGACCTTTCGATGGATACCACTGTTCTACTTCCATTCTTCGGCTGGATGAGCGTCATCAATCTTGTTCTGTTTGCGCTAGGGATGCTCAAGGTCACGGTCTTTCGTAACCTTGCCGTTGGAATTGGCCGCGCGATCCTTGGTGACACGATTGACGCATGGATGGACGATGCGCCGCGGATCATGATGAACTATTACATCTTGATCTTGGTGTTTAACGTCGTGCCTTATCTGGCGCTGCGCTGTCTCTAAGTGACCGCCTAGTTAGGCAGAGGCAACTGCGACCGGCGGCATCTTCCGCCGGACGCGGCTAAGTGCGCTGTAGGCAATTGCGACGAGAACAATCGAGCCTCCGAGGATCGTGCCAAAGCTGGCGACTTCCCCAATGATCAGCCAGACCCAAATCGGTGCGAGCAAAACTTCTGTGTTCGAAAGAAGTGTTAGTTCGGCAGATGGAACCGTGCGGCTGCCCAGAGTGTAAAGCAATTTGCCGCCGCTCAAAGTTACAGCTCCCATAAAGACGCACCAAGCAAGGTCCGCATACGAAATCGCGAGGCCTTGATCGGTAGTAAACGCGATGGCAGCGGCCAGAAGAGCGGCAAAGAATGCACCGATGAACGAGACGGGAAGGCTATCCTCTGCTTTGCTCCAACGGAGCGTCACACTAAAGAAAGCGAAGCCAAGGGCCGCGACGAGGCCTGCAAGGTTTCCCACAAGAGCGCCTGAGGAAAGGCCATCTTTGACCATCACGAAAATCCCGAAGATCGCGAGGGCGATCGCGATTTTCGTTTGATTTGACACGGCTTCTTTGAGGATCAATCTACCTATAATGGCTGCGAGAAACGGCGATGCCGCAAGCAAGAAGGCAGCATTTGCGATTGTCGTTGTTTGAAACGCAACGATTGCGCCGCCCATAGCTGCGGCAAGTCCGAAACCACCGAGGACACCGATCAATCCGGTCGCGCGCATGGCGCGAACCGGTGCACCGCCAGATCGTGCCGACACGAGGACCCATAGGACAGGAAGCATAGCGAGCGAACGCCAGAAGAGTATCGTCCAAGCCTGAGCATCTTCGAGCATCCGAATGATGGTGCCGTGGAATGACCACAATACACCTGATGCCAAGACGAAGAAGATTCCGGTCCGATAATTCATGGTAAGCTCCGTGATTTCGAACCCATGTAACGACTGGACATGGAACCATTCAAACGAATAGATTTGATGAAACACTTCAGGATTGTTGAACTATGGCTGAGCCGCTCGATCTCTCATTGCTCAAGAGCTTTGTTGCCGTCGTAGACTGCGGGAATATCCAATATGCAGCCGACAGAGTAGGGCGCAGTCAGTCCGCCGTCAGTATGCAAATCAAGCGGCTCGAAGAGATGGTTGGACGGCCACTGTTCCTCAAAGAAGGGCGGTCGCTGAAACTCAATCCTGCGGGTGAAGAACTCTTGGTCCATGCGCGGCGTTTGTTGCGGTTGTCCAATGAGGCGCTGGCAAGTTTGCGCGGGGGCGAGGCGGTTGGGGCCGTTAGGCTCGGGATGCCCGAGGATTATGCGACTTGGCTCCTAGCGCCTGCAATTTCTCGGTTCGGACAGGAATATCCGCTGGTGGAGGTCGAGCTGACCTTCGATAAATCGCCAAAACTCCATCGTTTGCTCGATGAGGGGAAACTTGATCTTGCTTTGGTGACACGCGAACCCAGTCAAAGCTTTACCGTGTTTCGCCGCGAGCGGTTTGTCTGGGCGGCGTCACATGAACATAAAGCGTGGCTGCGCGACCCGCTTCCCGTCGCGCTTTTTGATGCAGGTGATATTGCCCGGCGTATTGCGATGGAGGCCCTTCAGAATGCGGACATCTCATACCGCGTTGTGACTTCGACTCAGAGCCTTCTGGGACTAGTCGCGATCGCTCAAGCGGGCCTTGCCGTCATTGGGATGGTTGAGTCTTCGCTCACGGCGGGTCTCGTGCCTCTTGGCGAAGCAGAAGGCTTGCCGCCGATGCCTGTGCTTGAATTGAGCCTCGTGACGGGCAAGGGCGAGACAAGTGCAATCACAACGCGACTTGCGGAATACCTCGCGCGGGAGCTCAGAGGGGATGGTGCATTGGCACTGTCGGTTTGACGGGGCAAGTTCCGCTTGAACTTGGCGGAGGCGGGCGTAGGCTCCGCGCAAATGATGGGAGAGGCTTCATGGGTGGTTCACAATTCGTAATGCTCTTGGCTGGCGTCGGAATTCCGATGCTCGCCGCGCTAAACGCGGCGCTTGGGCGACATGTCGGCTCGCCTGCGGCGGCAGCAACAATCCTTTTTGTCGTGGCGCTCAGCATTGCATTTGTGACTGCGATGCTAACGGGAAGCGCAGGCTTCGCAAAACTCGCAACCGCTCCTAAGCATCTGTTCCTTGGCGGCACCTTTGTTGCTTTCTATGTGCTGTCCGTCACTTGGATCGCGCCAAAGATCGGGGTCGGGAATGCAGTCTTCTTTGTCCTAATCGGTCAACTCATTTCGGCGGCCATCATCGATCATTTCGGTCTGTTTGGTGCCAACCAGACGCCGATCAGTATCACACGCGCTGCGGGTCTCGCGATCATGGCGCTCGGGGTTTTTGTGACACAAAAGGTCTGAACCGATCATTCATAAATGAACGAAGCCCAAGCAAACCTTGGGCTTCTTTGTCTTGTTGCGATGGCTTAGCCGTGGTTCTTGCCTTTGCCACCACCTTGACCGCCGCCGTGACCACCTTGGCCGTGACCAGCTTGGCCGTTTCCGCCCTGGCCGTGACCGCCTTTGCCTTCGCCGTGTCCACCTTCACCGTGTCCACCTTGGCCATGCCCACCTTGGCCGTGGCCTTCTGGCATCGTGCACTCGCCTTCAAGGCAGCTGGAGAAGACAGGTAGGTGCTTGTCCTGTGACGCATTCATCAACTTTGTGAAGACGTCGGTAATGTCCGCGTAGGCGGTGACTGTCGGAAGAAGCTCGTCGTTATACAGAGCAATGTTTGCGATCTCGGCGTCGACAGAGATCTGATAGGCCTCTTCGAGTGTCGCGGGAACCGCTGCAAGGGCGAGCGTGCCATCGAGATAAGGATTGGAAGGCACGTCGATCTCATAGGTATTCAAAAGCTCGATGAGCATGTCAGAGTGGTGCTCTTCTGCTTTGATGATCTTCGAGAAGGGGGTGTCCGATCCAAATGCGTCGATGTAGCTGTCATAGATCGCGACGGCTTGGTATTCGTCCATAAGCGCGCGAAGGATCGATGCCTCGATGTCTTCGCTCACAGTGGATGCAAATGCAGTCGAACCGAGGGCAACGAACGGGAGGGCGAGTGCGAAGGTTTTCATCGTTATTACTCCTTGAGTATCTGGGCGCCTCTTTGTGAAGCATGCAAATATAACGATTTTGTGTTTTATTTCCGTCGCGAGATCGGGAAAGAAATTCGACATTATTTTTAATTGTTATTTTTCAGATATATAGGCTTCATTTTTTCGTTCGGGACACAGGCGAAACTCACGCGAAATCAAATAATCCCTAACTTATTTTCTTGTCGCTGTAGTGCTCAAAGCCTCTAATAGCCACTCGCGGAAGTCCCGCGCGGCTTTGACGTTTTCATCAATCGCCAAGAAGTAACCTTCGGGATTAATGAGCTTTGCCTCACCGATTTGATACATCTCCCCTTCGGCCAGAGATGCTGCCGCAAGAAGCGAGCTGGTAAGAGCCACACCTTGCCCCTTGGCGGCGAGTTCTAGCGCGAGACCAAAGCTGTCCACGAAGAGACTTGGTTCGGGCGTTTCGGCGTGGAGATGCGCTTGTCCCCATGTTTGCCACGACATGGATGTGCCAACGGTCTCAATGAGCCTTTGACCATCCAGCTTGCTCTCTGCGCGAGCAGAAATGGCGACGAGGTAATCCGGTCCCAAACGAATGGCACTATGCCCGACCTGTTTTTCGGCGCCAAAGCGGATTTCAACGTCAGCAATTGAAGCTTTGAATTCGTCCGGCCAAACGGTTGAGAGAAAGCGAATGCGGGTGCCGGGATAGGCGGAGAGGAATTCGTCGATCCTTGGGGCAAGGATCCACTGCGCCACGCTCACCGACGTTGCAACGGTCAAAAGATGATTGGTTGGGCCGGCATCAAAGGTCGAAGAGGCCGTCCCGAGGATTTCAAGCGCCGCGCCCACTTGGGGGAGGAGCTTGCGACCGTCGTCCGTAATCGACAGGCCGCGCGCTTTTCGTTCGAAGAGCTGAACGCCAAAGCGGGTTTCAAGCGCTCTCACCTGTTGACTGATCGCGGACTGGGTAAGGCCAAGTTCGTCTGCGGCTGCGGTAAAGTTGAGGTGCCGCGCCGCCGCTTCGAACGAGCGAAACCAGTTCAGGGGAGGGAGTGATCTTGCCATGGTGGAACCTAGCCATAAGTAACACTAATGGCTTTGCCGTATTTTATCTCGTTTGTCAAAACCGTTAGACTCAAAGCAGATAGCTCCTAACGAGGGAGGACGGCTTTGACTTTGGAAATCCGTAAATTTGTCACCTATGACGAAGAGACTTTGATCGAGGGCTTTCGCCCTGCGCCGCGCCCATGGCGCATGTTTGCCGTTGCTGCCGTGGTCAAGAACCCATGGGCGGGTCGCTACGTCGAAGACCTTTTGCCCATGATCCGCGAGTTGGCTCCGCCCCTTGGTGCAGAGCTGACACGTCGCATTATTGCTCTGGCAGGCTCGGGTGATGCGATCGAAGCATATGGTAAAGCGGCCGTTGTTGGTCTTGATGGCGAGGTGGAACACGCCTCTGGTCTCATCCACACTTTGCGCTTTGGGAACCATTTTCGCGAAGCTGTTCAGGCAAAGTCCTATCTGTCCTTCACCAACACACGTGGCCCAGCAAATGCTGCAATCATGGTGCCTTTGATGGATAAGAACGATGCAGGTCGTCGTTCGCATTACCTGACGGTGCAGTTTTCTATCCCTGATGCCCCGCGTGCAGACGAGATCGTCGTGGTCCTTGGCGGTGCAACTTCTGGCCGCCCACATCATCGCATTGGTGACCGCTATCAGGATTTGAAAGACCTCGGACATGACCTGGACAACCCAGCCGCGGTCTGAGTTCGGAGCGCTCCGAGCGATACGCCAAGGGCAAGGGCCAAAGATCGTACTTCTTCACGGCGTTGGTCTAAGGTCCGAGGCTTGGGGTGCACAGCTAGAACAGCTTGCCGAACGGTTCGACGTCATTGCTCCGGACATGGCAGGTCACGGCGAGAGCAAGCCTTTGCAGGGTGAGATTTCGTTGGAGCGCTACAGCGATTTGGTTGCGGATGCGTTCGACGAAGACGCAGTCGTTGCTGGTCATTCGATGGGGGCAATGATCGCGCTCGATCTAGCTTCAAGATATCCGTCTAAGGTTCGCGGCGTCGTAGCACTCAATGCCATTTTTGAACGGAGCGAAGCGGCGTCAAAAGCAGTTCAGGCACGCGCAAAGGCCCTTGCCCAAGGTGGGATCAGTGATCCGACACCGACATTGTTGCGGTGGTTTGATGATCTCCAGTGCAAAGAGTCGGTTGCCTGTAAAGACTGGCTCAGTTCAGTTGATCCCTTGGGGTATCAGGCCGCCTATAACGTCTTTGCCCATTGCGATGGACCGTCTCGACAGGCGCTTGGGGCTCTCTCGATCCCCGCGCTGTTCATGACAGGAGCGCTTGAGCCGAACTCTACGCCCGACATGTCTCACTCTATGGCTGCTTTGACGCCAAGAGGCCGCGCCATGATCGTCGAAGAGGCCGCGCATATGATGCCGATGACACATGCCGCGCAGGTGAATGCGGCGATCCTTGAACTTGCCGAGGAGGCATTTGCATGAGCGAAATTGATCCACGTGCGCTCCGCTCGGCATTCGGGAGCTTCATGACCGGCGTCACCGTTGTCACGACACGTGATGAAAACGGGGAATGCTTTGGCTTCACCGCCAATTCCTTTACGTCGGTCTCAATGGACCCGCCGATGCTGCTCGTTTGTCCGGGCAAGTTTCTGTCGAGCTTTCCCAAATTTGAGGTTTGTAAAGAGTTTTCGGTCAGCGTCCTTGCCGAGGGGCAAGAGACTGTCTCCAACGTCTTTGCAAGCTTCAAAGGTGACCGGTTTGCTGAAGTCGAAACCAAGCTCGATTGTCACGGTATTCCTGCGATTGAAGGGGCGGCTGCTGTGTTTAGTTGTGCGACCCACCAAGCAATTGATGCAGGCGATCACGTCGTCCTGATGGGGCGGGTCGTGGATTTTGAACACAGCGGCAAGCGCGGGCTGGGGTATGCAGGCGGCAAGTACTTCTCGCTTGGTCTCGAACAGCGCGCGGCGAGTGCGCCAGCGCGGGGGCTCGCGAACATCGCGTCGTCTATCGTCGAGTTTGAGGGCAAAGTCCTTTTGCTACCCGTCGATGGTGGCTTCGCTTTGCCTCAGGTCGAAGTTGAACGTCGCGGGCTTTTGCGCGATGCCTTGGCCAAGCGGCTCGAGGGAATGGGCGTAACGGCGAAAATCGGACAGGTCTACTCGATCTATGACCGCGCTGAAACTTCGGAGCATCGCACCTGCTTTCGCGCAAATGCCGCATCGGATCATTCGACCGAAGGTCAGTTCGTTCCGATTGATCAACTCTCGTCACTCAAGTTCCCAGTGCCCGGACAAGGCGCAACTCTTACCCGCTATGCCAGCGAATATCTGACGGGGCAGTTTGGCCTCTATGTCGGTGATGTCGATGGCGGCGATGTACATTACAACTAGCGAAAAGGACGCCTTTTCATGGACTTCTCTCTCTTTGCTCATATGGAGCGACTTGATCCTTCACAGTCGCATGAAACGCTTTATTCCGAGTTTATCGGTCTTTGCGAGATGGCAGACCAAGGCGGAATGCGCGCGATTTGGACAGGCGAACATCATGCGATGGAGTTCACCATTTCGCCCAATCCGTTTTTGTCGATCATGGATTTGGCCCACCGCACCAAGAACGTGAAATTAGGGACAGGGACCGTAATCGCCCCGTTTTGGCATCCGATTAAGCTTGCGGGTGAAGCGGCGGCGACTGACCTTATGACGGGTGGACGGCTCGAGGTTGGTATCGCGCGTGGAGCCTATAGCTTTGAGTATGAACGCTTGATGCCCGGCCTTGATGCTTGGGATGCGGGGCAGCGCATGCGTGAAACGGCACCGTTGATCCGCAAGTTGTGGGAGGGCGACTGTGCTCACGAGGGGACCTATTATTCCTTCCCAGCAACGACCGCCTCCCCAAAGCCCGTGCAAAAGGATGGGCCGCCAATCTGGATTGCAGCACGTGACCCAAATAGCCACGAGTTTGCCGTTCAGAACGGCTTTAATGTGCAGGTCACACCGCTTTGGCAGGGGATGGCTGAAGTTGAAACTTTGATGGGCCGCTTCAATGATGCCTGTGCGGCGGGTGGCAAACGCCCCAAAATCATGCTCTTGCATCATTGTTATGTCGGCAAAGACGAAGACGACCTTGATCAAGCAGCCAAGGATTTCAGCCGATACTACAATTACTTCGGGGCTTGGTTTCAGAACAAGAGGCCGATCACGCAAGGCTTGATCGAAACGATTAGCCAAGAGGACATAGACGCGAATGCGATGATGGCCCCCGCCAATCTGCGCCGCGATTTGACGATGGGCACCGCGCAAGAGGTGATTGACCAGATCAAGCGATACGAAGATCTGGGCTATGATGAATTCTCGTTTTGGGTGGATAGTGGCATGACGACCGAGCGTAAGCGCGCCTCTCTTGCGCGCTTCATCGACGAAGTTATGCCTGCATTCGGGTAAGGAAAGATCATGAGCAAATTACCGCATTTCCAGCTCTTTATTGACGGTGCTTGGACCGAAGGCAGCACGGGTCAAGTGATGGAGACCCAGAACCCAGCAACGGGCAAGACTTGGGCGACCTTCTCTTGCGCGAGCGCCGACGATGTTGATCGCGCCGTTCGGGCGGCGGCACGGGCGCTGGATGATCCTAAATGGCGGGACATGACGCAGACGGCTCGAGGTAAGCTCCTCTATCGTCTCGCCGACTTGATCGAAGAACGGGCAGCAGAGCTTGGTGCGATTGAGACAACGGACAGCGGTAAGCTCTTGGCAGAGACTTCGACCCAAACGCGCTATGTCGGAGACTACTATCGCTATTTTGCGGGCCTCGCGGATAAGATCGAAGGTTCGGTTCTCCCGATAGACAAGCCAGACATGCATGCCTTTACCACGCGTATGCCCATCGGTGTCGTGGCCGCTGTCGTGCCTTGGAACGCACAGATGTTTCTGACTGCGACCAAACTTGGTCCTGCGCTCGCTGCGGGGTGCACGGTTGTCATCAAGGCCTCGGAGCAAGCCCCCGCGCCAATGTTGGAGTTTGCGCGTCTTATCGAAGAGGCAGGTTTCCCCGCTGGTGTCGTTTCCGTCATCACGGGAGATGCCGAGAACTGCGCCGCGCCTCTGACCCGTCACCCGATGGTGGATCGGATTGCCTTTACGGGCGGCCCCGAGACTGCACGGCATGTGATCCGCAATTCTGCCGAGAACTTTGCCGTCACCACTTTGGAATTGGGGGGCAAGTCCCCCATTCTGGTATTTGATGATGCTGATCTTGATGGCGCTGCGAACGGCCTGATTGCCGGAAACTTTGGAGCTTCGGGTCAATCATGTGTTGCGGGCACGCGGGGACTTGTCCAGCGGTCCATTTTGCCGGCGCTCATCGCCAAGATCGCTGAAAAGTCCAAGGGCATCATAATCGGTGATCCGCTTGATGCTGCGACGCATGTTGGCCCACTTTGCACCGAAGCGCAGGTGCACAGAATTGAAGCGACGCTCGCAAAGGCAAAAGAGCAGAGGGCCACGATACATTTCGGCGGGGGAGCTGTGGATCGCGCTGGGAACTTTGTTGCGCCTACATTGGTCGAGTGCAACGGGCCCGAGACGGAAACACTTCACGTTGAGATGTTCGGCCCCGTCATGTCGCTGCTCGCGTTCGACAGCGAAGAAGAGGCAATCGCGCTTGCCAATAGCACCGTCTACGGACTTGGTTCGGGCATTTTCACTCAGAACCTCGCACGGGCGCACCGTGTCTCGAGGCGCATTCGCTCGGGCATTTGCTGGATCAATACCTATCGCGCCATTTCGCCGATTGCCCCCTTTGGCGGCTTTAATGCCTCGGGATATGGCCGCGAGGCGGGAATGGAGAGCATTCTCGACTATACTCGCACCAAAACCACCTGGATCAATACCTCGGACGCACCAATGGCGAACCCATTTGTCATGCGCTAGGCTGATTTGACCAAATTAGAAAGGCCCAAGATGAGCGTATTTGACGAAGACTTGTTTCTCAAAGGACTGGAACAGCGCAAAGGCACGCTCGGCGCGGAGTATGTCGAAAAGAACCTCGCCGCTGCCGATGATTTTACGCGTCCTTTCCAAGAGGCGATGACCGCATGGTGCTGGGGCTTTGGTTGGGGGGATGACGTTATCGACGCAAAGACGCGTTCGATGATGAACCTCTCGATGATCGGTGCGCTTGGCAAGATGCATGAGTGGGAACTTCACTGTCGCGGTGCGATCAACAACGGAGTGACCAAGGAAGAAATCCGCGCGATCATTCATGTGGTTGGGATTTACTGCGGGGTGCCGCAAGCGCTCGAATGTTTTAGGGCTGCCAAGAAGGTTTTGGCCGAGCTCGAGGCTGAATGAAAAAGGGCGCCCCAGAGGCGCCCTTTGTCTTTTATGCGATGGGTTTGTCGTCCGGACCAAAGCGGTGGAGGTTTTCGGCAATGGGGCGAAGAGAAACCGTCTTGCCCAACATTCCGACGAGTTTTCCGCTCTGACGAACGACGACTGGTTCGTCAGACCCAATATCGACAAAGAGGAAGTGGTCCGAACCGAGGTCTTCGGCGTGAACGACCTTACCAGTCCAAGTCGCATTGCTTTCTTCAACCACCTCGATGTGCTCGGCGCGAATACCTAGCGTTGTGCACTTCTCGGTTTCCGCAAAGGAGCCGGTGAGGAAGTTCATCTTGGGCGATCCGATGAAGCCTGCAACAAAGACTGAATTTGGCTTTTCATAAAGCTCAGATGGGGTGCCGACCTGTTCAACCAGACCGTCGCGGAGAACGCAAATTCGGTCTGCTAGGGTCATGGCCTCTACCTGATCGTGCGTCACATAGATCATGGTGACGTCCGACATGTCATGGTGCAGCTTCGCGATCTCAAGACGTGTCGCCACGCGCAGCGCAGCATCGAGGTTCGAGAGAGGTTCGTCAAAGAGGAACACGCGCGGGTCGCGGACAATCGCACGACCAATTGCCACACGCTGACGCTGGCCGCCCGAAAGCTGGCGGGGTAGGCGGTCCAGAAGGTGGTCGATCTGGAGCATCTCAGCGGCCTTGCGCACGCGATCTTCGATCTCGGCCTTGGTGCGCTTGGACAGCTTCATCCCGAACGCCATGTTCTCATAGACGTTCATGTGCGGATAAAGCGCATAGCTCTGGAAGACCATTGCAATACCGCGTTCCGAGGGAACAACGTCATTCACCTTTTCTCCGTCGAACATCAGATCGCCCGAGGTGATTTCCTCTAGACCCGAGATCAAGCGAAGGAGCGTAGACTTACCGCAGCCCGAAGGGCCGACAAAGACCATGAATTCACCTTTGCGAATTTCGAGATCGATGCCCTTGATGACTTCAATGCCGCCAAAAGATTTGCGGACCGATTTGAGTGTGATGTTTGCCATTTGAAGCCTCTTATCAGCCTTTGACGCCACCAGCCGTAAGGCCAGCTACGATTTTACGTTGGAAAATGAGCACGAGAATGATGAGCGGGATCGTCACGACGACGCTGGCCGCCATGATTGGGCCCCACGGGATTTCTTGCGTGCTTGCGCCAGAGAGAAGCGCGATGGCCACAGGAACCGTGCGTTGATCCGCCGAGATGGTGAAAGTCAGAGCAAAGAGGAATTCGTTCCAAGCTCCGATAAACGCGAGAAGACCGGTCGTCACAAGCGCAGGCCAAAGCAGTGGCATGAACACGCGTGTGATAATGATCCACGGGCTCGCGCCGTCCACGATTGCTGCTTCTTCGATTTCCATCGGCAGATCACGCATGAATGTGGTCAGAACCCAGACCGTGAAGGGCAGGGTAAAGATGGTGTAGCTGAGCACCAGCGCCCAAGGCGTGTTGTAGAGGCCGAGAAGCTTGACGAGTTCATAAAGACCCGAAAGCACCGCGATTTGCGGGAACATCGATACGCCAAGGATGGTCATCAGCAAAAGGCCGCGGCCTTTGAACGACACACGTGCAAGTGCATAGGATGCGGTCACAGCAAGCAAGAGAGCAGCAGCAACGGTAACACCTGCGATAAAGATCGAGTTCAGCACAGAACGGATAAAGCCTGAGCGCGTGAAGATGGACTTGTAGTTATCCCACGAAAGGCTCTCAGGGAGTACGTTTGGACGAAAGATCGCCGTGCCGGTCTCAAAACTGGTCATGATCGCATAGTAGAACGGAAATACCGCAATAATGACAATCAAAGCGACGCAGAAGTAGAAGGCTGTCGTACGGAGTTTAGAGCGTTTCATTACCGAGCCTCCCCGCCAAGGTTCAAGCGACCAAGCTTGATATACAAAAGCACGAATGTCGTGATGATGAGGAACAGAAGTGTCGACATCGCAGAGCCTTCGCCATAGTCGCCGAACTGTTGAATTTCACGGTAGCTGAGAACGGACATCGTCATAGTCGAGCCCGACTGCGGCGTGAGGAGGTAAATCAGGTCGAAAATACGAAGTGCATCGAGGGCGCGGAAAATTACGGCCACAAGGATCGCCGGCTTGAGAAGCGGCAGTGTCACTCTGAAGAAGACCTTGATCGGGTTGATGCCGTCAATCTTGGCGGCTTCATACATATCGCGCGGGATCATCTGAAGACCGGCGAGAATGAGAAGCGCCATGAAGGGCGTCGTCTTCCATACGTCGACGATTAGTACTGCCAACATCGCTGTATCGGGCTGAGCCGTCCAAGCGATAGGCGAGTCAATCAAGCCGACGAGAAGAAGCATGTGGTTGATGATCCCGAATTGGTCGTTGAGCATCCAGCCCCACATACGAGCGGACACAACGGTTGGGATCGCCCACGGAATAAGGATAGCCGCGCGGACAAGGCCGCGGCCTTTGAATTCGAGGTTCAGGACAAGAGCGACCAGAAGACCTAGTAGCGTCTCAAGCGTCACAGAGACGAGCGAGAAGCGCACTGTGTTCCAGACGGCATTCCACCAGTCACCATCCGCCAAGACGCCGCGCCAGCGGACATCACCATTCGAACGGACGCGACGCTCGAGGTAATTTTCAAAGCCGACCCATTCGGACTGACCATTGAAAATTGTGTTGGCGCTTGCATCGGTGAACGAAAAGCTGATCGAGCGGAAGAGGGGCCAAGCTGCGACGATCAAAAGCATGATGATCATCGGCGCAAGGAAGACGTAAGCAGAGCGAACGCGTTTTTGCTGAAGGTTCAGGTTTTTCCCCGAAGCGAAGCCAGCAACTTTGGTGTTGGATTGAGTCATGGGGTTCCTCGTTGTCCACCATCATGAGGAATTCGGGGGCGCAGAGTAAACTGCGCCCCCGGCCTCGTCTCTGTTTGAACAAGTCTAACAGAGTTGGGAGGAATTACTTATCGAGAAGATCTTCGAGGTCGGCTTCGAGATCAGCAAGTGCGTCTGCTGCGCTTGCTTCTTTGGCCAGAACGCTGTGAACAGCGGTGAAGAACAGGGTCGAAACTTCGTTGTAGTCTTCGCGGGTCGGTGCCGACGGACGCGGAACTGCTGCGAGGAATACGTCCTTCCAACGCGGGATGATCGGCTGCTGAGCAGCGATATCTGCGTCGTCATAGAGGCTCATGATGGTCGGAAGGTTCGATTCGTTAAGAGCGCGTGCCTTCTGAGCTTCGTGGCCAGCAAGGTAAACTGCGAGGCTGATCGCGGCTTCCTGATTGTCCGAGTACTTGGACACTGCAACGTTCCAGCCACCGAGGGTCGCTGCCGATACGCCATGGCCCTGGCCAGACGGAAGCGGAGCTACGTCGAAGAGACCTGCAACTGCCGAGTCTGCGCCGTTGCCGAGAGCATATGCATAGGGCCAGTTGCGCATGAATACTGCGTTACCGGTCTGCCAAACGCCGCGAGCTTCTTCTTCTTGGTAGGAAAGAACGCCTTCAGGCGAAATGGTGCCAGCCCAAGTTGCAGCGAGCTCGAGAGCAGCAGCAGCGTTGGCGTTGTTGATCGAGATGGTGCCGTCAGCTTCTACGATCTGGCCGCCGCCCGAGGACTTAACCCACTCGAGTGCGTCACAGGTCAGACCTTCGTAGGAGTTACCCTGCCATACGAAGCCGAAGATTTCCGAGTTGCCAGCAGCGCGCTCTGCGTCCTGAACAGCCTGAGCGGTTGCAGTCAGCTCTTCCCAAGTGGTCGGAACCGAAGCGCCGTGCTTCTCGAGAAGGTCCTTACGGTAGTAGAGTGCAGGAGCGTCGGTGAAGATCGGCAGTGCAACGAGGCGGCCGTCAACGGTCTGCGATTCAATAATCGACGGGAAGTGCTCGTTGACGAGGTCACCAGCAGCTTCACGAAGGTCTACGAAGTGATCAGCGAGCTGCGGAGCCCAGATCACGTCAGTCTGGTAGAGGTCAACGTCGCCGTTGCCAGCTGCGAGCCAAAGACGATACTGGCCGAACTGGTCAGTGGTCGACGACGGCATCGGAACGATGGTCACGGTGTTGCCGGTTGCGTCTTCCCAAGGCTTGACGAGGGCAGCGAAGTTTTCAACAGCTGCACCGGTAGCGCCCGATACGTAGGTGATGTCAGCAGCGTGTACCGAAGCACCAGCAATCGCAACAAACGCAGCAGCAGTGCTACGAAGCGCGATGGTTTTCAGTGATTTTGCCATAGTGTTTCCTCCCAAAAAGTAATGGCTGACGCAATTTGCGCCCCAAACGGTCGGGAACTCGTCAAAATTCACCGAAACGTTTCGGTTAGGCTAATCCTCGCGCCCTTCATTTGTCAATTACTCAGATTGATAGTCGGGATGTTTTTATTTTTATTATTATTTATCAATTAGATGGTGCTAATTGACCCATGGTCAACTAAGGTGTGCGGCTCGATGGTTTGGACTTCTGAGAGTTCCGCACCGTCCAGAAAACGGCTCAGATTCTCGGCCAAAGGCCCCCAGCTCGCGCTTAAAGGTGAAGAAGTCCCTGAAACAAGGCGCGGCGACTCAGTTGCAGAGTAAGCTGGGAGCTGGTCATCATGTGCCACAAGCGAAACATCGTCCGGAACCGATAGTCCAATCGCTGCAAGCGCGGTGAATACGCCCGAAGAAATTCGCGTGTTGCCTGCGATGATCGCGGTAGGCTTTTCACCGTGCTGTTGAAACGCACGAACGGTTTCAAGGAGTCCAGCCTCTGCCACCATGTTACACCGAACCATCAATTTCGGATCATACTTGATCCCCGCCTCCTTTAGCGCTTTCTGGTATCCGATTACGCGACGCTGTGCGTAAGACGCTGTTTGAGCGCCATTGATGAACAGGATGCGTTTATGGCCCTTGTCGATGAGCATTTTGGTAAGGTCGTAGCCGACTGCAACGTTGTCGATGTCGAAGAAGGGATAGTCGGGAACGTCCATCGTTTGACCGTGAAGAACGAAAGGAATCTTCTTTTTCCTCAGAAAATTAACACGTTTATCATCGTACTCAGGTTCAGTGACCACAAAGCCATCGATGGAGCGCGTTCGGACAAGTCGATCATAGGCTTCCAGTTCATCCGCCGATCTGTCGGACATGTGAAGCATGAACTGACGGTCGAATTTGACGAAGTTCTCGGACAATCCTGATAGGAAATTGGTGAAAAATGCTGACTCTGCGGGGGAGGGGATGCGCGGTTGCAGGAAGCCAACGATCCCAGATCGTCCCGTAACCAAGCGGCGTGCCATGAGGTTCGGCTGATAGTTGAGATCAAAGGCGGCCTGCCTGACGCGTACCTTGGTGCCTTCGCTAACGTCCGAATGGTCGTTCAGCGCTCGGCTGACTTGGGTCACCGAAAGTCCAAGGTGTTTGCTGAGGTCCTTGAGCGTCGTCATGATTTTGTTCGCATTCTGGGGTCTTTGACAAATATGCTTGCCATCCCGAAACGTTTCGGGCAACCCTCTTGTCGAGTCCGAAACGTTTCGGCTGTGCAGGGGAGGCATCAATGGCTGTAACATCTGAGTGGTGGCGAGGGGCGACAATCTATCAGATCTATCCCCGTTCCTTTATGGACAGTAACGGTGATGGGATTGGTGACATTCCCGGAATTACTTCGCGTTTAGAAGCAATTGCAGACCTTGGCGTCGATGCGATCTGGCTTAGCCCTATCTTTACTTCTCCGATGCGCGACATGGGATACGATGTTTCGGACTACCGCGATATCGATCCGACTTTCGGCACCCTACAAGATTTCGACGATATGGTCGCAAAGGCGCATTCGCTCGGGATCAAAGTGCTCATCGATCAGGTAATTTCGCACTCTTCCAACGATCATCCGTTCTTTCAGGAATCACGTTCGAACCGGACGAACCCGAAAGCAGATTGGTATGTCTGGGCCGATCCGCGTCCTGACGGTACCGCCCCGAATAACTGGCAGGCGATCTTTGGTGGCATCGCTTGGGAGTGGGAACCACGCCGCAAGCAATATTACCTTCACAATTTCCTGCGTGAGCAGCCTGACTTTAACTTCCATAATCCCGAAGTTCAGGAATATGCGCTCGAGACGCTCCGTTTCTGGCTTGATCGCGGCGTCGACGGATTCCGACTTGATACCGTGAACTTCTACTTCCACGACAAGCTCTTGCGCGATGACGCGGCGGATTTCCGTCCTGAAGCACGTACTGCGTGGAAGCCCTATGATATGCAGTATCACCTCTTTTCAAAGAACCAGCCCGAGAACCTCGTGTTCCTGCAAAAGCTCCGTGCTTTGATGGATGAGTATGATGACCGCACGCTGGTGGGTGAGGTTGGCGAGACCCACCACATGACGGAAATGATGGGCGAGTACACGAGCGATGGTCGCCTTCATATGGCCTATTCGTTTGAAATGCTTGGGTTTAAGTTCACAGCGGCACATTTCCGCAAGCAGATTGAAGAGTTCTTTAGTCTTGCGCCGAACGGTTGGCCTTGTTGGGCCTTCTCGAACCATGACGTTGTGCGACACGCCTCTCGCTGGATGCCATTTGCGGCAAGTCACGATGATCTGGCGAAGCTTGCGGGTGGCCTCTTGCTTTCGTTGCAGGGCTCGATCTGCCTCTATCAGGGGGAAGAGCACGGACAGCTCGAAACCGAGATGCTCTATGAGGAATTGACCGATCCGCAGGGCATCATGTTCTGGCCCGAGGATAAAGGTCGCGATGGATGCCGCACGCCTATGGTCTGGGACGGGCAGGCGGAGTTTGGTGGCTTCTCCGAAGTTCAACCATGGCTCCCAATCAAAGCGCCTCAGTTCGAGCGTAGTTTTGCTTCGCAACAGGGCGATGACAGCGTGCGTGCGTTCTACAAAGAGATGCTGGCCTATCGCAAAGAGAGCGCCGCTCTAAAGTCTGGTGACACGATCTTCTTCGATTTGCCCGAACCAGTGCTTGGTTTCGTGCGCGGCGATGAGGTTTACTGCTACTTCAACCTCTCGAACGAAGCGCACACTGTCGCGTTGACCGAAGCCCTCGCACCGAATGTTGCGAATAATGCTTCAGTCACAGGAAATACCCTCGAACTCGGTCCGAACGCAGTGTTCGTAGGACGCCGCGCCTAGTAGACGCGTTCCCAAAGAAAAAGGCTCGCGTGTGCGGGCCTTTTTTGTTTTGGCTCAGCCTGAGTATTGCTCGTCCGTGACGTGTTCCATCCAAGTCACGCCAATTCCGTCAATGGCTTCCTGAATGGCGATATGGCTCATGTCCGTCTCGGGGCTTGCGCCGTGCCAATGCTTTTCATCTGGTTCAAAGTAGACAATGTCGCCAGGTGTGACTTCTTCAATAGGGCCGCCGTCGCGCTGAACGCGGCCACGCCCATGGGTGATAATAATCGTCTGCCCCGCGGGGTGGGTGTGCCAAGCGGTGCGTGCTCCTGGCTCAAAGGTCACATGGTTCCCAGCTGCGTCGCCGGGCGCTTCGGTTTGAAACATAGGATCAATGCGAACCGCACCGGTAAACCAATCTTTGGGACCAACCTTGGACGGGACAGTTCCAGAGCGTGTGATCTTCATAGCTGTATTTCTCCAATTTAACTTTCGCGACTACCGCACTCGGTCTTTCTAAACGTCAACTTTGCGATCGAGTTTCCAGCCGACGAACAAGAGCGCAGCGCCAACGATGGCAAAGCCCGCGAGCGCGATGAGAACGTTGTTGTAATGAGCCTCAGTTGCAAAGAGCGCGATTAAGCCAGCGGTCACGAAACCCGCAATTAGGGTCATGACATCAAGCAGCGAGGTGGAAAGACCAACGCGCCCTTTGATTGCCTCCTGCGTATAACTGATGATCATCGTAAGAAGACCTGAAATCGCCAGTGCGTTCAAACCTTGGAGCCAGAATACCTCGGTTACGGTATCTGCTTGTCCGAGAAGGAAAAGGTAGGCAGCAAAAACGATTGAATTACCGACTATGATACCCTCTTTGGCGATGCGAACCGCTGCATAGCCCCAAGCGAGCATCAATGGCACTTCGAGAAACGCCGCGAGGCCCGATGCAAACCCAAGTTGCCCAAAGGTACCTTGCGCATCGTTCACCATGAAAAGGGGAAATGTCGTCATATGTCCGAGGACGGCAATGCGTGTGCACATGACCCCAGAAAGACCGATAACCCTTGCGAACGGGAGCGCTTTTTCAGGCTTTCCGTTTTCGGAAATTGGCGTGGGGGCAGGCTTGGCAATCGCACCTTCAGGGCGGCCAAGAATGACGAAATAGGCAAGTGCCGCACCGATTTGAGCGAAAGCCGCGATCAGGAAAATCAAGAAAACTGACTGGTTCGCAGCGACCCACCCCATGAGCGGTGGAGCAACAATCCACGCGACAGAGAAGAGTGTCCGCAAAAGAGACATCATAAACTCTGCTTGGGCACCGAGTGTCTCGTTCAAATGAGCGCGTGCATAGGACAGGCTCTGGGACATAACCGCGCCGCCAAAAGGCAGGAACACACATGTCGCGATTATGAACGACAGCTGGGTCTGCACAAAAAAGATCAGCCCATAGGCTATCGCCCCCGCAAGTGCTGCGCCGATGACGAGCTTTCTTCGGTCGCCAACCTTGTCAGAGACATAGCCCATAATGACTGAGCCGATTGCGGCAGCGATAGAGCCGATGGTCAACACCAAAGCAAAGGTGTCATTCGACATGCCCAAGCCGTCGATCGCGAGGATGCCGCGGAAGGGGTTCACCGACGCAGCGGTGATCCCGATTAGGAAAATCGCGAGGCCAAGAAGTACAGTAATCGTCGTGACCGTGACTTTGCCTGAGGTCTTTGTCATTTAGATTGCGACCGTGTCGTGTTCCATGAATTCTGCCACTTCGGGAATCCATTTGCCCTCGACAAAGGCGACATGAAGCGGGTGAACGTTATACGCGTCATATGCGGATTGATCCGCAAAGATCATCGAGACGGCATAATCATAAGGGTTCTTTGGGCTGGTCTCGCGCGAAAGGGCGAAATCTTGAACACCAGGAATGCCTGCGAGTTCTCGAATAGAGCTGAGGAATGCGGCTTCGGCCTCAGAACCTTTGGGGTGTGACAGGCGAAACAGTGCAGCGTGGCGTATCATCGAAAGACCTCATTTGTTCAGTTGCCGAACTATGAGCTTAACGTTTGCGCTAACACAAGCGGGAAGTCGGGCAACGCAGTCCCGAGCGCTTATTTCCTCCAGAAATCCATCAGAAGGTTCGCAACTTCTGCCGCATGCGTATTTGCAACCATATGACCGGCCTTTTCAATGACTACGTCCTGACTATTCGGAAGCCGTCTTTTGAGGCTCTTCATGATCGATTTGACGACTTCAACAGTTCGGTCCCCGTGAACAAGCAGGACGGGCATTGTAAGGTGTTCAAGATTGGCGAAGACAGTCTCGTCCTTGGGGCTTTCATAGTCACCCGGACGGCAAGCATCCACGATAGGGATCTGTTTGATGAGCGCCACGCGGCCGGGTTCTGGGATTTGCTCCCATTTCACGCCGCCGCCCCAAATGCCAATGAAATTCTGAGCAGCGGTGTCGTTGTCACCTT
>CAYWUN010000012.1:43024-46515 GCA_964461315.1 uncultured Aestuarium sp.
TCCTCAAGCATGAGCCCTTTGCCCGTCCAAGGCGCGCTTTTGCCATGGCTCGGCCAATCTGGCGCGATGAAGGTGGCATCCTCGATCTGGCGCGAAATTGCAGCCCAACTTGCAGCGCGACCCAAAGCACAGTGGAGCGCTACGATGCGGCGCTGTCCGTTGCCATAGGTCTCGATGTTGATCCCGTTAAGTGCTGTCATCGTCCTCTCCCTCGTACTCCGATCACGCGGTTATCTTAGGAGGCGTATCGCTTGCAATGTGTCACTCTGACCGTTGTTTGCCGATTTGATACTCACGCCAAATCGTAAATAGACCCGAGGCGATGATGATTGTCGTTCCGATAAGTGTCATCATATCCGGTGTTTGCCCGAAAAGCAGATAGCCCAAGATGCTCGTCCAGATGATCATTGTGTACTGCATCGGTGCCACAGCAACGGCGAGAGCGATCTCAAGTGCCTTGATCACAAGGAACTCACCAACCGCAGCAAGGACACCATAGGCGACGAACAATAGGATGTGTTCGGGTGCAATGGGTTGCCATACAAAGATCTGCCCAACGCCGAGCACAGCCGCGCTCACACCCGCGGTAAAGGCGACGGTGGCAACGGTGCTTTCGGTTGAGCTTAGGTTTCGAGAAATGAGTTGCCGTGTCGCGAAGAGCAGGGCGGCCATAAGAACCAGCAAATAGGCGGGGTGAAACCCTTCGAACCCTGGACGCATAACAATCAGCGTTCCTAAGAAGCCCGCGCTCACGGCAAACCAACGGCGCGGCCCAATCGGCTCCTTAAGAAGGATCGATCCGAGGATTGTAACGAAGAATGGCGCTGCAAAGGCGATTGTTGTGGCGTCCGCAAGAGGCACGTAACGAAGTGCAACAACAAAGAGGACAGCAGAAACCGAAGCACAAAGCCCGCGCAGGATTTGAAGCTTTGGCTGCTCGGTGCGCAAATCAGAGGTGCCTTTGATCGCGAGCCATATCAAAACACCCGCGAGAAGCCCGAGCTGCCGCAACCCCGCAACTTGAATGGGATGATAGGTGCCAGCCATGAGCTTCGCGATGGCATCTGCGAGCGCAAAAAAAGCGAATGACGTCCCCGCCAAGGCAATGCCGAGCGTATTAGACTGACGACGAACAAGTGTTGGCATGGGAGCTTTCAAATGACCTGTTTTGCGCACGTTACTCCCATCGAGCGCAATGGCAAGGTTAGCACTCCTAACATGGAGTTTAAGCGTTACTCTCTCATGGCCATATCGCGAACTCGGATTACAGGGTTCCAGATGTATTCAAGGACCGACCGCTCTCCGCGAATAATATCCACTTGGGCCGCCATGCCCGTGCGTACTGGCATGGTTTCACCGCTGGAGAGCCGCAAGTAAGTTGGAATACTAATCTCAACCTTGAAAGCTCGCGTATTAAGCTCTTCCTCGAATGCAGCATCCGCCGACACACGCATAACTTCCCCATTCAGAGTCCCGTATTTTGCCGCGTCATATGCTGTGAGCGACACACGTGCACTTTGTCCCGGTTCCACGTTTGCGATGTCCTCGGGCATGATCAGCGCTTCGATATGGAGTGCCGTACTGTTTGGAACGATTAAAGCAACCACATCGCCTTGAGAAACGACTGCACCTTCTGCAGCAAAGAATACTTCATCGACGATCCCCGAAACAGGAGATTTGAGCTCGTTGACCGACACGCGTCGCTCAAGTGCTGGCAAGCGTTCCGCGAGCTCAGCAATTTCCTGCAGGACAGAAGCCCGTTCGGATAGCGTTTCGGTTCGAAATGCAGCTTGAAGTGCGCTGGTCTGTGCGTTGATTTCTTCTATTGAAAAGGCGAGGGCCGCCTCGCGCTCGGCGAGAACTTCTCGACTTGTTTCGAGTGCAGCCCTATCGCGATCGAGCCGAAGACGCTCGGATTGCCCCAACGCACCTGCGGCGATCAATGGAGAAAGCTTGGCGTCTTCGCTCTCGATCAAATTGCTTTTCACCTCAAGACCCGCGATCTCGGCGCGTGTTCCTGCGAGTTCTCGTTCACGCTGTAGCCTCGTCTGTAGAAGAGTCGTCATTTGTGCTGTTAAATCACTTTGCCGCGCCTGAGAGAGCGCGACTTGCGCTTCCATCAATGCTTGAGTTGCTGGATCATCGCTTTCAAAATGACCGCTCCAAACATTGCCCTTTACTTCATCGTCCAAACGGGCGCGCTGGAGTTCGAGCGAACGTAATCGCTTTTGGATTTCCGCAAGTGAGGCTGCAGCTTCTGTCGGGTTAATTTCCGCAATGAGCTGTCCACGTTCAACAGGCTGACCAACCTCGACCACGAAGGCATCGATTGAACCCGAATAGGGGGCTTGAATTTCTCGAGTTTGGATCGGGGTTACGACACGTCCAGTGCCTCGTGTGACGAGATCGAGCCGAGTGAGATGCGCCCAGCCTAGCGCGCAAACCAGTAATACCGCGCAGATAACGATGAGGTCCTTGCTCCTCTCTTCTTGTGAGGCGCTGCCGAACATTAGCCCTTACCTCCAGTCGAATTCTTCGCCGATCTGCTGAATGTGTAAGTCTGAACCGGAGCATTGGCAGGGGATGTCGCCCGCAGCTTTTTGCGGTACTCACTCGTCGGCAAATCCGCTGCGATTTGCCCGCCCTCGAGTATTACAATGCGATCACAAAGATCGATTAGCGCGGCCTTGTGGGTCGCAATGAGGGCAGTCAGTGGATTTTCATATGTGCGGAGCGCTGCTACGACATGGGCCTCAAGACCTGCATCCATAGCGGAAGTTGGCTCGTCCAGAAGCAAGATTGGAGGCTTAAAGGCGAGAGCACGCGCAAGCCCGATGGCTGCCAGACAAATTGCGGCCATGTTCCTCAATAACGAAGTCCAAGGTTCCTGTCGTCTGATCAGATGGATCAATGAGCTTCACCTTGGAAAGGGCTTCAAGAATGTCATTCTCGCTGATAGTTGCCTGTCCCAAACCTATGTTCTCGCGTAGAGTACCTGCGAAAAGCCAAGGTGCTTGAAAGGCGGTGCCCACTAGGGTCGAGATATTCGCCCGCGGAATCGACGATACAGGCTTTCCTGCGACGATCACCGCCCCAGTTTCAGGTTCAATGAGACCGTTTATTAAATTCAGAAGAGTAGATTTTCCAGAGCCTGTTCGGCCCAGAAGCGCAACTTTCTGACCGCGCTCAATTTTAAGGTGAAATCCAGCAAAGAGCGCATGGCCACCCAATTTGGGTCGATATGTGATGTTGTTAAGTTCGATCAATGGGGCGTCATTGGATCTTGAGGCAAGCAAACTTGCACTCCCAGTTCTGCCGGGGCGTTCCGCCAAGAGAAAGGCCTTAATGTTCCCGTATCCAACGAGAATTCCGTTTAGCCTTCCAAAAGCTTGGCTCAAGCGCGCCATCGGTCCCATTGCACGCCCTGAAAGGATGACGGTAAGATAGAGCTTCAACATTTGTGCACGCAATTCGCTCGACGTTGCAAAACA
>CAYWUN010000013.1:0-45734 GCA_964461315.1 uncultured Aestuarium sp.
GTGTCGGGATCGGCGGACCTGTGGGTGCGGGGAAAACGACCTTGACCGCACAGCTTTGCCGCGCTCTGTCGCATCGCCTTTCAATGGCGGTGATCACGAACGACATCTACACGCGTGAGGACGCAGAGGCACTCATGCGCCAACAGGTTCTCCCCTTGGATCGAATTCGAGGGGTCGAGACGGGGGGCTGTCCACATACAGCGATCCGCGAGGATGCATCTATTAACCTCGCAGCCGTGGCCGAGCTAAACGAGAGTTTTCCCGCTCTCGACCTGATCTTGATCGAGAGCGGCGGTGATAACCTTTCAGCGACCTTCTCACCCGAGCTGGCTGATTTGACGCTCTATGTTATCGACACCGCCGCAGGCGACGACATTCCGCGCAAAGGTGGGCCTGCTTTGACGAAATCGGATCTACTGATCATCAACAAGCGAGACCTTGCGCCATATGTTGGTGCCGATACCAAGCGGATGGAACGGGACGCGACCGAACATCGTAAAGGGCGGCCATTTGTATTTGGCGAAATGCGCAACGGTGTCGGCGTGGACGATGTTGTGAAGTTCATCGTAGAAGCCGGTGGCCTGACACTGAGAGAGAGTGCGGCCTAGTCATTTCAGGACTCAAGGCACTGAAATTACAGCAAGGATGCGCTTTTTACTTGTGCATACCTTTTGGTTGTTCAAACTGAAGGTAAGTTACTTAAGAGGCCCATATGTCGGACGCTCTGCGAAGCCAGATCACCAACCTCTTCCAAATCGGGGTCGATGCCGCGGACCCTTATGCAGCCGTTCGTAATGCGCTTGAAAATGATCCGTTCCAGCCGACATTGATCGTATCTGTCGGTAAAGCTGCGATGCGCATGGCTGAAGCTGCGCTCGACACATTGGGACTTGGTGTGCGCTGTATCGTCATCACCAATTACGAAAATGCCAAAGACCTCAAAGGGGCCGAGGTGTACCCAAGTGGACACCCGATCCCAGACGAAAACGGGGCAAATGCATCTCAGGTCGTATTGCAGGCTTTGGAAAATGGAACGGGGCCGGTGCTGGCCCTGATCTCTGGGGGCGGTTCGGCTCTGATGCCTGCGCCTGCCAAGGGTATTACGCTTGAGGAAAAGGCCGAGGTTAATCGTCTCTTGCTGGCGAGCGGCGCCGACATTCATCAGATGAACCTTGTGCGCCAGCAACTTTCACGCCTCAAAGGCGGTGGGTTCATCGTTTCGGCAGAACCGCATCCCGTGCGCGCTTTGATCCTCTCCGATGTGGTCGGGGACGATCTTTCGACCATCGCAAGCGGCCCTACGGCGCCCTCACTCGGAACGGCGGGTGATGCAATTCAGATGCTCAAACGCTTTGGGCTATGGGATTATATTTCGGATTCTGTCCGAGATCACCTTGCCGCAGTTGGACGCATACGCAGGCAAAAAAGCGGTGACAATCGTCTCATCGGGTCAAATGGTCAAAGCCTTGGTGCCATCGAAGCTGCGCTTGCTGGCGTCAAACGTCTGACCGATCCTATCGAAGGCGATGTGAATGAAGCCGCTCGCCACATCTGCGATCACGCAGCACAGCACGGCTTTACGATTTGGGGCGGGGAAACCACGGTTCAGATCAAAGGCAAGGGGAAAGGCGGGCGCAACCAAGAACTCGCGCTGAGAATTGCCGTTGAAGCCAAGAAACGCGGATGGAGCGAATGGACCTGTCTTCAAGCGGGGACGGACGGGCGCGATGGTCCCACCGATGCGGCTGGTGCGATTGTGGACCAAGGGACATTGGGTCGTCTGGCCTCAAAGGGTGGAGACATCGGCATGTATCTTGCGAACAATGACAGTTACACCGCTCTCGAAATATCTGGCGACTTGCTCATCACTGGTGCAACTGGAACGAATGTTGCTGATATCGGGATTTTGTTCCGAAAGTGATAAATAGACGGGCCTCAATGCAGGGAATCCCATTAAGATGTTCGAAAAGTGATATTTTTCTACCCTTGGTAGCCAAGAATTCTGGGCAGGAATAGCACCATATCCGGCAGCAGGATCATCGCCAAAAGGGCGAACACAAGCGCGACGAGGAAGCCCCAGATTTCCTTGATAATCTCGGCAAGCGGAATGCCTGTCACAGCGTTGATCACAAAGAGAAGGATGCCATAGGGCGGCGTGATAAGGCCGATCATACAGTTCACGACGGCGACGACGCCAAAATGCACAAGATCGATGCCAAGTTCGCGGCAGGTCGGAATGAAGAGCGGAATGATCACGAGAATGATCGTCGAAGCATCCAAGAGGCACCCAAGCGCTAGGATGATCAGGTTCACCATCAAGAGGAACACCAGAGGCGATACCTCGAGACCAACCATCGCTTTTGCCACCATTTCGGGGATTTTCTGGTCCGAAACGATGTAGTTCAAGATCAGCGCGCCACCGATGACGATACCAACTGAGGCAGAGGACCGCGCAGCATCGGCAAAAACCGAGTAGAGCGAACGCCAAGTCAGTTCACGGTAAACAAAGGCAGCCACGACAAGCGCGTAAAGCGCGGCAACAGCGGCGGCTTCGGTCGGTGTCGTGTAGCCAAGGTAAATGCCTGAGAGTAGGATCACCGGCATCATCAGGGCAGGGAAGGCGCGTGCCGTGGTCTTTGGCATGTCCTTGAGCGCTACGGGCGCTTCGGTCGCATAGCCGCGCTTGTGGCTCATATAGACGTTCATCGCCATGAGGACGACGCCCATCAAAAGGCCGGGAACGATGCCCGCAAAGAAGAGATAGCCAATCGAAGTGTTCGAGACGAGCGCATAGAGCACCATGGGGATCGATGGAGGAATGATCGGACCGATGGTTGCCGAGGCGGCGGTGATTGCTGCTGCATATCCGCGACCAAAGCGCCCGTCCTTGGTCATCATCTCGATGATGATCTTGCCGATACCGGCGGCGTCGGCGACTGCGGACCCTGACATCCCTGAAAAGATGAGCGATGCGACCACGTTCACATGTCCCATGCCGCCCTTGAAACGGCCCACGAGGGCAATGCAGAACTTGAGAAGACGGTCGGCAATAGAGCCAGCGTTCATGATGTTCGCAGCGACGATAAAGAGCGGAACAGCCAGCAGCACAAAGCTTTGATAAAGCCCGTCCATCAGGAGTTTGCCCGCAAGTCCAACGCCGCGGCCTGAAAGCTCTAGGTAAAGTAGCGCAGCGCACAGGATGGAATAGGCAATAGGCAAGCCCATACCTGCCAGCCCGAAAAGGGCCAGCAACATCATACCAAGTTCAAAGCTCATTGGATGGTCTCCTCCGGGAGGCCTTTGCGGGCGACGACATAGGCGCGCCACGCATAGCGGATCGGAACGACAACGAGGAAGAGGAAGTAGATCGAGTAAATCGGCAACATCTTCACGGGGAGTGTCGCGCTCGATTTAAGACGCAGGATCTTCATCTTAGCGTAGGTCGGTTCGATGGAATACAGCATTGCCCCGATCACAACCAAAGCGCCCACGAAAGCAAAGACGCGCTGCACTTTGGGGGAGACGAGGAAAAAGAGAATGTCAAAACGGACGTGGTCTTCTTCGCGGACAACAAAGGAGTTGCCCCAAAAGACGATCCAAACCCAAAGCGCGAGGCAGAATTCGAGCGTCCAACCAAAATAGCTGGGGTCAAGCGAGTGACCCAGCATAGTCGTGAACCACTCAGAGCCGACCACATAGCGGACAATGATCTGGAGAATAAACGTCGCAAACATGGCGGCCATCATGAGGGCCGCCACGCTTTCTGTCGCGCGGGAGAGAAGTTTCGATATAGCTTTCATATCGGCGCAAGCCTCCCGCGTTTCTTGTCTTAGTTGCCCAGAGCGTTGATCTGGTCGAGGACACCCTCGGGCCAGGTCGCAGCGAATTCGGACGACAGGTAAGCCGACTGAACAGCTTCGCGGAAGGCCGCGACATCAGGTTCATAAACCGAAAGACCTTGCTCTTCGAGGAAGGACACGAGGTCTGCTTCTTTCTGGAGCTGGTTTTCACGGCCAAAGTCAGCAGCGGCGTCAGCAGCAGCTTGGATCGCAGCCTGTTGGTCAGCGTCGAGCGAGTCCCACACAGCTTTGGAAATGGCAAGGTAGTTCAGGTCAACGAGGTGCGAGGTCAGAACGATCTGCTTGGTCACTTCGTAGAACTTTGCGTCCACAACGGTCGGAAGCGGGTTGTCTTGACCGTCAACCGCGCCGGTTTGAAGAGCAGTGTAAACTTCGGTGAACGAGAGCGGGGTCGGTGAAGCACCAAGGGCCGAGCCGAGGAACTGCCATGCGTCGGTGCCAGGCATACGCAGGTTTACACCAGCAAGATCGGCAGGGGTGTTGACCGTGAGTTCGTCCTTGGACTGGCGAAGGTTCACCTGACGGCGGCCGAGGTACATAACCGAAAGAAGCTTCACGCCAAGCTCTTCTTCAGCCTTGGCCTTGAAGGGGTCCATCAGCGGGTCGTTGAAGACCGCGACTTGGTGCGCTGCATTCTGGTGAACGTAGCCAGCAGTGAAGATCGAGAACTCAGGGAAGAACGTTGCAAGTTCCTGAGCCGAAGTGATCGACATTTCAAGGTCGCCCGAAGCGATAGCTTCAAGTTCGGTGCCTTGAGCGAAGAGCGATGCGTTCCAGTGCGGCTCGAAGCTCGCGAACTCAGAGACGGCAGGGCCGAACTTTTCAATCAGGGCAACAGCGCGCTGATCGGTTTCGGATGCAGGCGAGCTCAGACGAAGCTGAAGCTTGTCACCGTGGCTGTCGGCAAATGCAGTGCCGGCAACGGTGGAAACTGCGAGAGCAGCGGCGGACGCCAGCAGGGTGCGGCGAGCAAAAGTCATAGGCATGGAAATCCTCCCGATTAAGAGCCTGGCGCCGACAAAACTAGGTCAGCGATCCGATGCAGAAGCAAGCATGGATTTTGATCTAGATCAACATAGGTTTTCACTATGCCATGATTTACTTCACTTCATATGACATTTGTAAATAAAATCGATTATTTTTAAATATCAGAAAAAGCAGGGTTTTTAGGCGAAAGAGGCGTCAACCGAGGGTCGGCTCACTTATTGGGAAGAACGTTCGGATTATTGAGGCAGTGCCGAACACCGCCCTCGATATGCGAACGGAGAATCGTTTTTGCACGTTCGCTGTCCCGATCCATCGCCGCTTCGAGCATTTCGCGATGCTCGCGCGCAGCCTTGTCGCCTCGGAATGTGAGCGAGCGCATCTGATAGCGGAGGTATTTGTCAAAGACGCTTCCGTGCAGGCTCAGGAGCGAGGCGCTATCGCAGGCCGAGATCAGTGACTGGTGAAATTCCCAGTCATATTGCTTCCAGCTTTCGCGGACAGAAACATCGTTTGCCGCCATCTTCTGCTCCATTCGGTGCAGCTTGTGGTGGGCGGAAACGATGCGTCCTTCCCATTCGGTATCGCCATTTTCGAAAGAGAGGGTGAGCGCGTGACACTCAAGCAGAATTCGCAGGTCAGCAATCTCGACCAGATCTTTGGCCGTCATCGGGGCGACAAAGAAACCGCGCTGGCCCTCCGCCAGAACGAGCTCTTCGGTCGTCAAACGGTTCAATGCTTCACGGATCGTCGAGACCGAAGCGCCATAGGTGTCGCGAAGATCATCGAGTTTGAGCTTTGAAGCGGGGGCGAGCCGTCCAAAGATGATATCCGTGCGGATCGTTTCATATGTGCTTTGGCCAACGCCTGCGTCTTCGCTCGGAAGGTTCATGATCTGTCATCCAGTTTTGATGGCGCAATACTGACTTATAATATCGTCTTAGTCCATTTGAATTGAGGCGCTTGCCTATAATCGATTATTGCTGCACAAATCGGGGAAACCCCAAAGGCAGAGTCCATGTTGCTCCACGAAGAGAAAGAAACGCCCCGCAAATCGACCCGAGCAAGCCTTGTGGCCTCTTCGTTGCTCAAGTCAATTCTGCGTGGCGAGCTTGCTCCTGGAAGCAAACTCAACATCGATTACCTGCGCGAGGTCTATCAGGTCTCTCTCTCTCCGATGCGCGAGGCGATCTCTCGGCTTGTCTCGACCGGCCTCGTCGAATTCGAAGATCAACGCGGGTATCGCGTTGCCCCCGTTTCGCTCCAGCTCTTGGCCGAGGTGACGCGCCTGCGTTCCGATCTTGAGAGCCTAGCGCTTCGCTACGCCATCGAGCGCGCCGACCTTGAGTGGGAGAGCAGCGTTCTAGGCGCACTCCACCGTCTCAATCGCACTGAGAGGGATGTTTCCTCTCCCGAAGCGATGGAAGTGTGGGAGACTGCGCATTGGGCGTTTCATAGGACCCTGATCGAAGGGTGCGGAATGGAGATGCTGGTCGAGTTTTGCCAAAACCTTCAGAACCAGAGTGACCGATATCGTCGCATTTTTCTCAAGAAACCTGCGGGTGCAGCGGATATTCAGGACGAACACAACGCAATTGCAAACGCAGCAGTGGACAGAAATGCCGACCTCGCGTCGAAACTGCTTCGGGCGCATATCGAACGAACGGGCAATGATCTTGCCCGACAAATTAGCGGGGAACTCCCCGAGGACTAACGGCGCGAACCGCGCAAACGACAGGATCAAAGATGACAACGACCGTCTATATTCTCAACGGCCCCAACCTCAATCTTCTCGGTAAGCGACAGCCTGAAATCTATGGCTATGATACCTTGGAGGATGTTGCCGCGAATTGCGCCAAGGTTGCTGAAGAGTTCGGCATTACGTCAAAGCTCATGCAGTCGAACCATGAGGGGCAGATCATCGACTGGATCCATGAGGCTCGCGAAAAAGCGCAAGGGATCATCATCAACCCGGGTGCCTTCACGCATACGTCGGTCGCAATCCTTGATGCGCTCAACGCCTATGAAGGCGTCGTGTTTGAGGTTCATATTTCCAACGTGCACAAGCGTGAAAGCTTCCGCCACCATTCCTATGTTTCCCTGCGCGCAGAAGGCGTCATGGCAGGCTTTGGTGTCGAAGGTTATGCGCTTGCAATGCGCCGTATGGGCTCGCTTTTGAAGTAAGCCGTTCTCGCGTTTTTGAAAGCACCGCTTGGGGCGCCCTCAAGCGGTGCTTTTCTTTTGTTTGAAAGTTCTTGGCAAGAAGACGAGGCCCGTCTTAGTCTCGGCTCAAAGTTTAGGGAGACTTTCAAATGAGTGAAGATCAATACGGTTTCGATACACTTGCCATTCATGCTGGCACCGCGCCTGATCCGGCGACTGGGGCGCGACAGGTGCCGATCTACCAGTCCACCGCATATGTGTTTCGCGATGCGGAACATGCAGCCAAGCTCTTTAATCTTGAAGAAGTCGGCTACATTTATTCGCGCCTGACCAACCCGACTGTGGCCGCGCTTGCAAACCGTGTTGCGGCTCTCGAAGGCGCTGCGGGCGGCATCGCATGTTCGTCGGGACACGCGGCCCAGATCATGGCGCTTTTCCCTTTGATGCAGCCTGGGTGCAATATTGTTGCGTCTTCTCGTCTATACGGGGGCACGATTACCCAGTTCAGCCAGACCATCAAGCGTTTCGGCTGGTCCGCAAAGTTCGTCGATACCGAAGACCTTGCCGCTGTCGAAGCCGCGATTGATGAGAACACGCGCGCCGTCTTCTGCGAGACGATCGCGAACCCGGGTGGCTATATCACTGATCTAGATGCTCTTGCCAAAATCGCCGATGCAGCGGGCGTTCCGCTCATCGTGGATAACACCACTGCTACGCCTTACCTCTGCCGTCCGATTGAGCATGGGGCGACGCTTGTTGTGCACTCTGCCACCAAATACCTCACAGGAAACGGCACCGTGACGGGCGGTATCGTCGTCGACTCGGGCAAGTTCGACTGGTCCGCGAGCGACAAATTCCCGTCGCTTTCACAGCCAGAACCTGCCTATCACGGTCTGACCTTCCATGCCGCACTTGGCGCAATGGCATTTACGTTCCACTCGATTGCTGTGGGCTTGCGCGATCTTGGTATGACCATGAACCCACAGGGCGCGCATTACACGCTTATGGGAATAGAGACGCTTTCCCTTCGCATGGAGCGCCATGTGGCAAACGCGAAAGCTGTGGCCGAGTGGCTCGAGAAGGACCCGCGTATTGATGGCGTGACCTATGCGGGGCTGGATAGCTCGCCTTGGAACGAACGCGCGGGTCGCATTGTGCCCAAGGGGGCAGGGGCGCTCTTTACCGTTGCGGTAAAGGGTGGCTATGACGCTTGCGTCAAGTTGGTCGATAACCTCAAGCTCTTTAGCCATGTGGCCAACCTTGGTGATGCGCGAAGCCTCATCATCCACCCAGCCTCGACCACTCACCGCCAGCTCGAGCCCGAGCAGCAGGTCAAAGCAGGGGCTGCCCCGAATGTGGTGCGCGTCTCGATCGGCATCGAAGATGTGAAAGACATCATCGCCGATCTTGATCAGGCACTGGCTAAGGCAACATCCTAAATGAGATGGGGGGCTTTCGAGCCCCCCAATTTCACAAGGGCTGGAAAAACCCCGTCTTTGCCCATAAGAGAGCGCTCTGATCCCATCATAGACAAGGACGCCTCAGCGGATGCTCGACATACCTCTGATCCAGAACCCTAAAGACGACACGACCACGCGGTCAGCGCGGCTTTCGGTTGCCCCGATGATGGATTGGACGGATCGGCATTGTCGTTATTTTCATCGTCTGATGAGCCGCGAGGCACTGCTTTACACTGAAATGGTGACAGCGCCGGCGATTGTGCGCGGCGAACACGAACGTCTACTCGCTTATAGTCCCGAGGAGCATCCCGTCGCGCTCCAGATCGGTGGATCTGACCCGAAAGAGCTGGCCGAAGCGACACGCATTTCTTGCGGCTACGGTTATGACGAGGTGAACCTCAACGTGGGTTGTCCGTCGGACCGTGTGCAGTCCGGTGCCTTTGGCGCGGTTCTCATGAAATCGCCTGACCTTGTCGCCGAATGTGTGGCCGAGATGATTGGCGCTTCGAAGGTCGAGGTCACCGTGAAATGCCGCATCGGAGTTGACGAGCAGAACCCTGAAGAGGTGCTCCCTGACTTCCTTGAAAAGGTGAGCGCAGCGGGCGTCCGCCGTTTCACCATTCACGCACGTAAAGCGTGGCTCGAAGGGCTAAGTCCAAAGGAAAACAGGGATATTCCGCCGCTCGACTATGACCTCGTTAAACGGATGAAGCTGGCCTATCCACATCTGCATATTTCGATCAACGGCGGTATTGCGACGCTTGATCATGCGGTCGAGCTATTGGACGCTGGTCTTGATGGGGTGATGATCGGGCGCGCGGCCTATCATCAGCCTGCGGACATCCTGTGCGATGCGGATGCGCGTATATTCGGCGGGGCGCAGGGGCCAACCGCAGAGGACGCCGTGCGCCAAATGCTTCCCTATATCGAAGCGCACCTTGTCAGCGGGGGCAGGTTGAACCAGATCACTCGTCACATGTTAGGGGCCTTTGCGGGCCGCAGCGGTGCGAGGGGTTGGCGACGTATTCTTTCGCAAGAGGCGCATAAGGATGGGGCGGGCCCTGAAACGGTGCTCAAGGCGCTTTCATCTGTCACAGATGCACTCTGACCGCTTGCAGCCGCGCCCGTAACTCGTCACAAAAGCGCAACTGCGTGAAGAGGAGGCCAATATGAGCGATATGGGATTGTTGATTGCGATGGCCGCAGTGCTTGTCGTGATCGGTGCTTTTGCAGGTGTATTGGCTGGTTTGCTTGGAGTAGGTGGCGGGATCGTCCTTGTTCCCGCTTTTTTCTATGCGTTTTCGACACTGGGATACGGCGGTCCCGATTTGATGCAGGTCTGCCTTGCAACGTCGCTCGCGACGATCATCGTGACCTCGATCCGCTCTGTTCTCTCGCACAACAAAAAGGGTGCGGTGGATTGGGAGATCCTCAAAGGTTGGGCGCCGGGCATTGCGGTTGGCGCTGTTATTGGGATGCTCACCGCAGCTTCCCTCCGCTCACAACAGCTTCAGATGATTTTTGGCGTGCTGGCGGTGATCATCGGTCTCTATATGACTTTCGGAAAATCCGAATGGCGTCTGGGGAATGCGATGCCGCGCGGGGCAAAGGCTCTCGTAGGCTCTCCGATCATTGGCTTTTTCTCAGTTCTTATGGGGATAGGCGGAGGCTCCTTTGGGGTGCCGACTATGACGCTCTTCAATGTGCCGATCCATCGCGCGGTCGCTACTGCAGCGGGCTTCGGTGTGATCATCGCCGTGCCTTCGGTCGCGGGCTTCCTGCTCACCGAAGTTGATCCAGCCTCGCGTCCGCCGTTCACCATCGGAGCTGTGAACCTTGTGGCCTTTGGTCTTGTGATCGCTATGACCCTCATCACAGCGCCGATGGGCGCAAATCTCGCACACAAGACCGATGCAAAGCGGCTCAAGCGCGTTTTTGGCGCGTTCTTGATCCTCGTCGCACTAAATATGCTTCGGAAAGCGTTGGGTTACTGATCGCGTTCGAGCCGAGCGGCGCGGCCACCGCGCCGTTTGGCGACACGCGATTTGCGCGAGGGGAGATCGGCCATCACGACTTTGCGCGCCTCAGGCGTCATCCGCGACCAACCGCCGATTTCCTCTAGTGTGCGCAGGCAGCCGATGCAGATGCGCTCTTCAGGGTGGACGACGCACACCTTGACACAAGGGCTTTCGATCTCGGCCCTTTTCCAGATTTTGTCGGTGTTTTCAGGTGCGCTCATTCGGCCCGTCCCATGAATGCCAGTCTGTCCAGCAACCCTTGTAGGATAAACCCTGCGGCCACATGATCGATCACCTCATCGCGACGCTTTCGTGACGTATCCGCCTCGAGTAAGGCGCGTTCGGCCGCAACGGTAGAGAGACGTTCGTCCCAATAGGTTATCGGAATATCGGTAAGCTTGCTCAAATTGCGCGCAAAGGCACGCGTTGATTGGGCGCGCGGGCCCTCACTTCCGTCCATGTTCTTTGGAAGCCCTAGGACAATTCCCGCAAGATCGCGTTTCTTGATAATGGCAAGAAGTGCTTCGGCGTCGGTGGTGAACTTCTTGCGCTTTATCGTTTCAAGTGGACTCGCGACCGAACGGAAGCTGTCGGAAACAGCCACGCCAATGGTCACAGTTCCCAAATCAAGTCCGCAGATCGCCCGCATAGCGGGAAGGTTGGCCGCGAATTCAGCGGTATCTTCGAGGATCACTGAGCTACTCCCGCAGCTTCTGCTGCTGCACGAATTTCGGTGAGAGCCTCAGTGTTTCCTGCAAAGACGCTTTGGGCTTCGGTCCAGATGGCAAGAGCGCGGTCAGTGTCGCCCAAAACGCCCAAGGCATTGATAAGGCGCGCCCATTCTTCCGGCGTTCCGCCCTCGGAGGCAAGACGATCCATGAGGCGGCCAACCATCCCTTGGATCATCGAACCTTGCTCCTCAGTGGACATATTGCCGGCGTCTCGGATTTGTTCAGCGGTCGGGCCGGGAAGGGCGGTTTCGCGTGGAAGCTCGTATTCAACGCCCGCACGCCAAGCTGCATCCTCGATCTGGCCTTTTGCAAGGTCCACGTGGATTTGCTCCGTAGGACCATTGTCGATGACTTGTTTCCAAAGACGGAATGCCACGTCTGGGCGGTCGGTCTGTGCATAGAGCAGACCGAGATAGTATCGAGCGGCGATATTCTCGCTGTCGCGTTCGAGAATACGGCGTGTAACGGCCTCGGCTTCGGGGGTAACGAGGCCCGCTGTTGCAGCGATCATATAATCCGCAAGGCGCTCAAGGTCGGCGAGTTGCACGTCAGCGCCTTGGATGTCGACCAAATGTGCCTGTGCTGAAGCGGCAGCGGAATAGTTGGTCAGCGCGGCTTCGTGACGTGCAAGCAGTCTCCAACCTGCTTGATCATCGGGGCGGGTAGGGACGATATCGCGAAGCTGTTGCACCATCTCAAGATAGTCTGCGGGGGCCTCGATTTCGGGGCGTGGAACGGCCTTTGCCAATTCTTCCGCTTCGATCTGGCTCATGCGATTTGCACGGATTTCGTCACCGGCAGCAATGCGCATTTTGAGTGGCAAATCCTGAGCGCCGGGCGCGCCAACGACAAGATAAAGCCCCGCGGAAAGAGCAATAATAACAATGGCAAAGACAACGGAGGTGACGCGGCTTGCCATGATGGGGGCGTTGCCTGTTTCAAGCGTTCCAGCCTTGTCAGCGGCGAGCAAGCGGCGAGCGATTTCGGTGCGGGTACGCTCTGCTTCTGTCTTGTCTAAAACGCCGCGCTCAAGGTCGCGATCAACCTCGGCGAGCTGTTCGCGGTAGATGTCAACTTCGCTCACGGTGTCTTGCGTCGAAGCCGCAGTCGAATTGCGAAAGAGTGGCAGGAGAAGCATTGCCGAAGCAATGACGGCCAAACTCATCGAAATTATCCAGAAAAACATCTCGCCTCCAGCTTTTCACTCGGGTCTAAGTAACGATCAAAAGCGGTTCGGGAAAGTCCCTGCGCGGGTGCGGGCTGTCAAACCTATGTGTTTGCGCAAAAACGCCGCAGGGTTCATGTCGTGTTTTTACACAATTGTGGCGCTGGTAGCCCTCTTTTTTTGTGCACAAAAGTCCAGTTAGGAAGAGAGCATGTCCAGAACACTGAACTAGAGGGATTCGGGGCCAATGAGACGCTATTCCGTTTTCGCGATTGCCCGTGAGGCGCTTCGCTACCACACGGGTTGGGAGCGCGCATGGCGTGCGCCTGAACCCAAGAAGAAATATGATGCCATTATCGTCGGGGCGGGTGGCCACGGTCTTGCGACTGCCTACTACCTCGGCAAAAATTACGGCATCACGAATGTCGCGATTATCGAAAAGGGCTGGCTCGGCGGCGGTAATACGGGTCGTAACACTACGATCATCCGTTCGAACTATCTTCAGGACCCTTCCGCTGCGATCTACGAGAAGGCACGTGGCCTTTACGAGACCATGTCGCAGGACCTGAACTACAACGTGATGTTCAGCCCGCGCGGTCTAATCATGTTGGCGCAGACCGAGCACGAAGTGCGCGGCTATCAGCGCACCGCCCACGCCAACGCGCTTCAGGGCGTGGCGACCGAATTCATCAGCCCCGAAAAGGTCAAAGAACTCGTTCCGATCATCAATCTTGATGGTCCGCGCTATCCGGTGCTGGGCGGTTTGCTGCAAAAGCGCGGCGGCACAGCCCGCCACGACGCTGTGGCTTGGGGCTATGCGCGTGCCTGCTCTGACATGGGAATGGACGTCATCCAGAAGTGCGAAGTCACAGGCGTGCGCACCGAAGGCGGCAAGGTCGTCGGCGTTTCAACCACCAAGGGCGACATCGATTGCGATAAGCTCGGCATCGTCGTTGCAGGCCACACCTCGGTTCTCGCGGAAATGTCGGGCTTCCGTCTCCCGATCGAATCCGTTGCGCTTCAGGCACTCGTGTCCGAGCCGATCAAGCCTTGCATGGATGTGGTCGTGATGGCCAACACGGTCCACGGCTATATGTCTCAGTCCGACAAGGGCGAGATGGTTATCGGCGGAGGCACTGACGCCTTTAACAACTACACCCAGCGCGGCTCTTTCCACCACATCGAGGAAACTGTTCGCGCGCTCAACGAAACTTTCCCGATCATCAGTCGTCTCAAGATGCTGCGTCAGTGGGGCGGGATCGTTGATATGACCGGCGACCGCTCGCCCATCATCTCCAAGACCCCCGTTGACGGCATCTTTGTTAACTGCGGCTGGGGCACGGGCGGCTTCAAAGCGATCCCAGGCTCTGGCTGGGCGATGGCCGAGCTTATGGCAAAGGGGCACTCGCCGCTCGCCGAGGAATTCCACATGTATCGCTTCCGCGAAGGCAAATTCATCGATGAATCTGTCGCCGCTGGCGTGGCTCACTAAGGAGGACTGCAAATGCTGACCCTTCAATGCCCATATTGCGGCGTCGATGCCGAAGAGACCGAACTTCAGGGGGGCGGTGAAGCGCACCTCAAGCGTTTCGGACCCGGTTCTAACGACGACGATTTCGAAGGCTATCTCTTCTTGCGTGAAAACCAGAAGGGTATCCATTTCGAGCGCTGGCGCCATGCCTATGGCTGCGGCAAGTGGTTCTTGGCTGCTCGTCACACCAACACGCTCGAAGTCTTCGGCACTTATCCTGCGCAGAGCACCGAGCCTCCGCAACACATCAAAGACGCGATTTCCGCCAAACTTCCCGGCTGGAAATGGGGGAACTTCTCATGAGCACTCGTCTTGCAAAAGGCGGCCGTCTGATCGACAGCACCAAGCCGCTCGAATTCACTTTTAACGGCAAACGCCTCAAGGGCTATGAGGGCGATAGCCTCGCTTCGGCTCTCCTTGCCAACGACCAGATGATGGTTGGCCGTTCGTTCAAATACCATCGTCCGCGGGGCATTGTCGCTTCGGGTGCAGAAGAGCCGAACGCTCTTGTGAACCTTGGCACGGGCGGCAAGTTCGAACCGAACCAGCGTGTCACCACGCAAGAGCTGTTCGATGGCCTTACCGCGACGAGCCAAAACCACTGGCCAAGCCTCGAGTTTGACATCGGCGCAGTGAACCAGCTTTTCGCTCGGTTCCTGCCTGCTGGCTTCTATTACAAGATGTTCATTCATCCGCGTCCGTTCTGGAAGCACATCTACGAACCCTTCATCCGTCAGTCCGCAGGCCTTGGCAAAGCGCCGACGGAAAAGGACGCAGATACCTACGAGCACTTCTACTTCTACTGTGACGTGGCTGTGATCGGTGGCGGTATTGCGGGCCTTGCCGCTGCTCTTGAGGCAGCGCGCACGGGTGCGCGCGTCCTTGTGATGGAGCAAGAGAGCCATTGGGGCGGCCGTGCCGCTGTTGATGGTGTGATGATTGACGGTGAGCCTGCTGAGCAGTGGCTAGACAATACGCTGGCCGAGCTTGACGCGATGGAAAACGTCACCCTGCGCGAGCGGATGATGGGCGCTGGTGTCTATGATCACGGCTATGTCCTTGGCTATGAGCGTTTGACCGACCATGATCCAAAGCTGTCTGGTCCGCGTCATCGTCTGTGGCGCATTCGTGCCAAGCAGATCATCACCGCAACGGGTGCCATCGAGCGTCCGCTGTCTTTTGCGGGCAACGATATTCCGGGTGTTATGCTTGCAGCCGCAATGCGCGACTATCTCGTGAACTATGGTGTTTCGGTCGGTGACCGCACTGTGGTCGTCACTAATAACGACGACGCTTATCGCACCGCTCTTGCGCTTGTGGATGCGGGTCTCGTTGTGCCTGCGATCATTGACGCTCGTCCTCAGGGCGGCGGCGAGCTAATGGATATCGCAATCGAACGTGGCATCCGCGTTGAAAAGGGCCGCGCCATTGCCAAGGTCAAAGGCCGCGCTCGTGTCACTGGTGTTGCGATCTGTGCTCAGGAAGGTGAGGGCGCCGTTCTCTCCGAGATCGACTGTGATGCAGTGGCGATGTCGGGTGGATGGTCGCCTGTCGTGCACCTCTGGTCTCACTGTGGCGGCAAGTTGAACTGGGACGCGGATCAGGCGATGTTCCGTCCTGATGCGAGCCGTGCGCCGACCGGCGACAAGGGCCAGCCCTTTGTCATTACCGCAGGCACTGCGAACGGTCATCTTTATAGTGCAGAAGTGCTGGTGGATGGTTATACTGCAGGCCGCACCGCCGCAGAGGCTGCTGGCTTTACCGCTGGTGCGACCGTGGCGGCCGTGGGCGAAGACGCAAGCCAATCGCCGCTTCTTCCGATTTGGCTCATGCCTCAGGGTGCTGGTCCCGAGCTGAAGATGAAAGCCTGGCTCGACTTCCAGAACGATGTGAAGGTGTCTGACATTCAGCTTGCAGCCCGCGAAGGCTATGAGAGTGTCGAACACGCAAAGCGTTACACCACGATTGGCATGGCAACGGATCAGGGTAAGCTGAGCAATATCAACGGCTTGGCGATCCTTTCTCAAGCGTTGGATGAGGCGATCCCGAACGTTGGTACAACCACGTTCCGTCCACCTTACACGCCGATTTCGATGGGTTCGATTGGCGGCTCTGCGCGAGACGAGCTGTTCCAGCCGATCCGCAAGACGCCGATCCAAGGCTGGCACGATGACAACGGCGCGGTTTACGAACCCGTTGGTCAGTGGCGCCGTCCTTACACCTTTACCCGTGGCGGCGAGAGCAAGCATGACGCGGTAAAGAGAGAAGTTCAGAACACCCGCAACAATGTGGGCCTTTTGGATGCTTCGACGCTTGGTAAGATCATCGTTAAAGGCCCTGACGCGGGCAAATTCCTCGACATGCTCTACACGAATATGATGAGCACACTGCCGATTGGAAGCTGTCGCTATGGCTTGATGTGTTCAGAGAATGGCTTCCTCAGCGATGACGGCGTTGTTGCGCGTATCGATGAAGAGACATGGCTTTGCCACACCACCACGGGCGGCGCTGATCGTATCCACGGCTGGATGGAAGATTGGCTACAGTGCGAATGGTGGGACTGGAAGGTCTACACCGCGAATGTCACCGAACAGTATGCCCAGATTGCCGTTGTTGGCCCCAAGGGTCGCCAGCTTCTTGAAAAGCTTGGCGGTATGGATGTCTCCAAGGAAACGCTGCCGTTTATGAAATGGGCCGATGGCGTTCTCGGAGGCTTTAACGCTCGCGTTTATCGTATCTCGTTCTCGGGCGAGCTGTCTTATGAAATCGCGGTCCCTGCTTCACAGGGTCGTGCCTTCTGGGATGCGCTTTGGGACGCAGGTCAGGAATTCGGCGTGATGCCATACGGCACCGAAGGTCTCCACATCATGCGCGCCGAAAAGGGCTTTATCATGATTGGCGATGAAACGGACGGCACAGTTATTCCGCAGGATCTCAACCTCGGTTGGGCGATTTCCAAGAAGAAAGAGGATTACCTCGGCAAGCGTGCACAGGAACGGAGCCATATGGCCGATCCGAACCGCTGGAAGCTTGTCGGTCTTGAAACGCTTGATGGTTCTGTGCTTCCGGATGGCTCTTACGCGATTGCCAATGGGAACAACGCCAATGGTCAGCGGAACACCCAAGGCCGTGTAACCTCGACCTATTATTCGCCGACCCTTGGTCGCGGCATTGCGATGGGGCTCGTGCTTCACGGTCCCGACCGTATGGGCGAAGTGATCGAGTTCAACACGACGAGCGGCGCTACGATTAAGGCCAAGATTGTCGATCCGGTCTTCTATGACAAAGAGGGGGCAAAGCAGAATGTCTAATGCAGTCACTCCACTTGGCGGTGCCAAGGCGCAAATCGGCGGCCTCGTTCTAGAGGACATGGGGCTACAAGGGATGATCAGCCTTCGCGGTGATCTAACATCCAAGACTCTGGCCAAGGCGGTCAAAGCTGTCACGGGGCAGGGCGTTCCTGCGCTGCGCACCTCGAACGTCGAGGCAGGCAAAGGCGCTTGCTGGATGTCGCCGGACGAGCTTTTGCTCTTTGTGCCATACGCCGAAGCAGATGCCGCCGTTGCAACCATCGCCGAGACCATGAAGGGCGAGCATCACTTGGCAGTTAACGTGTCGGATGCTCGTGGGTTCATGCGTATCTCTGGTGCAGGCGCACATGAGGTTATGTCCAAGAACGCACCAGTAGACTTCCACAAGGACGTCTTTACCGCTGGTATGTTCCGCCGTTCGCGTTTGGGTCAGGTCGCTGCTGCCTTCTGGCTCGATGCAGAAGGCGGGTTCAACGTGGTTTGCTTCCGCTCGGTGGCCGACTATGTCTACCGCCTTTTGGAGGTTTCGGCCGAAGCGGGCGCGGTAGAGGCACTTTAAGCCTAATCACCAAAGATTGACCAAGCGGCTTCCCAATCGGGGCGCCGTTTGCTTTAAAAGCGTGCGAAGGCAATTGGAACCTTCCCTCAGGCGATGTGTTTTGTAATAAGACCTTGACGCCGCGCGCTCGTGCGCTTTGTTACGGCTCAGCAATGCAACTTCTCAATAGGGGACTTTGAATATGTCTTTCTCGCTGCCCGATCTTCCTTATGCCCACGACGCACTTGCCGCTAAAGGCATGTCGGCAGAAACTCTCGAGTTTCACCACGATCTCCACCACAACGCTTATGTAACCAACGGTAACGCCGCAATTGCTGGCACCGAGTGGGAAGGCAAGACCCTCGAAGAGATCATCGTCGGCACCTATAACCCGACCGCAGTTGCCCAGAACGGCATCTTCAACAACATCTCGCAGCTTTGGAACCACAACCAGTTCTGGGAAATGATGGGACCGGGCGAGTCGAAAATGCCGGGCGATCTGGAAAAGGCTCTGGTCGAGTCGTTCGGTTCGGTCGACGAGTTCAAAAAGCAGTTCTCCGCTGCCGGCGCTGGTCAGTTCGGCTCGGGCTGGGCTTGGCTCGTCAAGGACAAGGACGGCGCTCTCAAGGTCACCAAGACCGAGAACGGCGTAAACCCGCTCTGCTTTGGCCAGACCACGCTTCTTGGCTGTGACGTGTGGGAGCACTCCTACTACATCGACTTCCGCAACAAGCGTCCTGCCTATCTCACCAACTTCCTTGATAATCTGGTGAACTGGGAAAACGTGGCTTCGCGCCTCTGATTTCTCTGACTACGCTTTTTAGCAAGGGGGTCGGTCGAAAGGCTGGCCCCTTTCTGCATTTTAGGAGTGATGAATGCGTTAAAGTTTTTAAGAATTAAGACGTTTCCAGCGGTGCCTCGGTTCGCGTTTACTTCAGGGAACGTCATTGCGATGAATAAGCCGCTCTACAAAATCATCATGAGCATTTCGACGCTCGGGTCCTATTTGTTCATCGGTGGAACGTCTCTCTTACTGTCACTTATTTTTGCCACGCTGCTCGGCGTGGAGCGGCTCGAGACTGCGCGAGAAGCCAACGCACTCACAGAAGTTGTTGATGTTTCCGGTTTTGGGGGAGCGCTTGCACACGAGCTTCAAAAAGAGCGTGGGATGAGCGCAGTTGTGGTCTCATCAGAGGGGACAAAGTTCACATCCGAGCTTGATAGCCAACGCAAGGTTACGGATCAAAAACTCTCTGATTTCATCGCCCGCGTAGGGCAGCTTGATGAAAGTAGCGAGCTTGGCAAAGCTGCTGGAGTGGCGGTAACAAAATTGGGTGGATTGAGGGGTATTCGTGAAAGTGTCACGCGACTAAGTGCGGATACCCAAACGGTCTTGGATACGTATTCAAGCACGATTGCCTCGCTCATCAACATTTTTGACACCAATGTCTCTGGTGAACTCAGTGGCGACCTGCGAAGTATCGCGAATTTTCTGCGCGCCAAGGAAAGCGCGGGTATTGAGCGCGCAGTCGGTGCAAGCGCAGCAGCGGCGGGCGGGTTTGGAACGGGTGCTTATGAGACCTATCTTCGACTGATCTTGTCTCAGGAAATCTATCTCGAACGCTTTGCGCAATCGTCGAGTGCGCTAAATTCCAGTATTGTTAAAAGCTTATTGAACTCGTCAGAGCAGAAAGAGCTCGACGGCTTGCGGAGCAAAATGCTCGCACAAGACTTTGAAGGCGCAACGAGCGCGGAGTTCTTTGATGCGGCGACTTCGCGTCTGAACCGACTCTATGCTTTCGAACAAGAATTGATGTCCGCAACGACTGAAAAGTTGAGCGCAATTGCATTCGGTGCAAAGCGTGACCTATATATGACCTTCGCAATTTGCGTTGTTGCCTTTGGGATGGTTCTTGCCGCGATCTATAGTTTCACGAGCATTCAGAGTTCGGTCATGCGTCATGTCGTTGACGCTGCGAACAAGATGGTCAAGGGCGATTTGAGTGCAAAGCTACCCAAGGCGGGGACCAATGACCTAAGTGAAGTCATCCGTGCTCTTGCGATTTTTCGTGACGATATGCGTCAGAATTTAGAGGCGGAGCAATCCAATACCGAACGCGAAAGAGTTAATTTGGAGCTGTTGCGTCAACGCGCGCTCGAGGCAAATCAACGTGCGCAACGCATAGCGGCTGATCTTGAGCACACCGCCATGTCGACTGAAGAGTTGGCAAATTCCGTTGCTACCTCGGTGCAGAGTACCACTCAAGCAACTGGACACGCCGCTCATATGCTCGAACATGCGACCAAGGGACGTGACGTTGTCGGAACCGCTATTGATGCGATGAACCGTATCAGTGCCGTTGCGGGTCAAATCAATTCCATCGTTGCGATCATCGATGAGATTGCCTTTCAGACCAATCTTCTTGCGCTTAATGCGCGTGTAGAGGCCGCGAGGGCAGGTTCTGCTGGTCGTGGCTTTGCCGTGGTCGCAAGCGAAGTCCAGCAACTTGCGGCGCGATCTGCACGTGCAGCCGCTGACGTTAGCAGCTTGATCCACGAATCCAACAAAGAGATCGAAAACGGCGTCAGCATCGTTACAGAAAGCGGCGAAGTGCTCTCGGGTATTGCCAATAGCGCACTCGAACTTGCGGATGTCATTCGCTATTTGGACGAAATCAGCGCACAGCAAAATCAGGCCGTGACTGCGATCAACTCTGCGACGGCTCGGTTGGATCAGGAAATGCAGCAGCTAGCAACAGCCGCCGCCTAGGGGTGATCGTTAGGGGCAGGCGACGGTAGCCGAGGTCAGGTCATAGGTTTTGAAGATCATTGAAACCCCAAGGTTCTGGGCCGTTCTACATGCTTCGTCATAGTCGCTGACGGGGGTGTCATACTCGGCCGCAAAGACAGGTTTGCCCTTCGTGATATAGGCATCCATCTTCTCGCACCAACCATCGGAGTAACAGTTCTCGGTGATAGCAAAGTCAAATTTGTCCACAAGATCGAGCGTCAAATCGGGCACGTTCTTTTGCCCGATGTCGAGGCCAAGTCTATGTGCAATATCGGCGAGGGTTTTGACATATTTAATGACATCGCCAGGTTCAATTTCAAATCCGGTTTGATTGATGTGCACGTCCATATTGTCGGGTTCAACAGCATCGAATCCTTTGGCTCGGCAATTCTCAAATCTTCGGGTCATAATCGGTAAAAGCACATCTAGGGCGCGAATATCTAAAAAGGCTTCTCCCGGCCAATCGGTGTAATCATGTCCAACGACCTCCTTGGGAAAGGCCGAAGCGTCCTCTCGCCAGTCCTCAACGGTGCCGACGCTCACATAGCAAATCGTATAAATACCCCGATGTTTCACGGCACTGATTTCCGCTGAACTCGTTGCTTCTGGGTCCAGATCGAGCACCTCGACTCTGACGTCTAAATTCCGCGGCTCTTGGAGCTGCCAGTCCCAAGCCATCCCCGTTTCGAGCGCGTAAACGGGGAGAGCGGATAGTGTGAGCGCTAGGGCGTTAGTCTTCCAAAGCATCGGCAAGGGCTGCTTCGAGCGAAGGCACATCGGTGACCTCTGTCACAAAGCTCAGGATATTGTCGCCCGCAAACCCTTCGGAGACGATCTGGTTCATCATTTGCTTTAGGATATCCCAGTAACCATCTGTATTTAGGAGGAATATAGGTTTGTTGTGGAGGCCGAGTTGGCGCCACGTAAGGGCTTCGAAGAACTCGTCAAGCGAGCCTCCTCCGCCCGGAAGCATGACGACCGCATCCGAGTTTACAAGCATAACCTTCTTGCGTTCATGCATGGTTTCGGTGACGACAAAGGTGTCGAGATCGCGCTTGCCGACCTCCCATTTCATGAGGTGCTCGGGGATCACGCCAAAGGTCTTTCCGCCTGCCGACTGACAGCTTCGTGCAACGCGGCCCATCAGTCCAACGTCCCCAGCGCCATAAACCAGTCTCCAGTTCCGCCGCGCCAACATTGCACCTGTTTGTTCTGCTGCCTGTGCATAGGACAGACGGATGCCATCGCGCGAGCCACAGTAGACGCAAACTGATTTTGGAAGGACAGACATGAAAACCTCTTCTGTAAATTATTCGTGCGAGTTGTCTTTGACCACTGATAGTGGCGTTGATATTGTCCGCTGACAATAAGGGGCATGCTGCCTCAGGGACATGACAGAAGGGTAACCGCGTGACAACAAATGCGGGTTGGGGAAAAGGCCAGATTGCAGCCGGTGCTGCTGTCGTGGTCGTCGCAGGAGCGGTAGCTCTTTATTTTATCAAAGAGCGCATCAATGCTCCGCTGCCCGAGACGGCAGTCGAAGCCGTTCAGGTTGCCGCGCAAGCTGCCAACCAAAACGCCGCCCCAGAGGCTGCTGAGAATACGCCGCGTTTTGACAACGTGCGGATTGAACTCGATGGGCTCTCGGTCATTACGGGCCGGTCCGTTCCGGGATGGGACGTTGATGTTCTGTTGGATGGCGTTGCAATCACGCGAGTAACTGCGGATGCAGATGGAGCCTTTGCAGCTCTGGTTGAGATCGAGCCTTCTGACAAACCTCGGACCCTCTCGCTCCTCGCTGATCCTGAAGGCGAAAAGGTTGCATCCGAGGTCACGTTCTTTGTGGCTCCGACCCTTGCGCAGCAGGTTGCAGAAGCATCCGATGAAAGCGCTGATAGCGTAACGGAGCAGTCCGCAGAAGCGTCGACGGAAGATGTCGCACCTGCTGCTGCCCTGACCGCTGACGCCTCTGACAGTGCGCAAACTTCGGAAGTCGCCGAAGCTGCTGTTGTCGATACCGCTGGAAGTGTTGACGTGGGAGCGTCGCCAGAAGCAACTGAAACTGCCGAGGCAGTTGTTGTTGCTGAGAGTGCAGCGGATACAACTGGATCGGCCGTTGCCCCGAGCTCTGAGGCTGGCGCATCGAACGTGTCAACCGCAGCGGAAACTTCGGTTGTCGCTTCGTCTGATAAGCCTGAAACTGGTAACGCTGCCCCCTCGGTTGAAGCTGCTGCAACGTCTGACGCTTCGGATACCGCAGAAGCCCAAGCCGCGATGTCCACCGAAGCGTCCACTGAGACGGAAATGGCTGCAAACACCGAAACTGATGGTGCGGCTACTACGAATGAAACAAGTGAAACGGCGGAACAGGTTCAAACCACTGAAACAACTGTGGCAGATGCTTCGACACCGACGATCATTGCCTCCGACGAGAGCGGAGTTCGTGTGATCCAGTCTGGTAGCGATGATGCTGTTACCGTCGCAAATGTCACTCTGGACACCATTTCATACGATCCGAACGGTGAAGTGACGGTAAGTGGTCGCGCCAATGGAGCTGGGATCGTTCAGATCTACCTCAACAATACTTCGGTCGCCTCTGCCGATATTTCGGATGGACGTTGGAGCGCTACGCTGCCGAACGTGAAGCCGGGTGTTTATACGCTCCGCGTGGATCACATTGGAGCCGATGGTAAAGTTCTCTCGCGGGTCGAGTCGCCCTTCAAGCGTGAAGCGCCTGAGCGGATCGCAGAAGCGATGAGCGAAGAGACTGCGAACCCCGACTTCAAAGTCGCAATGAAGACCGTGCAGAAGGGGCATACGCTTTGGGCGATTGCCAAAGAGCGCTATGGTGACGGCATTCTCTATGTCGAAGTCTTCGACGCTAACCGCGATAAAATCCGTGATCCTGATTTGATCTACCCAGGTCAGATTTTTGTTCTACCAGTCCTAGAAAGCGAGCAATCGCGCTAGCGGCTCTGGTCATCTGGCACATGGGGGCATAGGTTCTGAGCAATCAGAGGAGCCCCCATGCGCCGACTTCCCAAAACCGATGCCAATTTGAACAATGACCGCGTCCAAGGATTGAAGGTCATCAAACGAGTTGCGCCCTATCTTTGGCCCAAGGGCGAGGCTTGGATTCACCGCCGCGTTGTGGCCTCGCTCTCAGTTCTTTTCCTCGCCAAGTTGATCGCTGTTGGCACGCCGCTTCTCTACCAGCAAGCGGTTGACTCGCTTGGAGTGGATGGTCCTCTTGGGCTCTTGGGGATGGGGGCAGTGGGACTGACAGTCGCCTACGGTCTTGCGCGGCTCATGAACGTGGGCTTCCAACAACTTCGTGACGTGATCTTTACGCGGGTCGGGCAGCGCGCCTTGCGTCAGCTTGCGCTTGAGACCTTTGAGCATATTCACCGCCTATCGATGCGGTATCACATCACCCGAAAAACGGGGGGGCTGAGCCGGATTATCGAGCGCGGTGTGAAGGGCGTCGAATTTCTGTTGCGGTTCTTGCTCTTTTCAATGGGACCGCTTGTGCTCGAACTTCTTATGATTTCGGCCGTGCTCTTTTTTAAGTTCGACTTTTGGTATTTGGCCGTCGTCGTTGGCACGATTGCCGCCTACGTCGCCTTTACCTTCCGCGTGACGGAATGGCGCGTCAAAATCCGCAAGCAGATGAACGAGCAAGATACCGATGCCAATCAAAAGGCGATCGATAGCTTGTTGAACTTTGAGACCGTAAAGTATTTCGGGGCCGAAAAATGGGAGTCCTCGCGCTATGATCGCGCCATGGCGCTCTATGCGGAAGCGGCTGTTAAGACCAACTATTCGCTCGCTTTTCTGAATTTCGGTCAGTCTTTCTTGATCACATCGGGACTTGTGGCTGTCATGGTTATGGCAGCCCTTGGGGTGCAGGCAGGAACGCTCACTGTTGGTGAGTTTGTGATGGTTAATGCCTATATGATCCAGATCACCATGCCACTTAACTTTCTTGGCACTGTCTACCGCGAAATCCGTCAAGCGCTCATCGATATGGGCGATATGTTTGATCTATTGGATCAGCCGGCAGAGGTGACAGATAAGCCAGGTGCTTTGAGCCTCGAAGTTGATAAAGGGTGTGTGGAGCTGCGTCAGGTGTCCTTTGGGTACGATGCTGAGCGGCCCATTTTGCACGATGTCTCTCTAACTGTAGAGGGCGGTGAGACCGTCGCTATCGTCGGATCATCGGGGTCGGGTAAATCGACCATCGGCAGGCTCTTGTTCCGGTTCTATGATGTGAAGGGCGGTGCTCTGTTGATTGACAGTCAGGACGTGCGCGACATCACGCAAGAAAGCCTTCACGCGCAGATCGGTGTTGTCCCACAGGATACGGTTCTGTTCAACGATACCATCCGTTACAATATCGCCTATGGGCGTCCTTCGGCAAGTTTTGACGAGATTGTCTCGGTTGCGAAGGCGGCGAAGATCCACGACTTTATTCTGTCGCTGCCGCAAGGGTATGAAACGACAGTGGGCGAGCGCGGGTTAAAGCTCTCAGGCGGTGAAAAGCAGCGGGTTGGGATCGCGCGAACTTTGCTGAAGAATCCTCCGATTTTGCTTTTGGATGAAGCGACTTCGGCGCTCGACACCGAAACCGAGCGCGAAATTCAAGCCGAGCTTAAGTCGATGGGGCAGGGGCGCACGGTTATCACGATTGCGCACCGTCTTTCTACAATTGCGGACGCCGATAAAATCGTGGTTCTCGAGAATGGTGTCATCGTTGAAGAGGGCACGCATGAGGTGCTTTTGGCGCAAGGCGGGCGTTATGCTGTGCTTTGGCAGCGGCAAGCCAGTGAGGACGAGGCGGCTTAGATCGGCATGATAGGGACGTAATAGGGGCGCTGCCCCCGCCGCGTTGCGGCTCCCCCGGGATATTTCAGGCACAAAGGCAATGGATTGCTCTTTGGGATTTGCGGGACTTGGCAATCCTTGGCTCTTCACGGTATGAAGTGCGCAACAACTTTTTTTGAAGGCCGCGGGCAGAGGGTAAGATGAGCAATAACGAAAGCTTTATCGATGAGGTGACCGAAGAGGTTCGCCGTGATCAGCTCTTTGCTTACTTTAAGAAATACGGCTGGATTGCTGCCTTGGCTATTGTCGGCATTGTCGGCGGTGCGGCTTGGACAGAATACCAGAAGGCAACCCTTGAGGCTGCCGCTCAGAGCAAAGGGGATGCGATCCTTTCTGCGATGGAAGTGAACGACTCTCAGGGGCGCGCAGATGCTCTCGCCGCGCTCGAGCGCGGTCCGGTAAGTGCGCTCCTTGAAGCGGCAAGCTTTGTTGATTTGGGCGAAACCGTAAAGGCGCGTGACGCTTTTGCCGCTGTCGCAAATGACGCGACTGCGCCTCAGGTTTACCGTGATGTCGCAGGGTTCAAAATGGTTCTGCTTGATGCAGACGCACTTGCGCCTGCGGATCTTGAGCTCGCGCTTGGGGTTTATCTGAACCCAGGTCACCCCTATCGTCTCTTGGCGCAAGAACAGGTCGCTCTGTCCTATGTTCGCACTGGTGATATTGAGACGGCTCGAACCAAATTTGAGGCCATTTTGGATGACGCAGAGGTCGCGAGGGGCTTGAGCCAGCGCGTAGAAGGGGCCATGGTCGCTTTGGGCGGCGCCGAGACCGCGTCGAATTGATCTGGGGGACAGTCACGTGAGCGTTAAGAAACTCATTGCCAGCACTGCAACGCTTGCGTTTCTGGTCGCTTGTGGCGAACCTGATCTGATCCTACCGGGCGAGCGTTTGGATTATCGCGATGGAATGGCGGGCGCTTCGGTTCAAGATGTGAATGCCTCGCGCAAGATTTCCCTGCCAAAAGCACGTGCGAATGGCGATTGGGAAACGATTGGTGGAAATGCGACGCATAACCTCGGTCAGCTTATGCTCTCGGAGGCTCCGCAGCTCTTTTTTAGCGTTGATCTTGGCGAAGGTGAGAGCCGCCGTGCGCGTATAACGGCCTCTCCCGTTGTGTCGGGCGGCGTTGTTTTCGCAATGGATGCACGTTCGCGCGTCACCGCGACAACGACATTGGGTGAGGTTCTTTGGTCCAAGACCGTGGGCCCGCGCAATGAGAGCGATTTGAAGTCCACATCTGGCGGGCTCTTGGCTGCGTCGGGCGGTCGGGTCTATGTGGCAACCCCTTATGGCGAGCTTGTCGCATTGGAGCGCAATACGGGCGCTGAAGTTTGGACCCAGGATCTTGGCGCGCCTGCGAGCGCGGCTCCGACTGTCGATGGCGATCTCCTTTATGTTGTCGGTGGCGATAGTCGCGGTTGGGCGATTGAGTCGGCGACAGGGCGCGTGCGCTGGGATGTGATCGGAACGCCGCCAGAGCTGAATTCCGCATCGGGTTCGGCTGTGGCTGTCGCAGATGGGCTTGCCGTTTTCCCGATGCCTTCGGGCGATCTAATCGCATCGTTCAAGTCAGGCGGCTTGCAGCGTTGGTCTTCTGTGATCGCTGGGGCGCGTCTTGGAAATGCTGCGGCTTCGCGTATTTCGGACATCACGGGCGGCCCAGTTGTAAATGGCAATACGCTTTATGTCGGGAATGCTTCGGGCCGTGTTGCGGCGCTTGGGATTGCGACGGGTGAGCGACTTTGGACTGCGCGTGAAGGCGCGGAAAGTGCTTTGTGGTATGCAGGCGGATCGCTGTTCTTTGTGAACGATCTCAATCAACTTGTGCGTATGGATGCTTCGAACGGAGACGTGATCTGGCGTCAGGAGCTTCCCGGTTTTGTGAAGCCGCGCTTTGGTCTGCCGAACACCCGTCACGCTAGCTATGGTCCGGTTTTGGCTGGTGGCCGCCTTGTTGTTGCGTCATCTGATGGGTTCTTGCGTCAGTTTGATCCGGTCTCTGGTGCTTTGGTCGGTCAGATCGAACTTCCGGGAGGCGCGGCGAGCGAGCCGATCGTTGCCGGTGGCATCCTCTATGTCGTTTCGAAGACGGGCCAATTGCTGGCTTTCCGTTGACGCAAAGATAGTGTATCGCCCCGATCTGATCTGAAAGGGCCGGAAATGACCTTTACTCTTGCTATCGTCGGGCGCCCCAACGTTGGGAAATCGACGCTCTTTAACCGCCTCGTCGGCAAAAAGCTTGCGCTTGTGGATGACCAACCCGGCGTGACACGTGATTTGCGTGAGGGCGATGCTCGTCTTGGTCCGCTTCGTTTTACAGTCATTGACTCGGCTGGTCTTGAAGAGGCGACTGATGACAGTCTTCAGGGGCGCATGCGCCGCCTGACCGAACGTGCTGTGGAAATGGCCGATGTTTGCCTATTCCTCATCGACGCGCGCGCTGGGGTGACGCCGTCCGATCAGGTCTTTGCCGACATTCTTCGCAAAAAGAACGCTAACGTGATCCTTGCCGCGAACAAGGCCGAGGGGCGTGCTGGTGAAGCTGGATTCTACGAGGCCTATTCGCTTGGTCTCGGTGAGCCGCTGCAAATCTCTGCCGAACACGGTGAGGGGATGGTAGACCTTCTTGAGGTTCTTGCGCCGATCGCAGAAGGATTTGCCGATCGTGCCGAGCAAGACGCCCCGATTATGGACCTTGAGGTTGGTGAAGAGGACGACGAGGCCGAGGAATACCAGCTTCCGACCTTTGACAAACCGCTCCAGATTGCGGTTGTCGGTCGACCGAACGCAGGTAAGTCCACGCTCATCAACAAGATTATCGGTGAAGAGCGTCTTTTGACTGGACCTGAGGCGGGGATCACCCGTGATGCGATCTCGGTTAAAACCGTTTGGGAAGACATTCCTATGCGGATTTTCGATACCGCAGGTATGCGCAAAAAGGCCAAGGTTCAGGACAAGCTTGAGAAGCTCTCTGTCTCGGACGGTCTACGCGCAGTGAAGTTTGCCGAGGTTGTCGTTGTTCTTCTCGACGTCGAAATTCCTTTTGAACAGCAGGACTTGCGGATCGCTGACCTTGCTGAACGCGAAGGCCGCGCGGTGGTCGTTGCTGCGAACAAATGGGATGCCGAAGAGAATAAGCAAGAAAAGCTGAACGAGCTTCGTGAGGCGTTTGAACGCCTCTTGCCACAGCTTCGCGGTGCTCCGCTCGTTACGGTTTCGGCTAAGACGGGCAAGGGGCTTGATCGTCTCCATGCCGCTATTATGCGGGCGCATTTGACGTGGAACCGCCGTGTGTCCACGTCTCAACTGAACCGTTGGCTGACGGGAATGCTTGAACAGCACCCGCCACCCGCGCCGCAGGGTAAGCGCATCAAGATGCGCTACATGACCCAAGTGAAGACCCGTCCGCCGCAGTTTGTGGTCATGACGAGCCATCCTGATAAAGTGCCTGAAAGCTATGAGCGCTATCTTATCAATGGGTTGCGCGCCGACTTTGAGATGCCCGGAACGCCGATCCGGCTTTATCTTCGCGACCAAGGGGAAAAGAACCCCTATAAGGATCGCAAGAAGAAGCAGCCATCGAAGCTCTCAAAGCACCTCAAGTAACAAAAAAGGCCCTCCGATTTGGAGGGCCTTTTGCATTGAAATATAGGATGGCTTTAGACCAGTTTGCCTTCTGACGTGATTGTGGTCTTGCCGCCAAGATAGGAGTGGAGGACTGCAGGAAGGACGACCGAGCCGTCTTCTTGCTGGCCGTTTTCCAAAACCGCGATGAGGCAGCGCCCGACCGCAAGGCCCGAGCCGTTCAGTGTATGCACGAATTGCGGTTTGCCGCCGTCTGTGGGCTTGAAGCGGGCGTTCATACGGCGTGCTTGGAAATCGCCGCAGGTCGATACCGATGAAATCTCGCGGTAGGTGTTCTGACCGGGGAGCCAAACTTCGATGTCATGGGTGCGGCGTGCACCAAAGCCCATATCGCCGGTGCAAAGGACCACGGTGCGATAAGGCAGCTCAAGTGCTTCGAGAACCGCTTGCGCACAGCCCGTCATGCGCTGATGTTCAGCGTCCGATTGGTCGGGGTGCGTGATTGAAACCATTTCGACCTTTTCGAACTGGTGCTGGCGCAGCATCCCAGCGGTATCGCGCCCGGCGCTGCCTGCTTCGGAGCGGAAACACTGAGTATGGGCGACATAGCGGTGGGGAAGGCTGTCTTCTGTCACGGTCTCGCCGTTCATGAAGTTGGTAAGCGTGACTTCTGCGGTCGGGATGAGCCACCATCCGTTGGTCGTCTGATAGCTGTCCTCACCGAATTTGGGGAGCTGGCCCGTGCCAAGCATCATGTCCTCTTTGACGAGAACAGGCGTGATAGCTTCGTTAAGTTCATGTTTGTCGACGTGCAAATCGATCATAAACTGGGCGAGCGCACGGTGAAGGCGCGCGACCGAGCCTTTGAGCACGACGAAACGGCTCCCCGAAAGTTTGGCTGCGGTGCCAAAGTCCATGCCGGGCTGAACTGCGGCAAGGTCATAGTGCTCTTTTGGAGCAAAGCTGAAGCTGCGCGGCGTGCCCCAGGAGCGAATTTCGACGTTGTCGTTCTCATCCGCACCATCAGGAGCATCTTCGGCGGGTGCGTTCGGGATCGTCATAAGGATCGCATCAAGGCGGGCGCTCTCGGCCTTGGCCTCTTCGGTCATGGCAGCAACTTCGGCCTTTTTCTCGGCGACGAGGGCGCGGAGGCGTTCAAACTCGGCGTCATTGCCAGAGGCCTTGGCCGCGCCTACTTCTTTCGAGGCTTTGTTTTGTTCTGCTTGCGCGGTTTCAGCGGCGAGAATTTTTGCGCGACGTGCTTCGTCGATGGCAAGCAATTCTGAGGACAGAGGTGCAGCTCCACGACGCGCGAGGGCAGCGTCAAATGCTGCGGGGTTTTCGCGGATGGTGCGGATATCATGCATGGGTCCGGTCCTTGGTTGGTTAGAATTTCAATGGGCTTATGCCATCCAAGTGCGTGAAGTGGAAGCGGGGAAAGTAAGTGGTTTGGGGGGAGGGGGCCCTGCCCCCGTCTGCGCATGGCGCAGACTCCCCCGGGATATTTTGAGCACAAAGGCAGGAGGCGGGGTTGCTTGGGCGTTTGGCGTGCTTATTTTGAGGTCGGGCTATGGTTGCCATTCCATAAGGGGGGCAGTAACGTGCCGCGACTTTTGGGGGAGTCTGTTATGGCTTTTCCACTTCCTACTTTGAAAAGGGTAAAGGCCAATGCAGGGCATCCAATCCATCGTTCCGTTGATCCTCGTTTTCGGGATTATGTATTTCCTTCTTATTCGTCCGCAGCAGAAAAAGGTGAAAGAGCACCAGAACATGGTAGCTGCTCTGCGCCGCGGTGACCAAGTCGTGACCCAAGGCGGGATCATTGGCAAAGTTTCCAAGGTCAAAGACGACAATGAAGTTGAAGTTGAGATCGCTTCCGGCGTTGTGATCCGCGTTGTGCGTGCAACCATCGCTCAGGTCGTCAACAAGACCGAGCCGGCTAAAGCCGAATAAGCAGATAAAGAAGACCGACCATGCTCCAGATTTCGATTTTCAAGCAGGCGCTGATTGTGCTGACCTGCGTGGTCGGTCTGTTGCTGGCCATGCCGAATCTCTTTTATTCGCGTGTGGAACAGCACAATGACGCCGTAACTGCCATTGAAGCGGGTGCAAGCGATCCCGCTTTGGAGGAGGCCACTGGTTTGTGGCCATCGTTCCTTCCGTCAGGGATTGTGAACCTCGGACTTGATTTGCGCGGCGGTGCGCATCTCTTGGCCGAAGTTCAGGTCGCGGATGTTTATGCGTCGACGCTCGACGGGATGTGGACTCAAGTGCGTGACGTATTGGTCAGCGAGCGCGACACAGTCGGCTTTGTCACCCGCGAGGAAAGCGACGATGGCCTACTGCGCGTGAAGATTTCTAACGCTGATGCGATGGATCGCGCGCTTGAGCTGGTTCGTGGGTTGGCGCAACCGGTTGTGACGCTTACCGGTGCTGGCCAGAGCAACATTGTTGTGAGCGGCGCAGGTGATCTTATCACCATCGACCTTTCCGAGGCGGAAAAGATGGCAAGCGATGAGCGCACTGTTTTGCAGTCGCTTGAGATCATACGCCGCCGTATCGACGCGGCAGGAACCCGCGAGCCGAGCATCCAGCGGCAAGGCGAAGACCGCATTCTTATTCAGGTGCCCGGTGCCAAATCGGCACAGGAACTCAAAGGTTGGATCGGCACAACGGCTCAGCTAACCTTTCAGCCTGTAGTCGGGCGCACCAGCAATCCAGATGAAAATCCGGGCGCGGGGAACGAGATCCTTCCTGACGCTGAGCAAGAAGGCGTTTACTATGTGCTCGAGCGCACGCCCGTTGTAACGGGCGAGACGCTGACCAATGCTCAGCCTGCGTTTGACCAGAATGGTCGTCCTGCAGTTTCCTTCCAATTCAATCCGACGGGTGCCCGTGCATTCGGCGATTACACTGCTGAAAATATCGGTGCACCCTTTGCCATCGTGCTGGACAACGAGGTGCTTTCTGCACCGACTATTCAGGCCCATATTGCTGGCGGTTCGGGTATTATCACCGGAAACTTCACAGTTGAGAGTTCGACCAATCTGGCAGTTCTCTTGCGTGCTGGTGCTCTTCCGACAGAGCTGACTTTCCTTGAAGAGCGGACCATCGGTCCCGAACTTGGTCAGGATTCGGTTGATGCAGGCAAAATCGCAGCTCTCGTGGGTATGGGCGGTGTAATTGTCTTTATGATGTTGAGCTATGGCATTTTCGGTCTGTTTGCCAATATCGCACTGATGCTGAACGTAGCTCTGATCTTTGGCGCTCTTTCGGTTCTTGGTGCGACGCTGACGCTCCCTGGCATCGCCGGTATTGTTCTGACGATTGGTATGGCGGTCGATGCGAATGTGTTGGTGTTTGAACGTATCCGCGAAGAGCTTAAAGTTGCCAAAGGGCCGGCACGTGCGATCGAGCTTGGTTATGAACGCGCACTCTCGGCCATTCTTGACGCAAACGTTACGACCTTTATGACGGCCGCGATCCTTTGGCTTGTCGGTTCTGGTCCGGTGCGCGGCTTTGCGACCACGCTTGGTCTTGGCATCGTGACCTCTGTCTTCACCGCGATCTTTGCGACGCGCCTTCTTATTGTCTGGTGGTTCCAACGCCGCCGTCCGAAATCCATCGAGGTTTGATCTGATGCGCCTGAGACTTGTTCCGGACAATACGAACTTTAATTTCTTCCGCGTTGCTCGCGTTACTTTTGGGGCTTCGGTTATTGCCGTGATTGCCTCTGTCATCCTCTTTGTTGTGATGGGGCTGAACTTTGGCATCGATTTCCGAGGCGGCACGACGATCCGCACGGATTCGACCGCAGTTGTTGACGTGGCCTCATACCGCGCCGTGATTGAGCCTTTGGGCCTTGGCGATGTGACCATCACCGAAGTGTTCGATCCGACCTTCCGCGAAGATCAGCATGTCGCGATGGTGCGCATTCAGGCGCAGGACGGACAGGAAAGCGTTTCGGCTGACCTCATCGCAAATGTGGAGGCCGCGCTTCAAACGGTTGATCCGTCGATTACCTTCCCATCGGTCGAAAGCGTTGGCCCAAAGGTGTCTGGCGAGCTTATCAAGACGGCGATTTACGCTGTGCTTGGATCGCTTGTCGCAATCGTGCTCTACATCTGGGTTCGCTTTGAGTGGCAGTTTGCGATCGGTGCGGTTCTGGCGCTTGTGCACGATGTGGCTTTGACAATTGGTCTTTGGTCTCTGTTCCAGATCAAATTCGACTTGGCCATCGTGGCAGCGCTTTTGACCATCGTGGGGTATTCTATCAACGATACTGTCGTTGTGTTCGACCGTGCACGTGAGAACCTTATTAAGTTCAAGCAGATGCCTTTGATCGAAGTTCTGAACCTTTCTGCGAATGAGACGCTGAGCCGAACCTTGATGACGTCGGGCACGACGCTTCTCGCTCTTATCGCGCTCTTGGTTTTGGGCGGCGATGTGATCCGTGGTTTCGTCTTTGCGATCACTTGGGGCATTGTGGTTGGCACCTACTCGTCGATCTATGTCGCGAAAAACATTGTGCTTATGCTCGGGGTCAAGCGCGACTGGTCCAAGGAAAAGAAACCAACGGGCAATCAGTTCATGGATATTGATGCCTAAGGATACAGAGGCCTTGCCCAAGGGCGGGGCCTTTTCGCTTTTGAGGAAAGGTGCAAGATGCGACTGAATGAAGTTGTCTATACTGACGCAGTTCCCGTCGAAGGCTATGGCCCGGGGTTTTTCCGGCTGGGCGGCAAGGTTTACGAAGGCGCAATCGCCGTGCTTCCGCAGGGGATCGCGCCTTGGGGCGGATACGAGGATACCGCGACGCTCATCGCCTCAGCCTCCGATCTGGACGTGGTCTTTGTCGGCACGGGCGCCGAGATCGCACATTTGCCCGCCGCGTTTCGTGAGGCTCTGGAAAAGGCGGGGCTTGGCGTCGAGAGCATGGCATCGCCCGCAGCCTGCCGCACCTATAACGTTCTTTTGTCCGAGGGACGGCGCGTCGCTTTGGCGCTGCTGCCTGTCTGAGCTTTTCTCAGGGCGTGGGGTGGGTTAAGCCTTTGAGCATGGAACTCGTTGTAACTGATCTCGCCTGTGCCCGTGGTGGTGTGCCCCTTATTGAAGGGGTGAATTTCCGTTTGAAAGAGGGCGAGGCGCTTGTTCTGCGTGGCGCCAACGGGATCGGTAAGACGACGCTTTTGCGCACCCTCGCGGGGCTCCAGCCGCCGCTTGCTGGCACAATTGAATGTACCGAGGATCAGAGCGCCTATGCCAGCCATGCAGACGGGATCAAAGCGCAGCTGACCGTGCGCGAGAATTTGGAGTTTTGGGCTTCGGTGCATGGTACCTCTGTTGAGGAGAACGTGTTTGAAGCCTTTGATCTTGTCGAGTTACGCGAGCGCTTTGCAGGCACTCTTTCCGCGGGACAAAAGCGCCGTCTGGGGCTTGCGCGGCTTGGAGTGATCGGGCGAAAAATCCTGTTCCTCGACGAGCCAACTGTCTCGCTCGACCGTTTCTCGGTCAAGCTCTTCGCCGATTTTCTCAAGGACCAGCATCTTGCCAACGGTGGCATTGCAGTCATTGCGACGCATATTGACCTTGGCCTTGAGGCCCCTGAACTTGATCTTGAGCCTTTCCGAGCAGCCTATGACGCGGGTGGGTCCAGCGATGAGGCCTTTCTGTGATCGCGCTTCTCTTACGTGATCTTCGGCTCGCTGTGCGGGCAGGGGGCGGCTTTGGCCTTGGCCTTGCGTTCTTTTTGATCGTTGTAGTGCTTGTGCCCTTTGGCGTCGGCCCCGAGGCTGAAATCCTGTCGAGAATTGCGCCTGGCATTCTTTGGGTGGCTTCGCTTCTTGCCGCGCTCCTCTCGCTAGATCGGATTTTCGCGCTCGATTATGAGGACGGTGCGCTTGCGCTTATCGCCACATCGCCTCTGCCACTCGAAGGGGCGGCCTTTGTCAAAGCTCTGGCGCATTGGATCACCACAGGGCTACCTCTCACGCTTGCTGCACCAGCTCTTGGGTTTCTCTTGAACCTCAAGCCGGAGGCTTATTGGTTTCTCTTTATCTCGCTCGCGCTTGGAACACCTGCACTGTCGATGATTGGGACCTTTGGAGCGGCCTTGACGGTTGGACTGCGCCGCGGCGGTCTTTTGATGTCGCTCCTTGTTCTTCCGCTTTATGTGCCTACTCTTATTTTCGGCGCAGAGACCGTTCGTCGCGGGGCAGAGGGGCTGACAACGACGACGCCGCTCGTCATGGTGGCAGGCGTTACGGCGGGGGTCTTTGCCTTTTTGCCATTTGCAACAGCGGCTGCGCTTCGCATCAATTTGCGCTAGGGAGAGGGAATACCGAATGTCACTCTGGGAATACGCAAACCCAAAGAAATTCATGAGCTTCACCGCGCCGATCCTACCGGTCGTGACAATCGCGGCTCTGGTCTGCTTGGTTTCTGGACTTGTCTGGGGGTTCTTTTTCACTCCCGAAGATTACCGCCAAGGCTCTACGGTCAAAATCTTCTACATCCACGTGCCTTCGGCGCTCATGGCGATCAACGCTTGGTTCATGATGCTGGTCGCCTCGCTCATCTGGCTCATACGTCGCCACCACGTCTCGGCGCTCGCTGCCAAAGCGGCTGCTCCCGTGGGGATCGTCATGACGCTTATCGCGCTCGTAACTGGTGCGATCTGGGGCCAGCCAATGTGGGGCACTTGGTGGGCGTGGGACCCGCGTTTAACATCGTTCCTGATCCTCTTCTTATTCTACCTCGGTTATGTCGCGCTTTGGGCCGCGATTGATGATCCTGATACGGCGGCAGACCTGACCTCGGTGCTATGCATTGTCGGCTCGGTCTTTGCTGTGCTGAGCCGTTATGCGGTGAACTTTTGGAACCAAGGTCTGCACCAAGGCGCTTCGTTGTCGATGGACGCCGAAGAAAACGTGGCCGATATCTTCTGGTATCCTGCACTCGTCGCCATCGCTGGTTTTGTGCTTTTGTTCATCGCGCTAGTGCTATTGCGCACCCGCACCGAAATCCGTCTGCGCCGCATTCGCGCGCTTGAAACCCGTGCTCGGAGGGCCTGATGCCTGAACTCGGTAAATATGCTGTCCATGTCCTAAGCTCTTATGGTCTCAGCCTCGCTTTGCTCGTTGGGATCGTTGCGGTGAGCCTTGTGCGTTCGCGCAGCGTCAAAGCACGTCTGGAGGCGCTGGAGGAGTCTGATGGCTAAGGTCTCTCCGCTTGTGCTCATACCGCCTGTGGCCTTTCTTGCTGTCGCGGGGCTCTTTTTCGGTGGAATGTTCTTTGGGGCCGAGGATGATCTTCCCTCGACATTCATTGGACGTGAAGCGCCTGCGCTTCCCTCCGAAGCACTCGAAGGGCTTGACGCGTTGACGGACCAAGACCTGCGTTCTGGTGAAGTTACTTTGGTCAATTACTGGGCGAGCTGGTGCCCTCCGTGCCGCGCCGAGCATCCAACGTTAAAGGAGCTCGCCGACGAGGGTTACCGCGTGGCGGGGGTGAATTTCCGCGACACAGAGGCGAATGCACTGCAATACCTAGAGGACGAAGGCAATCCGTTCTTCAGATCCGCATTTGACCCCAAGGGCCGCACGTCGATTGATTGGGGTGTTACGGCTCCTCCCGAGACATTTATCGTGGGTGGAGACGGAACAGTGCTCTTCCGCTTTGCGGGTCCACTGATTGGCTCGGACTATGAGAACCGCTTTCTGCCTGCTCTCAAAGAAGCAACAGGGCGGTAATCAACAGGCAACGGCGGCACGCAAACCGCTGTTGCCAAGCGCCATCATACCAGCGCGCGAGAGCTGCATCGAATAGATCGGCTCGCCAATTTCCAAGACGATCACCAACTCGATATCTTCCAGCTCGCTCTCTTGAATGCCGCGGGCTGCGGCTTCGAAGACGTCATCGATCATCGCGGCCTGATGGGTCCAGACTTCTAGCGGTGGGAGGTCTTCGCTTCGCTCCTCGGTGATCTGCGACAGGACATACCCCTGTTCGAGAACCTCGGCCCATTCATCGGCGCCTGATCCATAGACGCAAGCCATGACGCAATCCCCAACTGCAAGGGTTTCGGCAATGGCGGCTTGCCAAGACCGCTCGCTATCCTCATGCGCGACGATGACCGCAACAAAAGCGCGACCTTCGGGCAGGCGGGGTAGGATCTGGCCGGCATCAAGCCGAATGTGGGTGTATTGGATCATGCCCAATCATCCCGCCGCCCCGTGGATTCGTCAAAGCGACTCAGGTGGATAAGTTGTGGATAAACCTAGGGAAAACCTCTGTATCTTTGACTCTCATGTGGAAAATCGCTTTGGCAGGGTAAATGCGGCCCGAACAGGCTCGCTGTCTGGTCTCTTGCGAGTGCCAAGGGTCGGTAGGCTTTGGTTTCGTTTGCGTTGCGTAACTATCTGCTAAGGTGAGGGAATAATTGGGCGCGGGTCTCGTGTGTTGATCTTGATTTGGCGGGCAACACGCGAAATGAACATTTGGTGACAAAAAATCTCGATTGCTTGATTGGAACCATGTCGTTTGATCGGCTAAACCGAATGCATGCTGCCACTACTGCGGATATTTTGATGCGCGCTTTGATCGTTTCTCTACTTATTGGACTTGGGGTTACTTCGCCTGTTTGGGCGCAAGATGCGCTTGACGTCCCTGTTGTGGTCGAGCTGTTCACGTCGCAGGGGTGCTCGTCCTGTCCGCCTGCTGATGACATGATGGGTCAACTTGCCGCGCGCGATGACGTTCTCGCTTTGGCGCTGCACGTGGATTATTGGGATTATCTTGGCTGGACGGACGAATTCGCAAGCCCGCGTTTCACCCATCGGCAAAAGGTCTATGCCCATAACTCGGGTGATCGAACGATCTATACGCCGCAATTCGTCGTAGGCGGGCATACCCACATTGTGGGTGCGCAACCTGTGCAACTGATGGATGCGATGCGCGCTGCTTCAAGCGGCGGCGCCCGTGTTCAGCTTAGCTCGAACCGTTCAGGCAACACATTGAGCATCAACGCCCGTTCCATCGGGCCATTTCGTCATCCAGTCGCAGTCCAGATTGTGCGCTTTAGCCCAATCGAGCGCGTCGAGATTGAACGGGGCGAGAACGAAGGCAAGGTGATCGACTATGCGAATGTTGTTCGTGATTGGCAGATTGCCGGCGAATGGAATGGCGCGCAGCCGCTCAATCTTCAGCTGCCGGTAGAAGGTTCGCTATCCGTGGCGGTCATTCTGCAAGAGGCTGGGCAGGGCGCTATTCTAGCGGCAAATCGGATCGACTAACTTTTCCAGCGACGGTGTACCCAAAACCATTGATCTGGGTGCTCATTTACCCGAGCTTCCAATCTTGACGTGATCGCCTGTGTCATCGGGATGGGCTCGTCAATCGGCACCGGCGCTTCTAGCACGCAGCGAAAACCAAGCCCGTCTGCTTGGCGTATTCCAAAGAATGGAATGACGACAGCATTGCAGCGTTTTGCAAGGCGTGCGGCAGAAATCGGTGTGTCGCAGAGCCTTCCCAAGAAGGGGAGCTTTTCCCCGTCAGGGTCATGAACATCAATAAACAGAATGCCGATGCCACCGTTCAAAAGGTATCGGTGAAAGGCAAAAGTTCCTTCTCGGCCTTGCCGAAACACTTCGCCGCCAAGGATTTCGAGCGTTTGTTCGTAATGCTCATCGAAATATCGGTTGGACATCGGGCGATATATGCCGCCAATGGTATACCCAATATCAGTGAGGAGATGGCGGGGCGCTTCGTGATTGCCAAAATGACCTGCCACCATGAGTACAGGGCGGCCCTCGGCCTTGGCTTGCTTAAGCGCCGCAAGGCCTTCACCTTCGAGCGTCGTGCCTTTTGCCCTTAGAAAGTTGCCGAAATCGCGGCCAAAGAAGTTCTCGCAGAGAGTGCGTCCAAAATTGTCGAGCATCTTGTCGGCAAACTCTGCCTTTTCGGCACGATCCATATCTGGATAGATCAGTTCAAGGTTCTTGATGATCCGGCGTTTATATCCCGCGATCGGTCCGAGGAATTTAGCCGAGAAACGACCAAACCAAGCGACGCGTGACGCATAGGGTTTGCGGCCGACGTACCAAAGGACAGCCTGGAAAATTTTGTAACTGATCCAGTCTTCCGAGAGTTTTAAGCGGCTGCGAGGTTCGGACATCAATGCTCCTTTGTAGTGCCCCTGTTTAGGGGGGGAGTTGATGCGCGGCAAGACCTAGCCGTTTTGCTTTTTCACGAGAGTGATTTCGCCACCGTCCTCAAGCGCCCTGACAGACGCGATGAGCGCTTTATGTGCGGTCTCGCCTTCTTCGGCGGAAACGGTTCCGCGTTCTGCGATTGCCTCGCACAATGAATTGGCCAACCGTTTGGAAATATTGGCAAGGATGAACTTTGCGGTCGCCTCTGCTTTGCTGCCTTGTGACATCGCGAAAGCGAGGCCGCAGCCCAGTTGGTCTTGGGGGATACCTCGCACGATGTTCGGCATGTCTTTTGGCTCGATGCGGTCTTTGATGTCGACAAAGGTGAAGATCGACTCGCGGACGGTGCTGGCGAATTCTGGGGCGTCTTCGTCAAGCGCGCCGAGTATTGCATCGCGCGTTGCACTGTCGGACGAGTTCAAAATCTCGGCCACGCGTTTACCATTGGGCATATCAAAGCCCTTGGTCTTTTGAACACAATACACCTCGGCCAGTGATGTACCGATGCTTGCGATGACATTAGGCGGTGCGACCTCGACTCGGGACATGGACTGAGCGATGCGGCGCGCGGTGGGGCCGCTTAATGTACGAAGCAAATCGGCGGCATCGGCCACGGCGAGTTTCGAAAGCCATATCGCGCCTATTTCGGGCGCTTCGGTTGATGCGAGACGTATCCGCGTGTCCAAGTCTAGCCCTGCGAGCCTTGTCCACGGATCAAGAGTGGGGGCACCCAGTGTTTCCGTCCTCAAACGATCCTGCGCCGCACTGCTGAGATATGGAGACAGGCTTTCGGTTGCGGCTTGAAGACCATCACCCGACGGTAGAGCAAGCGATTCAAGCTCGGCGTTGAATTCGGAGACGATGCGCGTAAGCGTCGCTTGATCAATGTCGGGAAGCTCGCCCAGCTCTTTTGTCAAAGACACCTGAACGTCCTCGGGTAGGGCATGCCAAAGGCATGGCGTTGCCCTGTGAAAGCAGGTGGCGCAGAATAATTGCCGCCTTGCGTCGCTTGTTTTCAGGGTGTGCATCAGGCGCGGGTTGACCATCGAGCATTTCACTACCTCCGCGACTGAAACTAGGCGAAGAAGTCTGAATAAACTCTTACAATCTCAAACTTTTTGGGTGTGTTCCGAAACTTGCGAGGCAAAAAGGCGGAGCTGGTCGCGATTGCCGGGATCAGCGGCTTCAAACGCTGATATCTGCTGGTGGAAAGTCAAGAATAGCGCATGGGCCGTGTCGCATTCCGCGTCGGTAAACTCGCGATCGGGGCGCGCGATGCCGCAAAAACTTTGAGCGCCATATCCGTTCGTTGCGCATGCAACACCGTAGGTAAGGCCATATTCCGCTGATTTTTTGAACACGATCTGGTCCGGTGACGCTAGGTCACTCCAACGCTTCATGCCGATTTCGCTTACACCCCAAAGAACAACAGGGTCATCAAAGACATAGCCATTTAGTGAATACTCTTTGGTCCATTCAGGAGAAAAGGTCTGGAATAGATATGATGGCGTGCTAAAGTTGATACGCATAGCAAGCGCAAAACCAGAAGGCGCGTTTGCTTTGAGAGCTTCTAGGGTTTCAGTGATGTCAAAAATTGATGTCATTTTGGGAACCTAGAGCGTGGTGAAAAGTTAATCGTATATTATTCGGGCTAACACAAGTTTTGCGTGTGCGAAAAAGGTCGTAGTTTTAGTTTAAGCGAGGGGAGAATAGTGACGCTACCGATGAAGGTCGTTGGCAAACTTGAGCAAGAAGAGCTTGATAGGCTCTCGCCACAGGGGTTTTATATCGCCTTGCGGATTGGTTTTGCTTTCCCAAAAGAAGAATTGAATGCGTTCCCTCAGCCTTGGATCGAGACCTACACGAACGAACGATTGGTTCTGGTGGATCCGATTGTTCGTTGGGCTTACCGCATAGGGGGGGCAATTCGTTGGAGCGATCCCGCCTTTGGTCAGCATCACGAGTTTTTCGAGAGAGCTGCGAGCTTTGGATTGAGATATGGCGCTAGCTTTACGTCTCGCGACAAGGCGAAAGGTGGCCAAATTTCGGTCGGACACTTTGTGCGCGATGACCGTGAATTTTTGGAAGAAGAGATGGTCCTGTTGCGTGGCCATCTTGAGGCCCTTCACCGTGCCAGTGCACCGCCAACAAACCTCACGGATGCCGAGATTGAGACTTTGTCGTTGGTCAAAGACGGGATGCGGCTAAAACAAGCAGCGCATGTCTTGGGGATTAGTGAAGGTGCGGTCAAATTGCGACTGCGCAATGCCAAAACGAAACTTGGCGCCGCAACGAGTACCCAAGCCGCGACGATGGCAAGCGATCACGGGCTCATCTAAAAACTTGATCGAAAAAAAGGGGCCGCGTGGGCCCCTTTCTCTTTGATTATTCGCCGAAGACGCGGCGGAAGATCGTATCGACGTGTTTGGTATGATATTCCATGTCGAACTTTTCATTGATGCCGTCTTCGCCCAGAGCCTTGACCACTTCAGCGTCTGCGAGAAGCAGTTCGCGGAAGTCGAGACGCTCTTCCCAGACTTTGAGCGCGTTGCGCTGCACCATCGAGTAGGCATCTTCACGGCTCACACCCGCTTGGGTGAGGGCGAGAAGCACGCGCTGCGACATCACAAGACCGGGGAATTTGTTCATGTTGTCGAGCATGTTCTGCGGGAACACGAGCATTTTGTCGATCACGCCTGTGAGACGGTTCAACGCGAAATCGAGGGTAATGGTGCTGTCCGGACCGATCGCACGCTCTACAGAAGAGTGCGAAATGTCACGTTCGTGCCATAGCGCAACGTTTTCCATCGCAGGAATGACCGACATACGCACGAGACGGGCAAGACCGGTCAGGTTCTCGGTCAGAACAGGGTTCTTCTTGTGCGGCATCGCGGACGAGCCCTTTTGGCCCATCGAGAAGAATTCCGCGCCTTCAAGAACTTCTGTGCGCTGCATGTGGCGGATTTCGATGGCAACGTTTTCGATCGACGACGCGATAACGCCGAGGGTCGCAAAGAACATCGCATGACGGTCACGCGGGATAACCTGCGTGCTGATCGGCTCGGGCGAGAGGCCCAGCTTTTCGCAGACGTGCTCTTCGACGCGCGGGTCGATGTTTGCAAAGGTGCCAACAGCGCCCGAGATCGCACCGGTCGCGATTTCTTCGCGGGCGAGCTTGAGGCGGGCAAGGTTGCGGTCCATTTCTGCGTAGAAACGAGCAAAGGTCAGACCCATGGTGGTCGGCTCGGCATGGATGCCGTGGCTGCGACCGACGCGGACGGTGTTCTTGTGCTCCATCGCGCGCTTTTTCAGCGCAGCGAGCAGGGCTTCCATGTCTTTGATCAGAATGTCGGAGGCGCGGACCAGCTGAACGTTAAAGCAGGTGTCCAGAACGTCCGACGAGGTCATGCCCTGGTGCACAAAGCGGGCCTCTTCTGACCCGACGTGTTCGGCAAGGTGGGTTAAGAATGCAATAACGTCGTGCTTGGTAACGGCTTCGATTTCGTCGATACGGTCAACGTTGAATTCGACGTCCTTGGCTTTCCAGACTGCGTCGGCATTTTCGCGCGGGATCACGCCCAGATCGGCCTGTGCATCACAGGCATGTGCCTCAATCTCGTACCAGATTTTGAACTTGGTTTCCGGCGACCAGATGGCAACCATATCGGGGCGGGCGTAACGGGGGATCATAGCGAGCAGCCTCTTTGACATAAGGATTGGCTGCCTCTTAATGCCAAGGGGGGCTGGCGGCAAGTCTGATGGGGTAACTCCTTTGCCGAAACGTATCCAAAAGCGTCGGCATTGTCTCGCTTGGGGTCGCGGCCAACGATTGTCAAACCTGTAAACAAAGGTAAGTTGCGATCGAGAAGCCAATAGAGAGCAGATGTCGAGGTACACAAGAACAATTGCGGTGTTGATCCTTGTCGGGATCGGATTTTCCCATTTGGGAACCCTGATTGCCTTTGCGGATTCATTGGCTGTTGTACGCCCGCTGTTGCTCATCGCAGGTTATGCGGTTGTCTTTGCTCTGTTGTTTATGCGCACACGTCTCTTTGCCGCATTCGTGCTTGTCGGTGTGGTTGCGTCGAGCATCGATACGATCTGGGCGCTGCATGGAGGGCAGGGGCAAGCCGGCTCGCTTTCGCTTTATCAAAAGAACATGCTTTGGAATGGCACAGATCGTCAGTCGCTGCTTGATGACATTCTTCGGGCAGACGCAGATTTTGTTACGCTTCAGGAAACCTCGAACGACAATATGAGCGTGTTGAATGGGCTTGAGAGCGTTTACCCGCACCGATTGGCCTGTACGACTGCGGGAAATGGCGGAATTGCGATCTATTCAAAATATCCACTGACCCAGCCCGACCCAAAGTGTGAGTTCGGCGACGGCGTTGTTGTGGCACAGGCTGAGTTGCCGGATGGCGCCGCCGTTTGGGTGGCCTCGGTGCATCTGAACTGGCCGTTTCCCTATACGCAGGCGAACCAAGTCCCTGCGATCACCAAAGGGCTCGCAGCTCTGGAAGGCCCGATCCTCGTTGGAGGCGACTTCAATATGGTGCCGTGGGGGGGCTCGGTGCGCCTTATTGAAGAGGCCGCGCGGGCTGAACGTCTTGGCGGATACCTTACCACCTTCCCAAAGTTTGGCTGGAAGTTGATCCTTCCAATCGACCACATTCTAATACCTGAAACGGGTGAGGGTTTTGTTGAGGTGCGCCCCTTGCACGGATCCGACCATTTTGGGCTCTTGGCGCGCTTTTCGATTTGAGTAAGGCTGGAGCATGACTGCAATTCTTCAAGACAGTTTGCCCGAAGATCAGCGCATTGCAGCTGGTTTTCCGCTCCCCAAAATGCAGCCCGTTGTCGGTCCGATTTTGCGCGTAGACGAGGCTTACACCCTACAGGTCACCGAAAAGCTAAGACTGGTCAGAGAGAACGCTGCCGCACATATTTCGGTACTTCCCAATGCTAAGGCCGCGGTGAACGAGCTTTTTCAGTTCGTCCTAGATGAACTGCGTGACTTGGGCGGTTTTGACGTTTCGGTTGAGAAAGTGAAGTGTCCGGATGGTCGGGTTGTGACGCTTGATCCTGAAAGGCCGCTGGAGACCCTTGCCGCGCTTGTTCAAGAAGATCTCTGTATCTTGCAAAAACAGGGCGACGAGCATGTGCTCACTGCGGCGCTGCTTGGCTTTCCTGCCGCTTGGACCCTTTCGGAAAAGATCGGCCATCCGCTGACGCGCATTCACATGCCGGTGCATCATTACGAGGCGACAATCGCATCGCGTGTTCAGCGGTTCTTTGATGGTGTGCAGGTGGGTCGGCCGCTTTGGCGTGCCAATCTCCTCCGCTATCAAAACTACGAACTGTATCAGGCTCATAGCGAGGCCAATCCGCGCCCAGTGGGAACCGAGAACAGCCCATATATTCGGAGCGAACGACAAACCGTGTTCCGATTGCCAAACACGGATGCAGTGGTGTTCTCGATTAAGACGGTCGTGATAAAAGCTTAGCGCTTTATTAGGCTCCGAAGGCGCTCGAGGCGGCTAGGAGCTTTCACAGTATCTTCGCAAATCTGCGGGTGAATATTCTTGGGTTGGCTTCCAAACAGACGTCCTTGACGCGCATTTTGCGCCTTCCAGCGCTTTTCTATCGCTGCAATGCGTTCTTCGGTCGGAAGATCCTGAAAGGACAAAGGTGTTTTTTGATCGAAAGCCATAACGAGCCCAGAAAAGTAACAATTACAAAGACAAACGCTTGTTTGCCTGCACTTGTAGTTACGGCTCGAATGAGGCCTGATTTAGACCTTCATGTGCGAATAGTCTGACCATTCTCGCGTTTTTTAGTGGCTTTCTGTGCGCAGCTTCAAAATGAAAAAGGGCACCCGAAGGTGCCCTTTTCCGAAGATATCAACAGTGCAATTAGCAGCTGTAGTACATCTGGTATTCGATCGGGTGCGGAGTATGCTCGTAGGCGTAAACTTCCTGCCACTTGAGGTCCATGTAGGCCTGAAGCTGCTCCTTGGTGAACACGTCACCAGCGAGGAGGAAGTCCATGTCTGCTTCGAGAGCTTCGAGAGCTTCGCGGAGCGAACCACAAACGGTCGGGATTGCTGCCAGTTCTTCCGGCGGCAGATCGTAAAGGTCCTTGTCCGAAGACGGGCCCGGATCGATCTTGTTCTTGATGCCGTCAAGGCCAGCCATAAGCAGAGCCGAGAAAGCGAGGTAGGGGTTAGCTGCCGGATCGGGGAAGCGAGCCTCAACGCGCTTTGCCTTCGGCGACTCCGACCACGGAATACGAACGCAACCCGAACGGTTACGAGCCGAGTACGCACGAAGAACCGGAGCTTCGAAGCCCGGGATCAGACGCTTGTACGAGTTGGTCGACGGGTTGGTGAAGGCGTTGAGCGCCTTGGCGTGCTTGAGGATGCCGCCGATAAAGTACAGGGCTTCCTGGCTGAGATCGGCATACTTGTCGCCGGCAAAGAGCGGCTTGCCGTCTTTCC